>JBDSJJ010000118.1:0-6054 GCA_039917415.1 Candidatus Limnocylindria bacterium | reverse complement strand
CGCCGATCGAGATGCTCCTCACCAACCGCATCGGCCAATGGGACCGCATCCGGCGGATCACCAAGCCGGTGATCGCCGCCGTGAACGGCTGGGCGCTCGGTGGGGGCTGCGAGCTGGCCATGACCCTGGACCTCATCGTGGCGGGGGAGGGCGCGAAGTTCGGCCAGCCCGAGATCGGCATCGGCGTCATTCCCGGTGCCGGGGGCACGCAGCGGCTTACCCGCGCCGTCGGCAAAAGCAAGGCGATGGAGATGGTCCTGGCGGGCGAACCGATCACGGCCGCGGAGGCGGAGCGTGCCGGCCTCGTTGCGCGGGTGACCCAGGACGAGCTGGTCGTCGAGGATGCGCTGGCGCTCGCCGCGAAGATGGCCACCAAGTCGCCGATCGCGCTCCGCGTCGCCAAGGAGGCCGTGAACGCTGCCTTCGAAATGAGCCTGACCGATGCGCTCGCCCACGAGCGCCGGCTCTTCTACCTGCTCTTCGCGAGCGAGGACCAGAAGGAGGGCATGGCCGCCTTCCTCGAGAAGCGGACGCCCGACTTCAGCGGCCGATGAATCTCGGCAACCCCGATCATGCGGTCGGTGGCCTCGCCGTGCCCCGACCCGCGGGCGTCGAGATTCGCCCCATTGGCCGCGACGACCTGGCCGATGCGCTGGCGCTCGTCCGCGAGCTGCACGATCTGCCGGACATCGATTCGACGCCCCATCGGGACCAGTTCGACGCATTGGTGAGTGACGTCGATGCCGCACCGTTCCTCGCCATCGCCGATGGAGCGCCCGCGGGACTCATCGGCTTCGCGTTCCGACGACGGCTCAACCATGCGACCTTCGAGGGCTGGGTCAGCGACCTCGCTGTGCGCGAGCGGTTCCGCGGGCGGGGCATCGGACGGGCGCTGCTCGCTTCGGCCATCGCCGAGTGGAGGCTTCGCGGCGGGCACCAGGTCATGCTCGAGGTGGGCACTGATCGGACGGCGGCCCGCGGCCTGTACGAGGCCATGGGCTTCGCGGACATGGGCAAGTACTTCGAGATCGGCCCGATCCGCGCCCGCGGCATTCAGCCCGGCGACGGAGTCGCCGTTCGCGCGATCGTCGATGATGATGCCGACTTCGAGGCCGTGACCCGCCTCCTCGCCGAGCTGGGACGCCCATCGCCGGCCGAGGAGCGTCTCCCGGCGCTGCGGCGGACGTACGCGGCCCACGTCGCGCGCGAGGACACCGGTTCGCTGCTCGCGACGTTGGAGGATCGGCCCGTCGGTTTCGTCAGCCTCGAGATGCGCCATCCGTTCTTCACGACCGCGCCGCAGGCATGGATCCCGGATCTCATCGTGACCGAGTCGGCACGCGGCCGCGACATCGGCGCGGCCCTTCTCGATGCCGCGTTCGCGGAGTCGATCCGTCGCGGTGCCTACGCCGCTGCGCTCGAATCCGGCCACCAGCGCGCGGTCGCGCACCGCCTGTACGAGTCAGCCGGGATGGCGGACGTGGGGAGCTTCTTCACGCTCCTGCGCTGAACACGCGCGCACACCGGTCCGCAGGCAGGATTCATGCAGTAGGGTGCGGAGGTTCGGGCCATCGCTCGAGCATCAAAACTCAGCAGAAAACGGAGGATGGGTGCATGGGCATTCTTTCGTGGTTGATCGTCGGGGCCATCGCAGGGTGGGTGGCCAGTAAGGTCATGCCCGGCGACGAGGGCTATGGCGTGCTTGGCGGCATCATCGCCGGCATCGTGGGCGCCATGGTCGGCGGCTTCCTGCTCGGAGTCCTGACCGGCGGCGAAGATTGGATCACCGGCATCAACGTCGGCACGATCCTGGCCGCCATCGTTGGCGCGATCATCGTCGTATTCCTGTGGAACACGATGACCAAGCGGAACCGCACCTCGACCTGACCGCCAGCTCCAGGGACGAACGCCCGGCGCACTCGGCGTCTGGCGTTCGCGTGCCCGCGGCTACAATCGGCGCCGTGCCTGAGCAGACATACGAGACGATCCTGGTCGCATCCGCCGGCAGCGTCGTCACCATCACCCTCAACCGTCCTGATGCGCTGAACGCGCTCAACGCGACCATGCGGCGCGAGCTGTCGGCGGCTTTCAAGCAGCTCGGTCGCAACGACGACGTGCGGGCCATCGTGCTGACCGGCGCCGGGCGTGGGTTCTGCAGCGGTGCCGACTTGCGCGGCGGCAGCGGCGAGCGGGAGTTCCGCCGGGTCCTCAGCACGGAGTATCACCCGTTGATCGAGGCCATGCGTTCCATCCCGAAGCCTGTGATCGCATCGGTCAACGGCGTCGCGGCCGGTGCCGGGGTGAGCCTCGCGTTCGCCGCGGATCTCGTCGTTGCATCGGCGGAGGCGCGCTTCGTGCCGGCTTTCCACCGCATTGCACTCGTGCCGGACTCCGGGCTGACCCGCACCCTGGTTCGCGCGCTCGGCCGGCACCGGGCTCTCGAGATCTTGCTTGGAGAGCGGGCGCTGGGTGCCGAGGAGGCCCTGGCCGCCGGGCTGGTGGCGGCCGTCGCGCAACCCGACCAGCTCGCGGATGCGACGCGAGCTTTCGCTGAGCGGCTGGCCTCGGGCCCCACGGGCGCCATCGGCCTCACGAAGCGGCTGGTGAATGCCGCCGAGGACGACACGCTGACCGCGAGTCTCGATGCGGAGGCCGCGCTGCAGGAGGTCGCCGGGCGCGGGCAGGATCACGCGGAGGGCGTTGCCGCCTTCGCGGAAAAGCGCGAGCCGGAGTTCGGCGGCCGGTGAACGAGATCCGCACGATCGGCGTGCTCGGCGCCGGGACCATGGGCGCCGGCATCGCCCAGGTGGCGGCCGAAGCCGGCCTGGACGTCCTGATCCACGATCCCCTGGGAGGCGCGACCGAGCGGGCACTCGAGCGGATCGGGGGGTTCCTGGCGCGCAAGGTGGAGAAGGGTCAGCTGACCGAGGCGCAACGCGCGTCGGCATTCGCGCGCCTCCAGCCCTCGTCCCTGCTCGAGGGTCTCGCGGCGGCCGACGTGGTGATCGAGGCGATTCCCGAGGATCTCGAGCTCAAGCGGGACGCGTTTCGGCGCCTGGACGCGGTCGGATCGGCGACGACGATCCTCGCCACGAACACGAGCTCGCTGCCGGTGGTCCGGATCGCGAGTGCCACGACGCGCCCGGAGCGGGTGATCGGCATGCACTTCTTCAACCCGGTCCCGCTCATGGCGCTGGTCGAGGTCATTTCCGGGCCGATGACCGACCCGACCGTCGCCGACGACATCACGCTCCTGGCGCACCTGCTCGGGAAGACGCCGGTCGTGTCCGCGGACGCTCCCGGCTTCATCGTCAACCGCGTGCAGCGCGCGTACTACCTCGAGGCGTTCCGTATTCTCGAGTCCGGAGTCGCCGATGTGGCGGCCATCGACGATGCCATGCGCGGCATCGGGTTCCGCCTCGGGCCGTTCGAGCTGGCGGACGTGGTCGGGACCGACGTGAACCTGGCGGCGGGCACGGCGATCTTTGAGGGCTTTTACGGCGATCCTCGCTTCCGCCCGTGCCTGGTCCAGCGTCGCGTGGCGGACGCGGGCCGGCTGGGCCGCAAGACGGGCGCCGGCTATTACGACTACGAGGCCGATGGCGTGCGCGGCGCGCCGTGGACGGCCCTGGCTCCGGTCGCTGCCGGCGGGCCGCGCATTGCTGAGCTCGACCCGGCGCAGATCGAGGCGCGCATCCTGGCCGTCATCGTCAACGAGGCCGCATCCGCGGTCGCCGACGGCGTTGCCTCGCCCGAGGCCATCGACACCGCCATGCAGCTCGCGACGAATTGGCCCGACGGCCCGCTGGGCTGGGGCGAGCGCATCGGCCTGTCGTCGGTCGTCAACACGCTCGAGGCACTCCACGCGTCCGTTCCCGATGGGCGCTACCGGATCACGCCGCTTCTGCGCGCGCTCGCCGACCGCGGCGGATCACTGTTCGCGGCGCGGGGCTGATGCCCCTCTCGGGCCGGTATCGGGCCGTCGTGTTCGACATGGACGGGCTTCTGCTCGACACCGAGACCCTGTGGCACGAGTCGGAAGTCGAGCTCTTCGCGAGACACGGGGACGAGTTCACGTGGGACGACAAGCTCGCCGTCATCGGCACCAATCGCGCCATCACCGGGGCGTACTTCGCGAAGCGGCTCGGCCGGTCGGAGGAGCGGGGCCTCGAGCTAGTCGACGAGATGATCGAGCTCATGCACGAGCGCGTGAAGCGAGCGGTCGATGCCCGCCCCGGCGCGGTCGAACTGGTCGAGCGGCTGAGGGCGCTCGACCACGTGCGGCTCGGCCTTGCGTCGAACTCACCCCGTCGTCTCGTGGACTCTGCGCTGACCAGTGCCGGCCTGACCGAGGCCTTCGACGCGATCGTCACCTCTGACGATGTCGAGCACGCCAAGCCCGATCCCGACATCTACCTCCTGGCCTGCGAGCGCCTCGGCGTGTCGCCCCGCGACACGATCGCGCTCGAGGACTCGGCCTCCGGGGTCGCGGCGGCGAAGGCGGCGGGGCTGGCGTGCATCGGCGTGCCGCAGTTCGCCGAGACCGACGTCTCGGCTGCCGACAGAGTCATCGGGTCGCTCGAAGAGCTTCTCGTCGGGGCGTAGACTTCCGCCATGTGTCGAAGCATCAAGACCCTGAGGACCGGCGCCGTGCCGGCAACTGACGAAGAGATTGCCGCCGCCGCGCTGCAGTACGTCCGCAAGGTGAGTGGCTACCGCTCGCCATCAGCCGCGAACGAACGGGCCTTTTCCGAGGCTGTGGTGGCGGTGGCCGCCGCATCCAAGGACCTCCTGTCGGCGGTGGCATCAACCCACCCGCACGCCAGGCGGGCTCAACCGACCGCGGCGACTCCGGCCTCCGCGGCGCGCTGATCCTCGCCTGAGCTCCCACCGCTGACACCGATGGCGCCGATGAGCACGCCGCCGCGCTCGATCGGCATCCCTCCGGCGAAGACGACCATGCGGCCCGCCGCCAGCGAGTCGTAGCCGTAGAACTCGGCTCCGGGTTGGACCAGGGGCGCGAGGTCGCGCGTCGGCATCCGGTTGACCAGCGCCGTGAACGCCTTGGCGCGCGCCAGGTCGATCCCCACGAGGTCGGCGGCGTCCATCCGCGCGAATGCCACGAGCTGGTCACCGCTGTCCACGATCGCCACGCTCATGGCCACCCGCATCTCGGTGGCGAGCCTCTCCACCGCTTCAATCGCACGGCGAGCGGCGGCGAGGGTCATGCCTGAGGCCTGGGATGCGTTCGGTCCGCGCCAGGCGTCGACGTTGTGAAGGTCGGAGTCGGTCATCTCAGTCCTTCGCGCGCAGGCGCAGGGCCACGAGCGTGAGGGCCACGGTGCCGAACATGAGGAGCACGGCCATCGCGATCAGGACCGGGAGTCGCTGGGCGAAGCGAACCTGGCCGTAGAGAAACACGGGAAACGTCGGATCGCCGCCAACCAGGAAGATCGCGACCGCGATCTCATCGAACGAGACGATGAAGCTCGTCAGCCACGCCGCCACCACGGTTGGTCCCATCAGCGGCAGGACAACGCGTCGGAGGGTCGCCGGATAGGTCGCACCGAGGTCCATGGCCGCATCCTCGAGCGCCGGATCAAGTCCTGACAGGCGAGCCAGCTGGATGAGGGTCGCGTACGGCGTGGCGATGATGGTGTGGCCGATGGCGACGCTCAGCAGCGAGCGCGGCAGGTCCACCGCGACGAAGAGCAGGAAGAAGGCGACCCCCATGACCACGAACGGCACGATAAGTGGCAGACCCGCCAGCGCCAGCAGTGCGGCGCGGCCGCGGAAGCGGAAGCGGAGCACCGCGGTCGCCACCATCAGGCCGATGAACGTCGCGGCCGTGGCTGACCCGGCGCCCACGAGCAGGCTGTTGCGCGCGGCCGCCAGCATCGGCCCGTTGCCGATGACCGCGGCGTACCAGTCGAGCGTGAGCGCCTCGATCGGGAAGCGCAGCGTCGTGCCCGCGTTGAACGAGAAGACGAAGAGGATCGCGATCGGCAGGTAGAGCAGGAACAGCATGCCGAGATAGAAGCCGCGAAGCGGGAC
>JBDSJJ010000117.1:0-10637 GCA_039917415.1 Candidatus Limnocylindria bacterium | reverse complement strand
CGTCCGGAACCCGCGTGTTCCTCGAGTTCACGGTGGACCACCACTACCAGCAGGTGGCGGCGCACGTTGCGCGGCTGCCGCTCTACAACCCCGAGCGCAAGATGAGCCTGAAGGACCGATGACGATGGACCGCTACGACGCGATCGTGATTGGCGGGGGCCACAACGGCCTCGTCAACGGCGCCTACCTTGCGAAAGCCGGCTTGAAGACCCTCATCCTGGAGCGCCGGCATCTGGTGGGTGGCGCGGCCATCACCGAGGAGCTGCGTCCCGGCTACTCGTTCACCACCTTCAGCTACGCGCTCTCGCTGCTGCGGCCGCAGATCATCCACGAGCTGGAGCTCACGAAGCACGGCTTCATGCCGCTCTTGATGTCGACCCGATTCGCGCCGGGCGAGAACGGCGAGCACCTGCTCTTCAACCGCGACCACGACCAGACGCTGCGCGAGATCGCGCGCCTCTCGCCCCACGACGCCGACGGCTACGAGCAGTACAGCCACGACCTCGACCGCGTCTGCCAGGCGATCAAGCCGCTCCTCGACACCGTGCCGCCCGACCCCTTCAGCGACGATCCCGAGGAGCTGCTGGCGATGGCCGCGCTCGGCTCGCGGCTCCGGGACCTGGACAAGCGCACCCTGCACAACGCGGTGCGACTGCTCACCGGCAGCGCCGCCGACTTCCTGGACCACTACATCGAATCGCCCCTGCTGAAGGGCTACCTGGCCTCGTCGTCAATCATCGGCTCCAAGCTCGGCCCGAGATCCCAGGGCAGCGGCCTGGTGCTCCTCTTCCATTCGCTCGGCGAGCACGACGGCGAGTTCGGCTCGTGGGCGTTCCACAAGGGCGGTAACGGTGGCTTCACGCAGGTGCTGGCCCGCGCCGCGCAGTCCTTCGGGGCCGAGATCCGCCTCGAGTCCGCGGTCGAGCGCGTGCTGACGCGCGACGGTGAGGCGACCGGCGTCGCACTGGCCGACGGCACCGAGATCCTGGCCGACACCGTGGTCAGCGCCCTCGACCCGCGCCGCACCTTCCTGGAGCTCATGGACCCACGGGAGCTGCCCGACGACCTCGTCGAGGACATCCGCCGTCTCAAGTTCCAGGGAGTCAGCTCGAAAGTGAACTTCGCCCTCGACGCGCTGCCCGCCCACCCGGTCCTCGGCGCCCAGCCGGACCTCTACCGCGGGTTCATGAACATCGGCCCATCGATCGACTATCTCGAGCACGCCTTCGACGACGCGAAATACGGCTGGTACAGCGACGAGCCCTACATCGACGGCGCCATCCAGTCGACCATCGACCCCGACATGGCGCCGCCCGGCAAGCACGTGCTGTCGTGCTTCGTGCAGTACACGCCGTACCGGCTGCGCGAGAGCGACTGGGACGCGGAGCGGGAGAAGATGGCGGATCGGGTCCAGGCCGTCCTCGAGCGCTTTTTCCCCGGCTTCGGCGAGGTGGTGCTGCAGCGCGAGGTGCAGACGCCCCTCGACATCGAGCGCACCGTGGGCCTATCGGAAGGCAACATCTTCGCCGGCGAGTTCCTGGCGCCCCAGATGTTCTTCTTTCGTCCGGCGCCCGGCTGGTCCCAGTACCGCACCCCCATCGCCGGGTATTACCAGTGCGGCTCGGGAACTCATCCCGGAGGCTGCGTGATGGGGGCGCCGGGACGCCTGGCGGCCGGCCAGATCCTGGGCGATCGACGTCGGGCGATGGGCGATTGAACGGATCTGGCCCTGGTCACTGCTCCGGCGCGAGCCGACGGTAGCGCGAGCCGTACCAGAGAAGCGGCTGGGCATCCTCCCGATAACCGGCGGCGACGATCTCCCCGAGGAACAGGGTGTGGTCGCCCATCGCGTGGCTCTCGGTGAGTCGGCAGTCGAAGTACGCGAGTGCCCCGTCAAGAACTGGCGACCCGGTCTCGGCCTCCTCCCACGCCGCGCCGCAGAAGCCGATGAGCTTCGTCGCGGTGATCGGCTGCGCGAAACACTCCGCGAGCGACTGCTGGTCATCAGCCAGGACGCTGACGCTGAAGGCATGGCTGCCGATGATCGCCGTGTGCGTCTCGGCCTTGCGCGCGATGCTGGCCATGAGGACCGGAGGATCGACGCTGATGGTGGCGATCGCATTGGCGGTCATCCCGGCCAGCAGCGGACCGTGGCGAGCGGCGACGACCGTGACGACGGTGGCAAAGTGACCCATCAGCATGCGAAGGCGGGTGCGTTCCGCGTCGAGCATCAGACAGCCGCTTCCCTAGACCGCCGGCACGGAGGCGAGACGGAGGAGCGCGAGGTTGGTCCGGTAGTAGGCGTCACCATCGGGAGACTCGAATGCGACGGTCTTCGCGGCCGTGCGGTGCACTCCCGGCAGGACGGCGGCGTAGTCGGCCATCACCGGCACGCGGAAGTCGATCTCGCCGGCAATCGGCAGACTCGGTTGGTAGACGCGCATGTCCCCCAATCGACCGAGAGCTCGGGCCATTCCGTCGCGGATCAGGGCCTGCGCTTCGGCCGGGCTGCGTGAGTCCGTCAGGTTCGAGCCGAGCCCGCGCTTCACGACGACGCGCTCGGCCCATGGCAGCAGCGCCTCAACCTCGGCCGCGAGCGCGTCGTCGCCCGCCACCAGCACGACCGGCACGCCATGGTGCCCGAGCCGGATGGCGTTGAGGCCGGCCTCGTTGTGGGCGATCCCGTTGGCCCGCATCTCGACGACCGTCGCCGAGGAGAACGTGTGCGCGATGACCCCGGTGGCGTGGCCTGCGCCTGCGTGATAGCCGATGAACGCCGCGGCATCGAACCCCGGGGCGCCCTCCTCGCCGATGCCCTGGGTCATCGACAGCGGCTTGTCGCCGATGATGAGCGAGGCGCGGTCCCGGAGGTCCTCGGCGCGCAAGTTGCGCATCAGCCAATGGCTGTCGTTGACGACCACGTCGAGTGCGCCGTGCTCGAAGGCGGCGTCAATGGCGGCGTTGGTCTCACCAGCCATCAGCGCGCGGCTGCGGTCGTACTCGGTGCGGTCCGGGTTGGTCGGGCCGAACGAGACCTGGTGGGGATGCGCGACGCCCGCCAGGCCCTCCATGTCGACCGAGATGTAGATCCGCACGGGCTATCGGTACCTCTCGAGCTTTTCGAGGATCGTCGTGGTGCTCGCCCAATCCTCGTCGGTTGGCTGCTGTCCGCTGTGCAGGTGGAAGAGCGGCACGGAGTTCCAGCACGGACCGTCCTCGCGCGGCAGGTGGATACCCAGATCTCCTCGGTCGAGCAGCACGACCATGGTGGCTCCGAGGCCGCCGCTGCGGTCCAGCGCACTGGCGAACGAATCGGCGAAGCCGTCGGGCCCGCCGAACTCGACACCGATGCGCATGGCGGCGATGCCCGTCGACGGGGGCACGATGCGGGAGTCACTCACGTCAGCAGCCTGCTGAGCCAGGTGAAGACCACCGCCGACCCGATGACGGCGAACAGCAGGACGACGATCAGCAGCGTGCCGCCGGCGATGCTCGCCCACGGCGGAACGTGGGTTGGGCTCACGACCCGCTCCTGGGGAGGCACATCGCCCGTCAGGCCACGGCCCAGCCAGATAGCGAGCGCGTCGCCATCGACCCGCACGTCCACTTCGTCGTCGAGAGGCATGACGACGAGTCGCTCCCCGGTGGAGAGCTTGTCGGTGGTGATCAGGGCACGATGCCGCGCCTGAGTCCCCGTCTCGCGCACGAGAACGGCGTGATCGCCGCCGGCCTCGAGCGCCGCGGCCTCGAGCCTCCCGGAGCGGCCGACCGGTAGATGGGTCGGATCGGCATCGGCCCCAGCGTTCATGCGGGCGATGGTATCAGCCGTGCCGGCCTTGGCCGCGCCGGCCTTGGCCGCGCCGGCCTCAGCGGCCGGGCATGAGGGCCAGTGCGGGCTCCAGCGCCTCGATCGTGTCGAGGGTGATCGGGTCGAGGACGAGCTGGACGTGCGAGACACCCGCCGCCTGAAACTCGCCGAGCGTCGCGGCAAGGATGGCGGGATCACCCGAGATCGGCTCGAATGGCTGCTCCGAGACGGCAGACCCGCGACCGAGCGCACCGGGGTAGGCAACGACCAGCGCCAGCGTGCGTTCGACCCCGGCGGGATCCTTGCCGACGGCGCGACAAGCGTCGTCGATCTTCGTGCGCAGCGGCAGGTACCCCGCCACGCTGTTCCCGAACCATGAGCACCACGCGTTCCAGGCGGTCACATGGGGCAGGGTGATCCGCAGCATCCGCTCCCCGATCGACCCGATCATGAGCGGCGGACCCGCCTGGCGCGGTCCGCGTGGAAGCAGCTCGGCGTGGTCCACGGAGACGTAGGTGCCCTGCAGATTGCTGTGGCCGGTCGCCAACAGCTCGCGGATGATGGTGAAGGCCTCCTCGAAGCGGCTGACGCGGTGATCGAACGGGAACCCGAATGCGGAGTATTCCGCCTCGTTCCAGCCGGCCCCGAGCCCGAGGATGAGCCGACCACCGGAGATCTCATCCACCGTCGCCGCCTTCTTGGCCAGCATGGCCGGGTTGTGGAAGCTGGTCGACGCGACGAGCGGACCCAATTCGACTCTCTCGGTGATGGAGGCGATGGCCGCCAGCTGCGACCAGGCCTCCCACGGGCCGCGGGGCGGCTTGCCATCATCCCGGTACAGGAGATGGTCGCCGACCCAGACCGAATCCAGGCCGATGCGCTCGGCCGCCTCGGCCATGGAACGCATCTCCTTCCACGGGACCTCCCGTTCAACCTCGGGAAGCTGGACGCCGATCTTCATGCGCCCATCTTCGCACTCGGGGGCGCGGTAAGCCGTTCGTAAGGGGCCGGTAAGGGCGGCCGCCGAGGATGGGGGTGTGCAAGTGACTTGCACACTCCGCGTGAGGTGGTGACTGGAAAGGATCGGCGCCGTATGGTTCGTGAATGCCGCGACCCGATCCACTGGCCCATCAGCCATTCAGCTGGACCCGCCGCGCGGACGGGACCATCGTGGTCATGTACCACGGCGCGCCGGTCACTCTGATCCGTGGCAAGACAGCGATCCGCTTCAGCGACCGCGTCGCGGCGGCCGAAGAGGCGGCGGCGCAGCAGCTCATGGCACGTGCAACGGGCCAGTTCAAGCGCGGCAACGAGCGGAAGGGTCAGGCTCGAGGCCGCTAGGTCGCGGCGCGCGCGAGCGATCGGAGCGAATCAGCCCGCAGGGGATCCATGCCCTGGTCCGCGGAGCCAGACCCGGTAGCGGCGTCAGGCCACGCGCTTGGTCTTCTTGTTCACGTAGTCGACCAGCACGTACTCTCCGAGGTGCTCTGGCTCGACATAGAAGGCACGACCGCGATTGATGCGTGACATCAGGTCGACGAACTCGGACAGGTATCGGGAGCGCTCGAGCATGAAGGTGTTGATCACGATGCCCTCGCGCGTGCAACGGCCCACCTCGCGCAGCGTGGACTGCACGGTGCGCAGGGTCGGCGGGTAGGCGAACTCGACCTGGCCCGCCTCGATGTGGGCAGTGGGCTCCCCATCGGTGATGACGACGATCTCCTTGTTGCCTCCCGTCGACCGTCCGAGAAGCTGCCGCGCGATGATCAGGGCATGCTGGAGGTTCGTCCCGTACTCGAACTCGTACGGCGACAGGGTGGGGATCGATTCGGGCTTCAGCTGACGGGCGTAGTACGCGAACCCGACGACGAACAGCCGGTCACGTGGGTACCTGGTGTGGATCAGGGTGTGGAGCGCCATGGCGACCTTCTTGGCCGCCGATGAACACCCGCGCAGCAGCATCGAGCGGCTCATGTCGAGCAGGAGCACCGTGCTGCTTACCGTCGTCTCCTCCGATCGAGCGACCTCGAAGTCCTGCGGCCCGATGACCACCGGCGTGCCCGGACCGCCGCGGGCCATGGCGTTGAACAGGGTGCGGTTGATGTCGACCGCGAAGGCATCCCCAAACTCGTAGGGCTTCGTCTCTTCCGTCGGTTCGCCGCCGCGCCCGGCGCGTGGCAGGGCGTGCGATCCGAATCCGTCGCGGCGCAGGCGGCTGAAGATATCGGTCAGCGCGCGCATCCCGAGCTTGCGCGCCGCCCGAGGGGTGAGGTCGAGCCTGCCGCCCTCGCGGTCGAGGTAGCCGGCCTCGGTGAGCGCGCGGGTCAGCTCGCGCAGCTGATCGAGGTCGTCGATCGCATCGTCGCCGGCCAGGTCGCGCAGCGCATCGGCATCGACGCGATCGAGGGCGTCTGGGTCGCGGGCTGCGCCGAGCGCCTCCTCCATCGCGTCGTACTGCTGCTGCCGATCGATGGCCCCGAGCGCATCGGCGAGCCCCATCGGCTCATCACCCTCGAAGGGATACGGCTCACCGAACGGCAGGTCGGGTCGGGCCATCTGAAGGTTGCCTGCCAGGCGTGCCATGTCGATCTGCAGCCGATCATCACGCAACAGGTCGTCCATCATCGACCGAAGCCCGTCGCGCATCTCCGACGACATGCTGTTCAGCAGCGATGCCATCTGCGACGCCTGACGGTGCAGGTGCTCGATCAGCTCGTCCACGCTCCCGATGCCTGGAGGGAAATAGCCCCCGTGGCGCCCCATGAATGACGCGAAGTCGTCGGTGGTATCGGCCCCGCTGGCGTGCTTCTCGAGAAGTTGGTTCAGGTCACGGACCATCTCGCGGATGCCGCCGAGGTCCTCGGGTGTGACCCGCTCCACCCCTTCCTTCAGGCCCTGGAAGTAGGTCTGCAGCACCTGGCCGCGCAGCTCGTCGGTCAGGGCGGCGAAGGCGTCCCGCGCGACATCGTCCATGAACTCGTAGTCGGACAGCCCATGCAGGCGGCCGGCGAGATTTGGCGGGAGCGCATCGAGTCGGTGCTCCCGCTGGCGAGCCGTGCGTCGCGTCACCTGCTCGGCCATGCGCGCCTGGTCATGCTCGTCCCCGGGCGGCGCATCGAGGGCGCGTTGCTCGGCCTGTCGCACCCGCTCCCCGATCCCCTGGCGCTCCGTCTCGAGAATCTCCTCGAGCCGCTGGTTGACCTTCTCGAGCACCCCGTCGAGGTTCGCCTGCTCGAGCTCCGCCTGTCGTCGCGCGCGCAGCCGCTCCATGATCTTGCGAAGGCCCGGAATGTCGCCTCCGCGGGTGCCCCGCAGGCCCCGCTGCATGAGTTTCTGCAGCGCCCGGCGAATGTCCCCCTCGGCCAGGATGTCGTCGGAGAGCGCATCGAGCACGTCGTCCGCGTCGAACGCGGGCAGCTGCTGGCTGCCGTCCCATCGGGAGTAGCGGATGGTGCTCAAGGTAGTGCGCAGCCTAGGCCGATGCGGGGCGAGCGTCCATCGCCCGCCGATGTGCGTCAGGCGGCTCAGCATGCGGCCTTGGATAGGTCGAGAGTCAAGCCCCCGGGTCGGGCG
This sequence comes from Candidatus Limnocylindria bacterium, assembly GCA_039917415.1. GTDB lineage: Bacteria > Chloroflexota > Limnocylindria > QHBO01 > QHBO01 > JACDBZ01. The sequence goes on along the minus strand of JBDSJJ010000117.1, from coordinate 3,256 downwards.
GCAGATCGGCGATCGGGATCGGATCCGCAGGCTCCGCGGGCGGGTCGACCAGCCGCATGCCGTACCACGCGACGTCGTGCCACGTCCCGAACTTATAGCCGACGCGCTCGTAGACGCCGATTGGGAGCATGCCGATCGCCTGGTGGAGCGCGACGCTCGCCGGGTTCGGTGGCGCGATCCCCGCGTAGACGTTCACGAATCCCTGCCGTCGGAGGATCGCCAGCAGCGCGTCGTACAGGAGTCGGCCGAGGCCATGCCCGCGGTGCGCGGGTGCGATGTAGGCGGACACGTCCACTGACCAGCGATAGCCGGCGCGCTCACGGTGGCGACTGGCGTAGGCATAGCCGACCACCTCGTGGCTCGCGACGTCCTCGACCACGAGCCAGGGGGTCCAAGCCTGGATGCTGCGGATGCGTCCGGCGAAATCGGCTGCACTGGGCGGGACCTCCTCGAACGTGGCGACGGTCTCCTCGACGGCCGGCCGGTAGATCGCCGAAATTGCGCCGGCATCCCGATCCGGATCGGCGAAACGGATGACGTGACTCATGGATCCCATGATGCGCGAAGGCGACGACCGATGGCAGTCCGAGCAGGTCGGGGGGCCTTACCCGGCGACCTGCTGCAGCACGCGCCCGTCGGCGGCCACCCGCACCACCATCGGAACCAGCGCGACACCATACTTGCGCGCCAGGTCTGGCCGATCACGCACGTCGATGCTGACCCACGGCACGGAGCCGGACGCAAGCTCACCCAGCACCGTATGGCAGTCAGTGCACAGCGGATGGCTGAAGGCGACCAGCAGCTCGCCCCTCGACACGCTTCCGGCCAGCTCGCCCAGCTCGCTCAGCTCCACGCGATCGATGCGCCGGCGGCGGATGCCACGCAGGCGGGCGCGCAGGCGATACATCTCGCAGCCCGCGCAGAGGCCCGTCGCCGCAGCCAGGAGTGCCAGGGCGGCGACGAGGAATCCCAGAGCGGTGCCGAGAAGGCTGAGACCCACGAGGTGGGCGAACGTGGCGGCGCCGAGGACGCCGAGACCGATCTGGTTCGCGAACCTCGGCGGCCGCGCATCCTCGATCGGGCCCTCGCCGAAACGCGGCTGGACCAGTTCGAAATAGGCGACGCAGGCGAGGCACCAGCGCCGCCCGTAGCGCAGGCCGAGGCCGAGCTGGAGGGCCAGCAGCGTGAGGAGCGGCCAGATGCCGGTGACGACCGCCAGAAGCGAGACAACGCCGACGACGGCCTGGTTGAAGCGTGGGGCGCGAGCATCGATGACATCGAGATCGCGATACGGACGTGCAGTGCGGGATGCGGGGGACATGTGATCGTGCTCCGGGTGCGCGGCGAGCCGCGTTCGGCGGTGGACGGAGCGGGCGGGAAGGAGGGCCTCAGCGCGGCGGCGGATCCGAAGGGGTGCGCCGTGGTGCAGGAAGGGAGCGGAGCTCCTCCCGCCTAGCGACAGCTACAGCTACAGCTACAGCTACAACTGTGGACGCTGTGGTCGGAGTTGCCGAGGTGCGCGTGGATCACGATGTCGGGAGCCTACGCGCTGATGGTTGTGAACGCAAGCGTCCGCGCGCCGAGCGATCAGGTTCGGGTCGTGAAGGCACCGACCGATCGGCACCGGAGCGCCGGAACCGCCGCTGTGGCCCGATTCCGGCGATTAATCGACGTCGCGGCCAGCGTGGCCTAGCGAGAGAAGCTGTTCGTCGCACGCCGGGGCCGTCGATTTCTGTTGCTATTGCCAAAGCGCGTGCGGCTCCGATCGCCTGAGCGGGGAGCTGACGGACTGTGGCGTGGGGCGCCGTGCTGGCCGGACCGCAGCCGGATCGGCTCAGGGCGGATCTCACGGTTCGGCTCGAAGCCGGGAACCACCAGCGAGGTGATCGGCGCACCGAGCATCCGCTGGATCTCCCGCAGCAGCGGCGCTTCGTCGACGCAGACCAGCGAGACCGCGGTCCCGGTCACGCCGGCGCGGCCGGTGCGACCGATGCGATGGACGTAGTCGGAGGGGACCATCGGCAGCTCGAAGTTCACGACATGCGGCAGCGCCTCGATGTCGAGTCCGCGAGCGGCGACCTCGGTGGCCACGAGCAGCAGGACGCGGCCGGACTTGAAGTCGGCCAGGGCGCGAACGCGCTGCCCCTGCGACTTGTTGCCGTGAATCGCCGCCGTGGCGATCCCGTCGCGGTTCAGCTGCTCGGCGAGGCGGTTCGCGCCATGCTTGGTGCGGGTGAAGACGAGTGCCTGGTCGATCTCGCGGGTGCGAACGAGGTGCGTGAGCAGCTCACGCTTCCGCTCGCGGTCCACCGGGTGGACGATCTGCTCGACGAGCTCGACGGCGGTGTTCTCGGGAGTGACCTGCACGGAGGCGGGTCGATCGAGGAGACCCTCGGCCAGCGCGCGGATCTCGCGGGAGAAGGTGGCGCTGAACAGCAGGTTTTGGCGCCGATCCGGCAGCAGCGCCAGGACCTGGCGGATGTCGCGGATGAAGCCCATGTCGAGCATGCGATCGGCCTCGTCAAGGACGAGGATCTCGACCGCGCGCAGATCGATGGTTCCCTGCCGAGCGTGGTCGAGCAGCCGGCCGGGAGTGGCGACGACGATCTCGGCACCGCGACGCAGTGCGCCGACCTGGCCGCCGAATCCGACGCCGCCGTAGATGGCGGTGGAGCGAGCGCGGCCCCCGGAGTAGGTGCGGACCGACTCCTCGACCTGGATCGCGAGCTCCCGGGTGGGCGCGAGGATCAGAACGCGGACGCGCCGGTCATTCGTGGGGCGCGCCGCCAGGTTCTTGAGGATCGGCAGCACGAACGCCGCCGTCTTGCCGGTTCCCGTCTGGGCGCCCGCCATGAGGTCGCGTCCGCCGAGGACGAGCGGAATCGCCTCGCGCTGGACGGGAGTTGGTTCGGTGTATCCCTGGCGCGCCACAGCGCGGAGCAGGTCGGGCTGGAGCCCGAGGGCAGTAAATGACAAGGGAGAGTTGCTCCTGACGAGGCCCTCCCGCAGCGATCTGTCGCGCGGGGCCCGGTCAGGGCGATGGGTGATAACTCGAGGTCGGGACGGAGGTGAGGCCGCGGCGCAGACCGGTGCGCCAATCGAACACGTGTGCCAAATGTAGCACACCGGTTCGGTGTACGCTAGTGACCCCACCCTGAAAGGCGGCCATGACCGACCGATGCATCCACGGATTCGAAGAGCAGATCTGCGCCTCCTGCCGCCGATGCGCACACGGACTGCTCGAGTCCCGATGCGC
>JBDSJJ010000116.1:0-4733 GCA_039917415.1 Candidatus Limnocylindria bacterium | reverse complement strand
TCGGCATCGATGCGGTGGACCAGGTCAGCCTCGACCGGCTCCTCATCGACCTGGACGGCACGCCGAACAAGTCGAAGCTCGGTGCCAATGCGCTGCTGGGGGTGAGCCTGGCGGCGGCGCACGCCGCATCCGATGCGGTCGGCCTGCCGCTGTACCGCTACCTCGGAGGCGCGGCCGCGCGCACCCTGCCGGTGCCCCTGGTGAACATCCTGAACGGTGGCAAGCACGCCATCGACTCGACCGATTTCCAGGAGTTCATGATCGCGCCACTCGGGGCTCCCAGCTTCCGCGAGGGCCTGCGCTGGGCCGCCGAGACGTTCCATGCGCTCGGCTCGCTGCTCCATGAGCGTGGGCTCGCCACCACCGTCGGCGACGAGGGTGGCTATGCGCCGAGCCTGGCGAGCAACGAGGACGCCATCGCCGCCGTGATGACGGCGATCGAGCGCGCGGGCTACACACCGGGCGATCAGATCGCCATCGCCCTCGATCCGGCCAGCACCGAGCTGTACCGCGACGGGTCGTATGCCCTCGCCCGCGAAGGTCGCGAGCTCTCCAGCGCCGAGTTTGTCGAGTTCTGGGCCGACTGGGCGGCGCGCTACCCGATCGTCAGCCTCGAGGACGGCCTTGCCGAAGACGACTGGGACGGCTGGACCGCTCTGACCGAGCGCCTCGGGTCGCAGATCCAGCTCGTGGGCGACGACCTGCTGGTGACGAATACCGAGCGGCTGGCGCGCGGCATCCGGGATCGCGCCGCCAACAGCATCCTGGTGAAGCTCAACCAGATCGGCACGCTGACCGAGACGCTCGAGGCGATTGAGATGGCCCAGCGCGCGGGCTGGACCGCCGTCATCAGCCACCGATCGGGTGAGACCGAGGACACGACGATCGCCGATCTCGTGGTCGGGATGAACACCGGCCAGATCAAGACCGGCTCGATCAGCCGGTCCGAGCGCATCGCCAAGTACAACCGCCTCCTGCGCATCGAGGAGGAGCTGGGCGACGCCGCGGTCTACGCGGGCGCCCGCGCGTTCACCGCGCGGCGAGGCTGAGAGCGCGGGCTACGAAACGACCCCGGTCGTTGAACCGGGGTCGTGGAGTTGCGGTCGTCCGACCGGGGTCAGTCCTCGGGCTCGTCCGTGCTCTGCGCGCGGCGACGGGCCGCGGCGGATTCCCGGCTCGCGCGCGTCACGGCGACCTTTGCCTTGCCGGCGGCGGTTCGGGGTCGATCCGTCGCCTTGCCGGCTGCGGCCTTGGACGCCTTGGCGGCGGCCACCTTCTTGCGCTGGGCGGTCTTGCTGGCCGTGGTGCGCTTCTTGGTGGTGGTCGGTGCGGCGCCCTCGGCGCCGTCCAGCAGATGCGCGGCGTTCACCTTGGCCATCAGCCGGCTCTTGCGACGCGCGGCGTTGTTCGGATGGATGATGCCCTTTTCGGCGGCCTTGTCGAGGGCGCTGATCGCGGCCGAGACGGCCTCCGGGCCATCGGCACTCGACCGGCCGAGCGCGACCTCCGAGGCCTGCTGGACCAGGGTCTTCGTCTCACTCCGGGTGCGGCGGTTGACGGCGCGGCGGCGGAGTGACTGGCGCACGCGCTTGAGGGCGGAGGGCGTGCGCGCGCCCTTCCAGGTTCGGGCCGTTCTTGCCACGTGGAATCCTCAACTCGATCGACGATGGTTGCACACGAAACCACGCTCTCGGAGCGCGGCGGAACCCGAAGTATAGCATCGGCCTGCTCGCCGGACCAACCTGGGACTCGACAAGACTCGGCGGAGCGGTGACAATCCCGGCAGCGAGCTGGTTCGACCTGCCCGTCGCCGATTGCTCGACACGAAGGAGTACACCAGGGGAGAGGGCCGGGGTCCGGATCCCGGTCGACGTTGCGGCACACCAACGGTCGCGTCCGCCCACGCGTCTCCCGTGCAACGCCCATGACAACCACCACCTTCCCGAGCCGGATCATCCGCCCGGTGGCCACGCCACCGGCGCGCCGTGCGACCATGATCGGCTTCACCGCCACGATGCTCGCCGGCATGCTCATCGCCGCGGCAATCTCGATCGGCGTCGGCGTCGCGGCGGCCGGAACGGTCTTTCCCGGGACGAGCGTCGGTGGCGTGGCGATCGGCGGGCTGAGCCGCGCCGAAGCTGCCGCGGCACTCGAGGCCGGGCTCCCATCCCTCTCCACCGGTGAGGCGACGGTTGCCGTCGGTGACTCCAGCGCGACGGTGTCGTTCGGTGAGCTGGGCCGCGGATACGAGACCGATGCGATGCTCGACGCGGCCGTTCGGGTCGGGCGTGGCGGCAACCCGCTGGCCGACGGCATCACCCGACTCCGCACCCTCGTCCATCCCACGGCGCTGCCGTTGATCGTGCACGCCTACGACCCCGAAGCGCTCCAGCGCATCGCCTCGGACATCGCCACGCGCTTCACCCTGCCCGCCGTGGAGGCCTCGGTCACCGCGGATGGCACGGCATTCAGCGTCAGCCCGGGCGCGACCGGCCTCGGGGTCGACGCCGGCGTGGTCGCATCCACCCTGGCGCAGGCGGTCGACGGCACCAGCCCCGCCGATGTCGCGATCAGCGTCGAGCCCACCGTGATCTTCCCCGCGGTCTCGACCGAAGCCGCCGAGGCGGTGGCCGCCAGCGCCAGATCCACGGTCGCCGCGCTCACCCTCGAGGTGCCCGGAGCATCTGCGGACGAGGCGCCCCTGGCCATCGCGCCGGAGACGATCGCTTCCTGGCTGAGCTTCGGCCCCGATTACGGCGGCATCGCCTATACGCTCCACATCGACGAGGCTGCGGCGAGTACCGCAATCGCGTCAATGGCCGAGGCCGTCGATCGCGATCCCATCAGCGCGCGGATCACGGTGGCCGCCGGGGGCGGACTGGGCGGCGTGGTCGCCGGCCAGGAGGGCCGGCAGCTCGATGTCGGCGCCTCGCAGGATGCCTTCCTCCGGTTGCTCTCGCGTCGAGCGGCCGGTGCCCCGCTCGCTTCCCTGGGGCTGGTGGTCGGGACCACCGAGCCGGCGGTGACCACGGCCGCCGCCGAGGCCGCGCTGCCGCAGATGCAGATGGTCTCGTCCTGGACCACGAACTATGTACCGGGCGACGGGAACGGCTACGGGGCGAACATCAATATCGGGGCGTGGGACATCGACGGACGCAACCTGGCCCCCGGAGAGTGGTTCAGCTTCTGGGGCAGCATCGGCCCCGTCACGGTCGAGCGCGGCTACCACTACGGCGGCGTCATCATCGGCGGTCGGAGCGTGGCCGGCGGCGCCATCGGCGGCGGAATCTGCTCGACCTCCACCACGATCTTCAACGCGGCGCTGCGCGCGGGCCTCGAGATGGGCGATCGCGCCAACCACTACTACTACATCGACCGTTACCCGGACGGCCTCGACGCCACGGTCTACATGGCCGACGACTGGGTGCAGGATATGACGTTCCGCAACGATACCGAGCACCCGATCGTGATCCGCGGATTCGGGGGCACCGGCTTCGTCACCTTCCAGCTGTGGACGGTCCCGATCGGCCGAACGGTGGTGCTGACGGACCCGGCCACGAGCAACCATCGCGCGGCGAGCGAGACGACGCAGGTCGTGGCCAGCATGGCGCCCGGGTCGCGCAAGCGGGTGGAGTATCCCCACGACGGACACGACGTCAGCCGCACCCGTTTCGTGTACGACTCGAGCGGGACCGAGATCCACCGCAACACCTATATCAGCTCCTACCGCGCGGTCAACGGCATCACCCAGGTGGGCCCCGCTCCGCCGCCGAAGGCGCCCGAGCCACCGGCCGAGGAAGCCGACCCTCCCGAGGATCCACCCGCCGAGCCGCCCGCGCCCTGAGTCGCCGGGCAGTGCGTCCTCCCGCTGTCGGCTAGACTTCCGCCCCGTGATCCCCCCGGAGCGCATCCGCAACTTCAGCATCGTCGCGCACATCGACCACGGCAAGTCGACCCTGGCCGACCGCCTGCTCGAGGCGACCCACACCATCGACAAGCGGCTCATGCAGTCGCAGGTTCTCGACTCGATGGACCTCGAGCGCGAGAAGGGGATCACCATCAAGGCGCGGGCCGTCCGGGTGCACTTCGATGCCGCGGATGGCCATACCTACGCCCTGAACCTCATCGACACCCCCGGCCACGTGGACTTCACGTATGAAGTGAGCCGATCGCTGCAGGCCTGTGAAGGGGCCATCCTGGTGGTGGATGCAACGCAGGGAATCGAGGCCCAGACCCTTGCCAACGTCCACCTCGCCATGGCGCAGAACCTCACGATCATCCCCGTCATCAACAAGATCGACCTGCCCTCAGCCGATCCGGAGATGGTGATGTCCGAGCTCGAGGACACGCTGGCGATCCCGCGCGAGGAAGTGCTGCTGGCCAGCGCCAAGGACGGCACCGGCGTTCAGGAGATCCTCGAAGCGATCGTGGCGCGCGTGCCGCCGCCGGCACACGATGCCGATGCGCCGCTCGCCGCCCTGGTCTTCGACAGCCACTACGACCAGTACAAGGGCGTGGTGGCGTACGTGCGCCTGGCGGCGGGCGTGCTGCGCGACCACGATCGCATCCGGTTCATGGCCACCGCGGCGGAATCGGAGACCCTCGAGCTTGGTTACTTCCGGCCGCAGCCGGTGCCCACCAAGCGCCTCGTGGCGGGCGAGGTCGGCTACGTGGCCACCGGTCTGAAGAGCATCCGCGAGGTCCAGGTCGGCGATACGCTGACATCCGCCGAG
>JBDSJJ010000115.1:0-7557 GCA_039917415.1 Candidatus Limnocylindria bacterium | reverse complement strand
GGCGTCTCGGTCCAGGGGGGCAGGCCGGGACGCCTTCTCGTTGTCATGATGGGCGCATGAGCACGAGCTCCCGCCACGTCCGGGTCGAGAACGTGACCCAAGGCACGATCGTGGCGGACAACGCCCGGGTGGCGAGCTCGAGTCGCGACCGAAATGTCGGCTTGCTGCGCACGCCCGAGGTCAAGCCCGGCGAGGGACTGTGGATCGAGCGCTCCCCCTCGATCCACATGTTCTTCATGGCGTACGCGATCGACGCGATCTTCGTCAGCAAGGCGATGCGGGTGACGAGGGTCGTGGCGAACCTCCGCCCTTGGCGGGTGGTCCTCTGGGCGCGGGGCGCCAAGGACTGTCTCGAGCTGCGTGCCGGGTGGGCGGCCGAGAGCGGAACCCAAGCGGGCGACGAGCTGCGCCTGGTTGACCTGGACGCGGAGGATGCCAGTCAGACCTCGCGGGCCACGGCGAAGCCGTAGACGGCCTCGCAACCCGCGCCGGCCAGGACGGTCGCACAGGCTTCGAGCGTCGCGAGCGTGGTGATGATGTCATCGACGACGATCACCACCCGAGGCAACGCGACTTCGGGTCGGATGGAGAATGCGCCGCGCAGGTTTCGGAGCCGGGCGGCACGATTGAGACGATGCTGCTTCGTCGTCGGCAGCCGTCGGTCGAGGACATCGGCAGCGGGGAGACCGGACAGCATCGCAAGCCGTCGCGCGATGAGCTCGGCCTGGTTGTAGCCGCGTTCTCTCCGCCGTGCGTCGTGGAGTGGAACCGGGACGATGGCGGCACGGCCGGAGACCGCCATCAGCCGGCGCATTGCTGGCTCGGCGGCATCGGCCAGCAGCAGTGCAATGCGGCTGGCGCCGCTGTACTTGAGGGCAGCCAGCGATCGCCGAGTCGACCCCGCATACCGGAATGCCGCAACGGCGAGAACCAGGTCGTCTCCCAGCGCCACGCCGGAGTCCGGGGCGACGAAGCGATCGCGCGGGTCCGACGGCGGCTCCATGCGGTCGGCGCACCGCGCGCACAGCACGCCCCGCGGCCGGCCGCAGCCGGCACAGGCCGCCGGCAGCAGCAGGTCGAGCAGTGACATGGCGGAGCAAGCGTGTCATCGGGCCGTTATCGCAGCCTTACCGTCGATGCCCACCCAGGAACCGACCGATGCGTCTGCTGGTGCTAGCCTAGAGGGCCACCCTCGAGACACGCGCAGCGGAGGCATCGGTACGTTGAAGACGAACCTGACGGCCCGCAACCTGGAGTTGAGCGATGAGCTCCGGACCCAGATCGAGCGGAAGCTCCAGCGCCTCGACCGCATCACGCACGACATGGCCGAGGCGGATGTCGAGCTCATCGCCAAGGCGTCCCATGCCAACGACACGGCCCAGGTGGCCGAGGTGACGCTCCGCAACAACGGCGACGTCCTGCGCTCGACGGCTGCGGGGGCCAGCCCGATCGCGGCCCTGGATATCGTGCTCGACAAGCTCGAGCGCCAAGTGGTCCGCATGAAGGAGCGCCCCCGGCGGGTGCGCGAGCGACATGCCGATGAGGTCGACTCCGTCCTCGAGCGCGAGGCGCTCGGAACGATCGATCCCGATGATGAGGGCGAGGGGGACGGACGCCCGGTCATCGTGAAGACGAAGCGGTTCGACATGCTGCCGATGTTCGAGGAGGACGCCATCGCGCAGATGGAGGAGCTCGGCCACGCGTTCTTCGTCTTCCTGAATGCCGAGAACGAAGAGGTCGCCGTGCTTTATCGGCGACGCGATGGCTCTTACGGCCTGATCGAGCCGGTCATCGGCAACGGAAGAGCGCGCTGACACCCTCCACGTCGGTCAGAAGATGGCCGGCAGGACCAGCAGCGCCCCAACGATCACGATCAGGGACACGAAGAAGACGAGCAGCGCCACGCTCAACAGGTCGGGGGTCGCCTCACGTGGTTCGGGTGCCATGCCGCGCACCGTAGCACGCGCCGAGCCGCGCCGGCGCCTCACGTGGCCGGAGGGCGCGCCGGCGGTGGGCATCCATCTCGGCGTCCCCGGGCCTGCTGAGGGCCGCTCGCCGGTCGCGCCAGATCGGTGCCCGCGCCCTCCAGATCTTCAGCGACAACCCGACCGCCTGGCGACGGCGGGACGAGCCACTCGCCGACGCCGCGGCCTTCATCGCGTATTGCAATCGGGAAGGGCTGCGCGCGATCTCGATCTACGCCTCGTACCTGATCAACCTGGCGGGGACCGCCGAGCAATTGCGACGCTATCCCGCGCGGGACTCATCCACGAGGTCCAACGCGCCCCGGACTATGGCGCTGGGCTGGTGAATGCCCACATCGGTTCGCACCGCGGGTCGGGCCGGGCGGTCGGCTTGCGGCGATCCTGGACGGTGTCGGCGCCCACCCGCGAGCCCCATCAACTGGCGTTCTGCCTTGATACCGCCCACCTGTGGGGAGCGGGCTACGACGTCTCGAGCGAAGCTGGGGCCGCCGATGTCATCGACCGCTTCGGCCAGCTCATCGGCCTCGAGCGGCTGGCGTATCCACCTCAACGATTCGCGATCCGCGCTCGGCGCGCGAACCGATCGCCACGAGCACCTGGGTGCCGGCCAGATCGGGGCGGAAGGGTTGGGATCCCTGCTTCGCGACCCCCGCCTGTCGGGGACGACGTTCATCCTGGAGACACCCGGCAGCGGACGACGGTTGGGACGCCGTCAATCTGCGGCGGGCGTGGTTGCTGTGGCAGGGCTCATCGGTTTTGCCGGTGCTGCCGCCGAAGGCGTTCCGCACGAACCGCCGATCCACGCGGATGTCTTCGCGATAGCGGGCCTGGACGGTTCGGCTTGGGGAGGCTGGCGATTCCCTCGCGTTCTGCCAAATGCTCCCGTGGCGCCCATTGGCCGGTCGTGGCGCATCACGAACCGGCGTTCGTGCGGGAGGATGCCTCCGTGACCCGGTCCGGAGCCGCTAATGCCTCCGGAGCCGAGCATTTGACGAAGCGATCATGCGCTGCCCGTCACGCGACCGTCCTCGGATCAGTTGTCACGACCGAGGGCCGGAAATCACCGGGCGCGGTGGGGGCCGGGGCGGCTCAGGTGACAACTCGCCAGGGTTGAGGTTCAGCCATCGGTCAATCATGGAGCGAGCGCCGATTCATCGGCGAAGTCGCGCCAACTGGGGCATCCGGGCGCCGGCGCGCCGATAGATCGGCTGAGTCGCGGCCGGAATTGCCTGATCTGGCTCGGCCAGGCCACGCGTCAGCCGATTCATCGGCGATTGGGCGCCGTTCAAGTCGTGCGGGCGCGAATCTTTCGATAAATCGGCGACGTTCGCGTCCCAGAGCCAGGCTCCGCGTCCCGGGTTGTTCGGTTCTTCCTGTGGAGGATCGGGCTCGGGCGACCTCTCGCGTTCTGCCATACGCTCGGAGGCCGCGCATTGGCCGACCGCGGAGCGTTGCAGACCGACGGTCCGTGCGGGAGGATGCCTCCGCGACCCGGTCCGGAGCCGCTAATGCGTCCGGAGCCGAGCGAATGACGAAGGGGCTCCGCGTGGAGGGTCAAGCGACCTTCCCCGGATCCCTTGTCACGGCGGAAGGCCTGGAACCCACCAGGGACCATCGGTCTCAGCGGCCGTTGGTGTACCCGTTCGGGCCTGAGTGCGATTCGCTGGTCCCGGCGCGCATGCGCCGCAGGCGCACGGAGATGTACGACTGCATCAGCTCGCGGACATCAGTCTCGTTGAGCGCGTCGTCGCCGCGCAGGGCGTACTCGACTCGGGTCGTGGGAAGGACGTAGCGGTTGTTGAGGGAAGCGAAGTACGCTGGTCCGTCCGACTCCTCACGGATCTCGCGCAGGCCGCGGGCGAGCTTGGTGGCCGTCCCGAGGGAGGGCATCCGGTCACCCTTGATCAGCCGGGAGATCGTGGAGTGATCCACGCCCGACTGGAGCGCGAGCTGGCGCTGGCTCATCTTCTTTTCCTTCAGCTGGCTGCGGAGCCAGGTGTTGAAGGATCTCGGTGATTCGAGGGCCATCAGGGACCTTTGTGCGCTGCACGCCACCGATACGTAGTCGATCGGTGGTGCGTACGAGCAACCGCAGCATCCCAGCGAGGGAAGGTCCCCTCAATAGGAGGAAGGTACCGCGTGGCCTATCGGACCTAACCGGCTGAGGCGACCCGCGCCGCGCCGTGAGCACGGCGAACCTTCTTGCTGAAGGCATAGAGGATGCCGCCGAGCACGATTACGGTGAGAATGCTGATCGCGCGGTCCGTGAACGCCACCGCAGCCGCCGGATCCTGCCCGACCCCGTAGAAGCCGAGCGCGACAGCGATCGCCAGCTCCACGAACCCGACGCCGGCCGGCGTGAGCGGGATCGCGGTCAGGAGTGCCGCCGCCAGGGCAACGAACACCGATGCGCTGATTCCCAGGCCCACCTCGGGCAACGCCAGGGCCTGGATTACGAAGTACAGCCTCGTGCCTTCCAGCAGCCAGATGCCGCCGGTCATGAGCAGGATCGCCGGCAGGGCGCGCAGCGACACCGCATCGGTGCTGCCCTCGCGGAAGCGCGCGTAGAACTGGGCGAACCGCTCCGGGAGGCGACCTGTGATCCTGTCTCCGAAATAGCGCAGTGACGCGACGAGGACGACGAGCAGGGCGGCCACGATGGCGCCCACCAGGAAGATGAAGTCGATCTCCGGCCGCGAACGGCCGCGGAAGCTCCAGTACCCGGCCGCCAGCGCCAGGACGAAGATGACGATGATGTCGGCAATGCGCTCGATGAAGATCGTCCCGACCGTTCGCGACCCCGACGCACCGTAGTTCCCCTTGAGGAGGTAGGCGCGGTACAGGTCGCCGAGCTTGGCCGGGACGAGGCAATTCACGAACCACGACAGGAACAGGATCTCGGTCGCGTCGCGGAAGGGGACCTTGACACCGCTGCGCGCGAGCACGAACCGCCAGCGGTAGCCGCGCAACGGGAAGGTGAGGTAGTACGCGAACGTCGCCACCAGCAGCAGCGCCGGGTTGGCACCGGTGATGAGCCCCCATGTCCTGCCGAAGTTGACGTTGAGCGCGAACCGGAACAGCAGGAAGAGCATCAGCCCGGCAAAGACGATCGATCCGATCGTCCGCACGTTGAGGAACCGGCGCGCCAGGCTCACCTCGCGCTCCGGGATGGCGGGCTCGCCTTCTGCGCCGATTACGTCGGTCGGCTCGTCAATCCCGTGGTGATCGTCACTCACGCGTCGGGACCTTCCTGCGTCTCGGGTTCCTTCGCCGGGAGCTCCGATGGCGAGGGGCGCTTCACCGGCTCGCGCCGGACCTCCTCCGGCGGCTGCGGCCCGAGGATCGGCCCCGTCGCCGTCCGCTTGCCGCGCCAGGCGTCGAACATGTTCTTCCATACGGCCCAGCGCGTCGTGGCGTGGATGAATACCGAGGACCGGCTCGCGTGCCAGTCGTTCTCGGGCAGGTTCGCCTTCAGCTCGGCGGCCGTCGCGAACGGCGGCAATGCATTGAATGCCATCGCAACCTCGAAGCTCGAGTGCGAGTCACTGGCGGCAATACCCGGGATGCCGTAGCGCGCCGCGAACTCGGCGGCCTCGATGTTGTGCCGTTGGAAGGTCACCCGGCAGTTGAAGATCTCCATCACGTCGATCTTCCCGGTGTCCGCGAGGTTCCGCAGCGGCCCCTCCTTGATGTTCGATCCGCGGAACGGATCGAACGGATGGGGAATGCTGACGAGCCCGCCCTGGCGATGGATCTCGTGCGCGGTCTCGCTTGCCGATAGGCCACGTGGAATCGTCTCCGTCAGGAAGAGACCCACGACCTCGCCGTCGGCCGTGCTGACCTCCTCACCCAGGATGATGGTCAGCCGGTCCGTGAGGCCCATCTCGGCCACCTTGTCGCGGACCGCAATGGCGCCCTCGACGTTGTTGTGGTTCGTGATCGCCGCGTGTGTCAGGCCGCGTTCGACGGCGCACTCGATGAACCGTTCCTCGGTGAGGATCGAATCGCGACTGAAGCGCGTGTGGATGTGGAAGTCGGCGAAGACCCGCTTCGTGGATGGTCCGCCGGTCGTTTCGCGCTGTTGCTGGAGCGTCGTTCGCAGCTCCGTCGCCGAGCTGGCGATGGTCACATCGGCCTCACGAGTGGCGGACCAGGCTCTTCCGGAAAGTGCCGAAGTGCTCGAGCGCCATGCCCGTGCCGACGGCAACCGAGTTCAGGGCGTTCTCGGCCACGTGGCACGGAATGCCGGTGACCTGGGTCAGCAGCTTGTCGAGGTTTCGCAGCAGTGCGCCGCCGCCGGTCATCACCATCCCCTTGTCGATGATGTCCGAGCTGAGCTCAGGCGGCGTCTGCTCGAGCACGTTGCGGACGGCGGTGATGATGGACTGGAGCGGCTGCTCGATAGCCTCGGTGATCTCGGTCGAGCTGATCGGGATGGTGCGCGGCAGGCCGGCGATCATGTCGCGACCCTTGACCTCCATCCTGAGCGGCTCGTCCATCGGCATGGCGGAGCCGATCTGGATCTTCACATCCTCCGCCGTACGGTCGCCGATCATGAGGTTGTACTTGCGCCGAATGTAGTTCGCGATCGCCTCGTCGAAGCGGTTGCCGCCCACGCGCAGCGAGTCGCTGACCACGATCCCTCCAAGTGCGATCACCGCGATCTCTGACGTCCCGCCGCCGATGTCGATGATCAGGTTCCCACTCGGGCCGGAGATCGGGACGTTGGCGCCGATGGCCGCCGCGAGGGGCTCCTCGATGAGATAGGCGTCCCGGGCGCCGGCCTTGAGGGCGGCGTCGCGCACGGCGCGCTTCTCAACGCTCGTCACGCCCGACGGGACACTGATCATCACGTCCGGCTTGAACAGCTGAAAGCGCGACGAGACCTTCTTGATGACGTAGCGCAGCATCGACTCGGTGATGAGGTAGTCGGCGATCACCCCGTCCCGCATCGGCCGGATGGCGCGGACGTTGCCGGGGGTGCGCCCGATCATCTCGCGAGCCTCCTCGCCTACCGCCACCAGCCGATTGTCGTCCTCGCTGATCGCCACCACGCTCGGCTCGTTCAGGACGACGCCCTTGCCCTTGACATAGACGAGGATGTTGGCCGTGCCGAGGTCAATGCCGATTTTCATGCGTGCGCTATCGGTCCAATGCGGAGTTCAGGCGGGGTGCGGCGAGTATACCGATGGCGCGTGTTGAGCCGATGGGACCTCTGGGTCCGCGGGGGGGGCCGCGCTCTGCGTCCGCGGGTGGGGCCGCGCGGGGGCCGCGTTCGGCGTCTCGCTGGTCCGCGGGTGGGGCCGCACGCGGCCGCTCGTTGGGACAGCTGCGCCGTGGGAGAGCGGTTGACCAGTCCGGCCCGCGGGTTTGGACAAGCGCGCGCTGGGGAGGCGTTAGCGCGTCCTGGAAGGCCGCCGCGCGGCTTCCACGCTCAGCGGATCTGTCGAGACGGCCGAATTTGGACCCGCTGCCCGCCAATGCGCATCACGCGAGCGTTTGGCAGGGAATGGAACCAAAGAACGCCGCTCGGCGCGGGCTGGGTGGTCGCGGGATCCCGGGTCCAGCTCAG
>JBDSJJ010000114.1:0-4489 GCA_039917415.1 Candidatus Limnocylindria bacterium | reverse complement strand
GTAGCAGCGTCTGCGGCACGCTTGCGCTAGCCTTGGCCGGATGTCCACCCGTCCACGCTGGCTGCTGCCGGCGGCGTTCGTGCTGCTCGGCCTGATCTGGGGCTCCTCGTTCGCCTGGATCAAGATCGCGGTCGACGAGATTCCTCCTGCAAGCCTGGTCGCATGGCGCATGACACTCGGCGCAGCGGGCATGCTCGTCCTGCTCGCGATCATCCGCGTGCCCATCCCGCGCGGAGCGCAGGCCTGGCTGCCGCTGGCCTTCATGGGCGCGGTGAACGCGGCGGTGCCCATCTTCCTGATCAGCTGGGGCGAACAGTTCGTGGACTCGGGGACCGCGGCAGTGCTGAACTCACTCACGCCGATCTTCAGCCTCGTCATTGCCGGTCTCGTGCTCCGCGTCGAGCCCGTGACGGTCCTGCGTGTGGCCGGGCTCGTGCTGGGCTTCGCGGGGGCCGGATTCCTGGCCAGCCGTGAGCTCGAGCTGCGGGCCGAAACGTCGGGCCTGATCGGCGCCGGGGCCGTCGTCCTGGCCGCGTTGTCCTATGCGGTGGGCGCATCGTATGCGCGACACCGGATCCGCTCGACGCATCGCTACGTGGTGGCGGGAGGGACGCTGGTGTTCGCCGCTGTGTACACCGTCGCCCTGGCCCTGATCACGGACGGCGGAGTCATCGTGCCGGCTCAGCTCGACACGATCCTGGCCGTGGCGTGGCTCGGACTGCTCGGTTCCTTCGTGGCCTACGTCCTGTTCTTCTACCTGATCGAGCACCTGGGTGCCACGATCGCATCCATGGTCACGTACATCTTCCCCGTCGTCGGCGTCGGTCTTGGGGTTGTCGTCCTGTCGGAGCGGCTGGACTTACGGCTTGTCCTCGGCACGCTCCTGGTACTGGCGGGGATCGCGGTGGTGACCCTTCGCTATGATCCGCGCGTGAGCCGCATACCCGACGGGGCGAACCGGTGAGCGGGCCGTGGGACCGCCCGCCGTCCTCCGATCCGGGCGAAGGCTGGCCGAACGAGGACCTCAAGGAGGGGACGTCCGGCCCATCCGAGTCCGATCGCTGGCCGTCTGACGACCCATGGGCAGCTCCTGAAGCCGATGCTTCGTCGGGGTGGGGTGCCTGGCCGCCTCCGGCGCCACCCGAGGAGGGACTCACCGACGAGGCCGAGCTGCCCGTCGCCGATCCCTGGGCCGAATCGTGGACCGAGGAGGCCCCCGATGGCGGAGACGCCCCCAGACGCGAGCCCGAGCCATGGATCTCGCGCGAGCCCGCGCGCGCCGAGCCGTGGATGCCCTCCGAGGATCCCTGGTCGCTGGTCGGCGACGACGATCTGCCGCCGTCCTCGGAATGGAGCCCGCCGGCTGCCGTCGATACAACTCGTGCCGAAGAGCCGCCGGTTCAGGCGATCGCCCCCCAGCTGACGCCCGTCTCGGAACCCGAACCGGAACCGGAACCTGAACCGGAACCTGAACCGGAACCGGAACCTGAACCGGAACCCGAACCGGAACCTGAACCCGAACCGGAACCTGAGCCCGAACCGGAACCTGAGCCCGAACCGGAACCCGAGCCAGAACCGTTGCCAAAAGCGGAGCCGGACGTCGAGCCCGAAGCGCCGGCCGCGTCATTCGAGCCCGATATCCCCCGGCCCTCGTGGGTCGCCACTTCTCCGTGGTCTCGTCGCAGTCCGGAGCCCGCGCCGGAGCCCGCGCCGGAGCCGGAGCCGGAGCCGGAGCCGGAGCCAGTATTGGAGCCCGAGCCCGAGCCCGAGCCCGAAGGCGAACCCGACCAGGAAGTCGAGCCCGATCCGGAGGCCGGCCAGGACGCCGATGGAGAGCCGGACCTTGCGCCCGAATCGCCGACTCCCTCATTCGAGCCCGACACTCCTCGACCCTCATGGGTGCCTGCGTCGCCGTGGTCACGACGGAGTTCGGAGCCGGAGCCCGAACCTGAGCCGGCGCCGGCACCGACGGCAGAGCCCGAGTCCGGACCGGAACCTGAGCTTGAACCTGAACCCGAGCCGGCACCGGAAGCTGACGTCGAGTTCCTTCCGGATGCCGGACCAGAATCCACCTCGCCCGCAGTTCCCGACTGGTTGGGCGATGCGCCCTGGCCGGACCGTGGCGAGTCGACCCAGGTGCTGCCGTCGACATGGGCCCCCAGTGAGCCGACGGCGACCGAGCCCGACCCCGGACTCGTTCCGGTTGCCGGTCGGATCAAGGTCTCCGCTGCGCCCGCTGATGCGGCCGAACCCGAAGAGGAGCCGACCACCGCCGAGCAGGCGGTCCCGTGGCTGATCGGCATCATCCTGCTGCTGGCCGGGATGGTCATCGTGCTTATGGCGCTGATTTTTGCCGGCGATGCGTCCGTGGGGAGCAGCGGCGCGGTGCCCTCCGGCAGTGAGGCAATTCCGACGCACGACCTCGTCGGCGCGAGCTCGAGCGAAACGCCGACCGCCACACCCGCAGCGACGTCTCCGACTGCGGCTCCGTCAAGCAGTCCGACGTTGCCGCCGGTCCCCGAGTACGGCGCGCTGGAAATGGTCTACCAGGGCCGAAGTGCCGCCCTCGCGCCGATCTACCTCCTCCGTCGCGACTTCACGAAGGACGTCGATACGCAGGAGGTGCTCGCCCAGGACCCGACGCTCGACGTCCGGTACTTTGCGTGGGCACGCGACGGTACCGTCGGCGCCGGCCTCCTGGCCGATGTCCTCGTATCGATCGAGCCGGGCAAGGAGAAGCGCCGGCTCGCTGACGGCATCAGTTCGATCGCGTTCGGCCCCGACGGCTCGACCGTCTATGCGGCGAGAATCACCGACGATGGGGCAAACGACGTCGCGACGATCTTCGCGATCGACTTTCTCAGCGGCGAGTCGACGGAGGTGACGGCAATCAGCTACACGCGACCTTCGCTGGGCGCGGAGGAGGCGCTGGCCGAGGCCCAGTTCACCGATGAGGGCGGGCCGGTCCGGCTCTATTGGCTGGAGGATGGAACCCTCCGCTTCTGGGCGCTCGGCGGTGGCAACTGGCGCGTGAACCCGGCCGACGGCCAGGTCACCGCGATCGACGGCGACGCGGTGCCCGCCCTGTGGTCTCCGGACGGCGATCAGCGGATTCGAATGGCCTACAGCGGCGGGGAGACCTCCATAGCGCTCACCGACGAGTCCGACACCGAGCTCGAGGCGGTGAGTGTCACCGGCCGGGTCAGCCACCTGCGGTGGGCGCCCGATGGCGAACGCGTGGTATTCACAGTGGGCCGCTCCGCGAGTGGCGGCGGTGTCCTCCAGGACCTCTTCCTGTGGGACCTCAACGAGGCCGACCCGATGCAGCTGACCGCAACCGGTGCGGCATTCGGCGCAGAGTGGCTGGGTACTCGGCCCCTGTGGCGCAACTGATGCCCCAGATCGTCAACCCGATCGGCGTCGAGCTCGACGAGACGGCGCGCCGCATGCGCATCCGTTGGGACGACGGGCACCTCGGCGAGTGGTCGTGGCAGGATCTCCGTCGAGCCTGTCCGTGCGCGCTGTGCGCCGGTGAGGGCAATCTGCCGGGCGTCGTCACGCTGGAGACGTTCTTCGACGAGCACCAGACGACGCTCAACGAGATCCGTTGGATCGGCCGCTACGCGCTCGCTCCCATCTGGGCCGACGGCCATGACACCGGCCTATTCACCTACACGAAGCTCCGCGAGTCCTGCGCCTGCCCGGAGCACGCGGGATCAGGCTGACGGCCGTGCACGCGATCCCCGAGGGGTTCACGCTCGCCCTTGGTGGGGGTGGAGCTCGCGGATGGGCGCACGTCGGGGTCGCGCGAGCGCTCGCGGCCCACGGCCTTGCGCCTCGGCGCATCGTCGGGACGAGCATGGGCGCCATCGTCGGGGCGGCTCTCGCGGCCGGGCGGACACCCGACGAGATCGAGGCCGGAGCGTTGCAGGCGCCGATGCATCGGCTCATGACGCGGCGTGGGCGGTTCGCGCTGTTCGATCCGCGCCCGATGCTCGACCACCTCGCGCGGGAGCTCGGCGATCCGCGCATCGAGGATCTCCCTCTGCCGCTGGGCGTGACGACCTATGACCTCGTTGCCGGGGCTCCGCGCCTCATCACTCGAGGTCGGCTGGTGGAGGCGCTGGAGCGCAGCATCGCCGTCCCGTTCTTCTTCCCGCCTCGGCACGATCGGGACGGCGTGTGGTGTGATGCCGGCCCGTGGGAGGGGATTCCCGTGACTCTGGCGCGCGAGTGGCAGTCCGAGGACCCGATCATCGGCGTCCTGGCGGATATTCCCAAGCCGGCCCTGCTGGCCAGCCGGTCGGGTGCGTTCCTGCTGCGCGCGGTCTCGTCTCGTCTCGGCGTGCGAGATCCGCTGGAGCGCCTCACCGCGCGACGCTACCTGGCGTTGCTGACCGCACGCTGGGCGGACCCCGTGGTGCGCACCCCGCCGGACCTCCTGATCGCCCCGCGGCTCGGGCGCATGAACGCGCTGCAGTTCGGCCGC
>JBDSJJ010000113.1:0-3649 GCA_039917415.1 Candidatus Limnocylindria bacterium | reverse complement strand
GAGGACGCGGCCATGGCACAACGTGACCCCTCGGTCATCCTGTGGTGGCTGCGGCACCGAGTGGACCGGGACGCGGCGCCCGAGCAGCAGGTCGCCATCGAGCTCGACATGCGCGTTCCCGGTGGGGAGCGGACGTGGCTGCTCGTCGCCCGCGATACGGAACCAAACCTGTGTCTCGAGGATCCACTGTTGGGCGAGGAGCGCTACCTCTACGTCGAAGCCGATCCGGCCGCGCTCCTCCCGGTGGCGCAGGGAACGCGGAGCTGGGCCGAGGCGATCGCCGACGGGTCCGTGTCGGTCTTTGGTTCACCTGCGCTGGTGGGCGAGCTCAACAGCTGGTTCCTTGCGCCGGAGCCCGCGCGAACGCAGGTCCGCCCCGCGGTCTGATCGGCCGGGGCCGCCGGCGTGTTGTTCGGTCGGTGTCAACCGCTCCGCGGGAGCGCAGTTGTCAACGGCGGACTCGATCTCTCGCCAACTGCCCACGTGACGCGCAATAGCGAGTCGGAGAGGCCGATCGCCAGGCTCGCCACGCTCGGCGGGACCGGCCGAGCACGCTCACGCCCCGCCACCGCGTCCCCTGGGTGCGGTTGTCACGATGGCCGATTGGTGCGGCGCTCACGCGACGGCGTAGATGCGTCGCCGTCCCTCGATTCCCTTGAGTTCGTGCTCGCCACGATCGGCCAGGAGGATGCCCGAGCCCTCGACGAGGTCGCGGGTCGTCTGGCTGACCACCACCTCGCCCGATTCGGCCAGGGAGAGGATTCGTGCCGCCAGGTGTACGGCGATGCCCCGCGGACCTTCCGCCGCCAGCTCGACCTCTCCGGTATGGACCGAGACCCGCACCTCGATCCCGAGCTCGTGCACGGCGTCGCGGATCGCGATCCCGCAGCGAATGGCGCGAGCGGGGCCGTCGAAGCGGGCGTGGAAGCCGTCGCCGGCCGTATCAACCTCGATGCCGCCGTAGCGTGGGAGCTCGCGACGGACGGTCTCGTGATGACGCTGAAGGAGCCGCGACCAGGCCGCATCTCCCAGCTCTCGCAGTCGATCGGTGGAGCCCACGATGTCGGTGAACAGGATCGTGGCCAGGATCCGCTGCGTCGATGGGACCGGCCTGGCCCCGGTCAGGAACTCCTCGACCGGGTCGAGGATCTGGTCGATGTCGGCCCAGGGCACATGCGCATCGCCGGAGAGCTCCACGAACGTCGCGCCGGGAATGCGCGACGCGAAGTACCGGCCCTCCTCGACGTTCGAGTCGGTGTCGCCGGTCCGGTGCAGGACGAGCGTCGGGCACTGGATGACGGGGATCACATCGCGGACGTCGACCTGCGAGTTCATGAGGATGAGGTCGCGCGCGGCCGCCGGGCTGAGCGACGCGCGCGCCGTGCGGCCGAACCACGCGGCGGCGGACGGGTCGGCCCCAGGCCACATCGTCGAGAGGTCGACGTTCTCGCCCCAGTGCCTCTCGAGCTCATCCGCGGTGGCCTGGCGCTCCTCGAGCGTCGGTGCCCATGGGTAGTCCTCGGTCTGCAGCCGTCGCGCGTACGAGCCGTAGATGACGAGGGCGCGCGTGCGCTCGGGATAGGTCGCGGCGAAGAGCGCGCTCATCGGCCCACCCTCCGAGTAGCCGAACAACGCCGCGCGCGCGCTGCCGGCGGCGTCCATGACGGCGCGCACGTCGTCCATCCGGGTCTCCAGATCGGGAAGGCCCACGTCGCGGTCCGAGAGCCCGGTTCCCCGCTTGTCGAAGCGGATCAGTCGCGCGAACGAGCCGAGCCGATCCAGGAAGGCGGCGTGATCCGGATGGTCCCAGCCGAGCTCGAGATGGCTGAAGAACCCTGGGACGAGGACCAGGTCGAACGGTCCGCCGCCCGTCACCTGGTAGGCGATGTGGACGTCACCGCTCCGGGCGTACGAGATCTCATGGCTCATCGGGTCAGGATGAGCCGCCGCGGCACCCTGTCAAGGCAGATCCCGCATCGTCGCCGGTGCGGCGCATGCCGGTACGCACCTTGCGAGAGGTGAGTCGACGGAACCTGCTTCAACGGAGCCCATGTCCACCGCCTCCGAGAAGACACGCTCAATGGACGGATCGGCATCTCACGATGCCGGGCACGTAGCCCCGGTTGCCTGCCGCTGGTCGCGCCCGGAGGCAAGTCACGGCCAAGTCGATCCAGGAGCACGGCGATCGGGACGGCCTCGGTCGCCGATGAGTCGTCACCGATTCGCGGCGGGTTCTCCGCGGTCGGTGTCAACCGCTCCGCGGGAGCGCAGTTGGCGACGGCGGACCTGATTTCTTGCCAAACGCCCAGGTGACGCGCAATAGCGAGTCGGAGTGGCCGTACGCCAGGCTCCCCACGCTCAACGAGACCGGTCCAGCGCCATCGCGTCCCGCTACCGCGTCCCCTGGGAGCGGTTGTCAGAACCCGCGGGCCATCAGGCGGGTTCGGCCGCTCCCTCGGTGCGCATCGGCCCACCGGAACGACTGCGCCAGGCCCGATACGCGACAAGTGCCAGCGCACCGATCCCGAACAGCACCACCGCAAGCTTGACGATGCCGCCGATCACCGGCAGCGAGGTGGCGATCACCACCACGGCCGCGCCGATCGCGAACAGGATCAGCTCGCGCCACTGCGTGCCCATGCCGCCTCGGCCCGCAACGCGAGCTACGGTCAGGGCCACCACGATGTCGCCCCCGAACGCGACCGCAATCGCGAAGACGAACGACACCACCGCGATCCCGATGACTCCCGTCAGAATCGTGACGGCCGCGATGGATTCGAGGCTCAGCACCCCGAAGACGATCGCGAGGATCACCAGCACGAGGATCGTGACGATGATCACCGCGATATAGCCGACGAACGCGGCAAGTCCTCCGACGAGGGACAGGAACGGGCGGGTGCGCAGCGCACTCTCGGCGGCATTGACGACGCGCGGCATGAGCCAGATCGCCAGGCCGCCCAGGATGAGGAGGGCCACGAAGTGGCCGATGGCATTGTCGATCGGGACGGTGGCGTCATCGGCCTCGTCGTCGTCACCTTCGCCGATGAGCACTCGTTCCGTGCCGCCCACCGTTCCGGTGCGTTCGTATGCTCCGCCCGAGGCTTCGATGCTGCCCGCCACCGCGCCGGCCAGTGCACGTCCCCGCCGGTCACGATGAGGTCACCCTCCACCGTTCCGTTACTGGCGATCGTCACCTGCCCGCCCGCCGCGAGCATGTCCTCGGCGACGCTGCTGCTCACGCTGATCTGGCCGCCGGCCGTGCGCAGGTCGCCCTCGATCGTGCCGAAGATCGAGACCATGCCGCCGGTCGCCAGCACGTCCCCCGTCACGGTGCCGTTGATCGTGACCTGGCCGCCGGCCGCGGTCAGGTCGCCGTCTACCGTGCCGTCCATCGTGATGGTGCCCGCCACCAGGTACAGATCGCCGTCGACGGTCTCATCCTGTGGCACCAGGATCGTCTCGCCGACGCGGAGCTTGCCGTCCAGCGCCTCGTTCTGGGCCAGCACGACCGAGGCAGCCGTCCCGATGAGCAGCAGCGCCACGCTCACGCCGGCGATCCGGGGCAGAACTCGTCGAACAGGCATGCGTCAAGCCTAGACGGTTAGTCCCAACCCGGCCCCTTGCTTGCGGCATCGTCGCGGGGCTAGGC
>JBDSJJ010000112.1:0-8153 GCA_039917415.1 Candidatus Limnocylindria bacterium | reverse complement strand
TCGAGGCTCACGCCCATCGGCTCGAGCGGGATCATGATGTCGGCGAAGAGGACGGCCGCGTCCACGCCGAAGGCGTCGACGGGCATCACGGTGACCTCGGCGCACAGCTCCGGTGTCTTGGCCAGTGTGAGGATCGGGTACCGCTCGCGCAGCTTGCTGTAGTCCGCCAGGCAGCGGCCGGCCTGGCGCATGAACCACACTGGCGTGCGGTCAGGCTGCTCGTGCCCCAGCGCGGCGCAGAACCGCGCCTCGCCGGTCCAGGTGGTGGTGGGGGTCGGTGCGCTATCGATCATCGGTCCTCAGCTGGAGTGGGAGATGCGGCAAGGGCGGCGCGTGCGGCACGCATCGTCAGCGCCAGGTCATCGGGCGTGTGGGCGGTCGAGATGAACCAGGCCTCGTGTTGGCTGGGCGGCAGCATGATCCCGGCGTCGAGCATGGCGTGGAAGAAGGATGGGTAGCGGCCTTCCTCCATGAAGACGGTGAGCAGGCTTCCCACTCGGCTGATACGGACGCTCGCGCCGGCCGCATGCGCCGCTTCGGCCACGCCGGACTCGAGCGTAGCGCCCGCGTCCTCCAGGTCGGTGTACGTTGCCGGTTTGAGCTCCCGGAGGGTCGCCGCACCGGCCGCCATGGCGAGCGGATTGCCGGACAGCGTGCCGGCCTGATACATCGGTC
Source organism: Candidatus Limnocylindria bacterium (assembly GCA_039917415.1). Lineage (GTDB taxonomy): Bacteria > Chloroflexota > Limnocylindria > QHBO01 > QHBO01 > JACDBZ01. The sequence continues at coordinate 7,478 of JBDSJJ010000112.1, read as the reverse complement.
CTTCGGGTGCGACGAGCGCCATGAGGGCGGCGCGGCCACCGTAGGCACCTACGGGCAATCCGCCGCCGATGATCTTGCCGAGCACCGTGAGGTCTGGTTTCACGCCGTAGCGCTCCTGTGCGCCTCCGTGGGCGACGCGAAAGCCGGTGATCACCTCGTCGAAGATCAGGAGCGCGCCGTGGCTCTCAGTGAGCGTGCGGAGGCCCTCGAGGTAGCCTGGCGCCGGCGCCACGACGCCCATGTTCGCGGCCACGGGCTCTACGATGACGGCCGCGACCGACGTGGCGCCGAGCAGTCCTTCGACGGCCCTGAGGTCGTTGTACGGCGCGACGAGCGTGTCGCGCGCTGCGGCCGACGTGACGCCGGCGCTGGCCGGCATGCCGATCGCGCCCGAGCCCGGTTCGACGAGCAGTGCATCCGCGTGGCCGTGGTAGCCGCCCGCCATCTTGATGATCGCGTCGCGCCCCGTTGACGCGCGAGCGAGCCGAATCGCGCTCATCGCCGCCTCGGTTCCTGAGCTGACGAACCGCATCCGCTCGATCGACGGCATGGCCTCGACGATCAGCTCGGCGAGCTCGACCTCGTGCGGGTTCGGCGCGCCATAGCTCGTCCCGCGCGCGGCGGCCTCCGTGATCGCGGTCACGACCACGGGATGAGCGTGGCCGAGGATCATCGGTCCCCAGGATCCGACGTAGTCGATCAGCTCGTTGCCGTCCACGTCCCACGCGCGGGCACCGAGCGCCCGCGCGATGACGCGTGGCGTGCCGCCCACGTCCCCGAAGGCGCGCACCGGTGAGTTGACTCCGCCGGGGAACAGTTCCGCCGCGCGGGCCATGAGCTCACTCGATCGCCTGGTGGGCAGCGTCAAGCTCATCGGTCCGGCCCCGACAGGAGCCCGAGGATCTCGGCCAGTGGTCGATGGATGCCGGTGATGATCGGCGTGTCGCGGACGGTGGACCGCCGCGACTCCGTCTCGCGCAGCTCGCGGACGAGGTTCTGGAACGCGATGAGCTCATCGGTCTCGTAGGCAACGATGAACTCCTGGTCGTCGAGCCCGAAGGAGTAGGCGAGCAGCTGGCGCACCTGCGGGTAGCGATGCCCGACCCGCATGTGGCCCTTCATGACGTCCTGCCGCTCCTCCGCCGATGTGAGGTACCACTCGACGGACTTCGTGAACGGGTAGACCACGAGATACTTCGAGCGCTCACCGCTGAACAGGGACTGCTCCTGGGTCGTCGGCCGCTTCACGTACTGCGATGGTCGGGTCAGGCCGATCATGCTGATCGAGGGCGCGAGCCAACGGCCGATGCCGGCCGCGAGCAGGTCGGCAGCGGTCTCTTCCAGGCTCTCGATCGACTCGGTCATCCGCCACAGGAGGAGGTCGCCCTCGGCGCGGAGGCCGATTGTCGAGTAGCTGTGCTGCATGACGCGCTGCTCGCTGGTTGCGGCCGCCGCGCAGAAGGCGTCCACGTCATCCCGTCGCGCATCGGCGTCGAGGCGTCGCCACGCCGGGTCGAGGCGCAGGAGCCAGGCGTGGACGAATCGCTCGTCGCTCATCGGGCCTCCTCCCGCAGCCAGCCGGCGGCCTCGAGGGCGAAGTAGGTCACGACGATCCCTGCGCCCGCCCGCGCGATGGCGGTCAGCGACTCCATCGCGGCCGCGCGACGGTCGAGCCAGCCGCGCTCGGCGGCCGCGCAGATCGCGGCGTACTCGCCGCTGACCTGGTAGGCGGCGATCGGCACGTCGGTGGTTGCTCGTGCCGCCGCCACGATGTCGAGGGCCGGCAGGGCCGGCTTCACCATGATCATGTCGGCCCCCTCGTCGAGGTCGGCCAGGATCTCGGTCAATGCCTCGCGACCATTGGCGGTGTCCATCTGGTACGTGCGCCGATCCCCGAAGGCGGGTGCCGAATCCGCAGCCTCGCGGAACGGCCCGTAGAAAGCGGACGCGTGCTTCGCGGCGTAGGTCAGCACCGCCGTTTCCGGCAGCCCCTCGTCGTCGAGCGCCGATCGGATGGCCGCCACCTGACCGTCCATCATCGCGCTCGGCGCCACGATGTCGGCGCCGGCGCTTGCGAGGGAGGCCGCCGTCCGCGCCAGCAGCGCAAGCGTCGCGTCGTTGTCGATCGAGGTGCCGTCCAAGACGCCGCAGTGACCGTGGGAGGTGTACTCGCACAGGCAGACGTCGGCGATCAGCGCGAGGTCGTCGCCAACGGCCTGTCGCACGGCCCGGACGGCATCCTGGACGATGCCGTCAGCGGCCCAGGCGCCCGATCCATCGGCGTCCTTCGTCTCGGGCAGGCCGAACAGCAGCATGCCACCCACTCCCGCCGCGACAAGGCGTTCGGCATGCTCGCCGACGGTGTCGACGCTCAGCCGATGCTGTCCCGGCATTGAGGCGATCTCCTCGCCGACGCCGCTCCCGGTACGGACAAAGATCGGCGCCACGAGCATTGCCGGGTCGAGCCGCGTTTCCCGGACGAGGGATCGGAGTGCCGGCGTGCGGCGCAGTCGGCGGCCGCGATGGAACGCCGCCGCTGTGGTCGGATCGGAGACCAGGGTCATGGGTGCTCCCGTGCAAGATCATCGGCGATGAGATCGGCGAGGCCGGCGGCGGTGTGGGTCATGGCCACGCCGCCGATATGGAAGCCGGACTGGCGAGCCTCGGTGGCGGTCACCGGCCCGATGCAATAGGCCGGCAGCGTCCGGGCGCGGCTGCGGTGGACTCCGCCCGCCAGCCGGGTCAGGCCGCGAACCGTCGAACCGCTGGTGAAGGCGATGCCATCGAGGTCGCCCTGGAGGGCGGACTGGATGAGATCGCGGCTGGTTCCGGGGCCCTCGATGGTGCGATAAGCGACCACCTCCTCGACGCGTGCGCCGCGGGCGACCAGCGCGTCGTGCAGCGCGGGTGTGGCGGCATCCGCGCGCGCCAGCACCACGCGACGGCCGGTGACCTCGCCAAGCCCTTCGGCGATGTTCACGGTGAGGTACTGCGACGGCACATGGTCGACCCGAATGCCCGCGTGGGTCAGCGACTCCGCCGTGGCAGGGCCGACGGCGGCGACCCTCGTGGCTTCGGGGATCCCGTGGCCGTTGGCGGCGAGCCGTGCAGCGAGGGCCTCGGCGCCATTCGCACTCGTCAGGACGAGCCAATCGGCCCCTGCCAGCCCGGCGAGCATGGCGTCGAGCTCGGCGGCAGTCGATGTCGCATCGATCGCCACTGTCGGGACGCTGAGGGCGCCGATCCCACGCTTCTCGAGCAGATGGACCAGCTCCTCTGCCTGTCCGGCGGGCCGGGTGACCAGGATCCGGTGGCTCATGTGGTTCCGATCCGTGCGGCCACGTCCGCGACGACGGCCGCGGCGTGCTCGACCGCGCCCCGCGCCTCCGCTCGTCGATACGAACCGTCCCAGGCCTCGAACGCAGCACGCAGGTGGAGGATCCCATCGGTGACCTCGCCCAGCGCCCCGAGCGGTGCCAGGCACCCGCCGCCGATCGCACGCAGGAGCGTGCGTTCGGCCTCTACGCCGATCCGGGTCGATGCGTGGTCAACCGCGGAGAGGCTGGCCCTGAGCGCCGCGGCGTCTTCCCGGACCTGGATGGCCAGCGCGCCCTGGGCCGGGGCCGGAAGCACGAGGTCGAAGGGCAGGCGGGCGTGATGCGGGACATCGATGCCGAGACGGTCGAGCCCCGCCGCCGCCAGCATCAGGCCGTCGAACTCGCCATTTTGCAGCCGCGCGATCCGCGACTCGATGTTGCCACGGATCGGGACGGTGATGAGGTCGGGACGGACCGCCGCCAGCTGAGCCGCCCGGCGAGGCGAGCTCGTGCCGATCCGTCCACCGAACGGCAGATCGTCGAGCGCGACATCCCCGGCCGTGAGCAGGCAGTCCCGGGCATCCGCACGCTCCAGGACCGCGCCGATGACGAGCCCCGGCACCGTCTCGGTCGGCAGGTCCTTGTAGGAGTGGACGACGAGGTCGACGCGGCCGTCGAGCAGGGCACGCTCGAGCTCGCGCGTGAACTGCCCGTCAACTTCGACCCAGCCGGCGTTCGGCCGGCGGGCGCTGATCGCGTCGCCCCGGGTGGTGATGGGGACGAGCTCGGTCGGCCCGAGTCGCGGGGAGATGGCGCTGGCCGCGATGCTGGCCTGCGCCATGGCAAGGAGGCTCTCGCGCGTTCCGATGCGGAGGGTGGCCGTCGTCGTCATGACTCGAGGCCGAACAGGCGACGCACGGTGGCGGCGTCGGCGCCCCCGCGGCGGAGCTCGATCGTCGGTCCATGGAGCAGCTCACCGACCATCGCCGTTGCAGCCGCCTCGACCGCGGCCAGCTGTCGCTCGTCCAGGTCGCCGCGGGTGCGGAGCCGCGCCAGGTGTCGGGAGCGCACCGCTTCAGCCTCGGCGTGGAGCAGCTCGAGGGCGCCAGCGGCCGACCTCGCCCCGAGCCAGGCGATGAACGCAGCGATCTCGCTCTCCATCTCGGCACGCAGGCGCCGCTCGGCGGCAGCAGTCAGCACCGGCTGCCTTCCGACGCGCTGACCGAGCGCGTCAATCGTCAGGAGCCGGTCGCCCAGCTGCCCTGCGGCATCGTCGCTGACCGCGCTCGGGGTCGAGAGATCGAGCACCCACGGCCGCGATCCGTCGAGCTCGCCGACCGCCAACAGCGGGACGCGCGGGCGAACGGCGAGCGCCATCGCGGCGACGTCGGCGATGAGCTCCGGCGTGAGCGCTCCGACGTGCAGGCGGTGCGCATTGCCCGGAAGTGCTTCGACCAGGGGACCACCTCGCTCACTCGACGCCGACACCACCACGATGCGGTGTCCGCGCTCAGCAAGGCGGAGCGCGACGCGACGTCCCATCTCGCCCGTGCCGGCAACGAGGATGGTGGCGGGGGAGTCGGACAGCTGTTCCTCGAGCCAGGCGGCGCCGAGGTCGGCCAGTGACCGGTCGGTGCCGGGTCGGGCGTGGCTGCGCACGGCTCGCCCGAAGCGCAGCGCCCGCCGAAAGAGCTCGTTGAGGATCGGCCCGGTCGTGCCCGCTGCCAGGGCCGCCTCGTACGCGCCGCGGACCTGGCCAAGGAGCTGCTCCTCGGCGACGACGGCGGAGTCGAAGCCCGCCACGACCTCGAAGATGCGCCGGACGGCCGCGGGCCCGGTCAGCTGGCCGTCGTCGGCCGCGCCGTCCTCGACGGTTGCCAGCTCGACGCGGTGGCAGGTCTCCAACAGGACGCGCTCGACGGTGTCGCCGGTGGCGAGCTCGGCGGCCAGACGCTCACGCTCCGGGGCGGCGCGCTCCCGGAAGGTGGCGAACCGCACGCGGATTCGGTCGAGGTCGACGGATGGACGGGACAAGGCCGATCGGTCACCGATTCGAAGGGATCGAAGTGGGCGGGGACCGGAGGCTACGCGACGGGGATCCCGCAGGTCAAACCTGAGTCATAGATTTGCGGAGATTCGCGGCCGAGGTCAGTGCAGGATCTGGGACAGGAACTGCTTTGTGCGCTCCTGCGTGGGCTCCTCGAAGATCTGGTGCGGCGTCCCGATCTCGACGATCTCGCCGTGATCGAAGAAGACCATCCGGTTGGCGACGGCCCGGGCGAAGCCCATCTCGTGCGTCACCACGATCATCGTCATCCCGGTATCGCGGGCCAGCGACCGCATGACGTCGAGCACCTCGCTGATCATCTCGGGATCGAGGGCCGAGGTCGGCTCGTCGAACAGCATGATCTTCGGGTTCATGGCCAGGGCGCGCGCGATCGCCACGCGCTGCTGCTGACCGCCGGACAGCTGGGCCGGATGCTTGTGCGCTTGCTCGGGGATCCCGACGCGCTCCAGGAGCTTCATTCCGGCTGCATCGGCATCGGCCTTGGACATCCTCTTCACCTTGCGCGGCGCGAGCGTGATGTTCTCGAGCGCGGTGAGGTGCGGGAACAGGTTGAACGACTGGAACACCATTCCGATCTCACTGCGGATGGCCGCGATGTTCCGGATGTCATTCGTCATCTCGATACCGTCGACGATGATCTCGCCGCGCTGGTGCTGCTCGAGGCGGTTGATGGTGCGGATGAAGGTCGACTTGCCCGACCCGGAGGCGCCGAACACCACCACGACCTCGCCCGTCTTGACCGTGAGGTTGATCCCCTTGAGGACGTGGAGCTCGCCGAACCATTTGTGCACGTCGCGCGCGATGATGATGTCGTCGCCCAACTCGGCGGACGCGGCGGTCGCTTCGGTCATCGGTTCACCTCGATCGGGAGCGGAGGACTCGGTCATCAGCGCGTACCCACGCCGAGGGCGCGTTCGAGCCGATAGCTGGCCTGGGACATGGCGTAGGAGAGGACGAAGAAGACGGCCGCGATGAACACGTAGACCTCCAGGCTTGCACCGAACGAGTCGGACTGCGCCAGCACCGCGCGGCTGATGCCCAGCAGCTCGAGGAGGCCGATGATCGTCACCAGCGTGGTGTCCTTGAGCAGGCTGATGAAGAGGCCCACGTTGGCCGGGATGACGGCACGCAGCGCCTGTGGCAGCACGATGTAGCGATTCGTCTGGACGCCGCCCAGGCCCAGCGCATGTGCCGCCTCGATCTGGCCGCTGGGGATCGCCTGCAGACCGCCGCGCACGTTCTCGGCGACGTACGCCGCGGAGAAGAGCGTGATGCCGCCCATCGCTCGCGCGATGCGGTCGAGTCGCCATTCACCCGGCAGGAAGAGCGGCAGGATGATATCGGCCATGAAGAGGATCGTAACGAGCGGGACGCCACGGATCAGCTCGATGTACCCGGTGCTCAGGATCCGCATCACGGGCAGCTGGGAGCGGCGTCCGAGGGCCAGGACCACGCCGAGCGGGAACGACAGGACGATGCCGACCACCGCCAGCAGCACGGTCAGCAGCAAACCGCCCCACAGATTCGAGCTGACGGAGCCGAGGGGCGAGCCGGCGAACCCGCTGACGAGGTAGAAGGCCACCGGGAGCGAGGCGATCCACGCCCAGCTCAGCGGGCGGCGCGGCACCAGGCCGCGGAACCCGGCGACCATGACGACCCATATGATGGCGGCGTTGAATGCGTAGGCCGCGACGGCGGTGATGCCGATCGGCGAGAAGAGCATGAGCAGCGCCAGCAGCAGCTGGATCGCCGACAGCGTCACCGCGAGCATGCGTGAGGCGAGCCCGTGGACGCCGGCCGAGGCGCCGGCCAGGACCGACAGGATCGCCATCGCCAGCCACAGGCGCCACGTCTGGTCGGCCGGGTACTGGCCGACCAGGAAGAGGCGCAGGTTGTTGCTGACGACGCTCCAGCGAGCTTCCGTCAGCGCCCATTGCCCGACCTGGATGGCCACCCACACCAACAGCGCGCCGAGCACGATGGTGATGATCGAGCTGATCGGGCCGGAGAAGAGGTTCTTCCTCAGCCATCCGATCGGCCCGATGGACGTGCGTGGCGGGGGCAGCGTCTCGGCGGTCATCGTTCGAGCACCT
>JBDSJJ010000111.1:0-15132 GCA_039917415.1 Candidatus Limnocylindria bacterium | reverse complement strand
ACGAGCGGGGTCTCCGCGTCCGCGGCGACCATGCTGGTCCAGCGCGCGGATGCCGCGCCGGCGAGGTCAGCTCGGCCCGCATCCAGCCAGCTGCGGACGAGCGTCTCGACCGCCCCAACATAGTGGGCGTTCACCATCGGCACGATGGCGTCGACAAGCTCAGGCTCCGGCATGAGCGTAGCGCGATCGGTTGCCCGAGCCAGCCAGACACGGTATGCACCCTGGAGCACGCGGCCGTACGACGACGGGTTCGGTGGGAAATGCGGTTCGGCCTCGGCCCACCATCGTTCCCACCGCGTGGCGAGAGCAGCGTCATGACGTTCGGCGGCGACCTGGAGGACCACCATGAACGTTCGGAAGGCCAGGCGCTGGTACGCATAGCGCTCAGCGATGTCCAGCGCTCGCGCGCCGGACTCGAGTGTCGCGTCCCAGTCCCCCAAGGTCCATAGGATCTCGCAGCGCGAGTATTCGACCCAACCGGCCTGTTCCGTTTGTCCGTGCGCCGCGGCCTCCTCGGCCACTGCGCCAAGCTGGACCAGGGCCCCCTGCGGATCTGTCCACGATGCGAACGTCGCGCGGACCCTGCCCGCCACCGCAACCTGCTGCCAGCGTTCGAGCCCACGCGCCCGATCCTCCATCAGGACCCAATCGTCAGGCCCAGCGAGGTCGAGTTCGTCGCGCGCTGCCGTTCGGCATTCGAGAACGTCGAGCTGCCGGATGGGATCGTTTCCGGTCTCCACGGCCACCCATGCGGCGTCTGCCCTTGCCGCCAGCCCATCGCTCTCGCCGTTCGCCGCAAGAGCCCATGCCACAAGTCCGTGCAGGCGCGCGGTGAGTGGCGTTGGCGGGCCCCCACCCAGGTGCTCGATTCCCGCTTCACTGACCGCGGCTGCCTCCGGAAATCGAATCTGCTGCATGTACGCCCGTCCGAGGGAGAACGTGGCGGCCTCGTACAGCTCGTTGGCTACCCCCCCCTTTCAGCGACTCGCGAGCTGCCTCGAGCTCGGCGATGCCGAGATCCAGGTCCGAGCTGGCGGCTAGTGTCTGACCAAGGCGCAGACGACGTCGGGCCCGATCGACCGCTGCGTCATCCGCGGTCAGGGTGATCGATCGCGCGAACAGACGCCGAGAGGCATCGATGGCCGAGAGGCGAAGCGCTGCCTCCGCCGCGCGCTCGTACCAGCCCGCAGCAGCCTCGGACAGGCTGGCGGCGGGCGGCAACGCGCTGTCGGCGAGTGCGGGGCGTGATTCGAGGGCAAGCGCATGATGCTCGGCGATGGCTTCGGCCACCGAGTCCACACGATCACCAGCGACGCGCTCCAGCCATGCCGCCATCGCAACGTGCAGCCGGGCGCGCTCCACGCGCGCGAGCGAGACGTATGCCGCGTCCCGCAACAGCGCGTGCCGATACACGTACGAGGCTCCGGTGATCGGATCGTCCATCGGCCCGGCGAGCAGCTCTCGACGCCGAAGCGCCTCGAGGCCCTCGCCCGGGGCGCCCAACTCGAGCGGCTCGAACGCGGCCTGCGGAAGCCTCCGTCCGGCAACGGAGCCACGCCGCGCTATCTGACGGGCCTCCCGCGGCAGGTCGTCAAGCTGCGCCGCATAGATGGCCTGCACTGTCTGCGGAAGCGTCACGCCCTGCGGCTTCATGGCGAGCCGCCATTCCTCGCCTTCATGAACGAGCGTCCCAACGCCGACCCACGTCCGAAGCAGCTCCTCGATGAACAGGGGCGTCCCATCCGATCGATCGGCGATGGCGTCGATCAGCTCATCAGGCAGTGCATCTCCGAGCAGTCCGCGCACGAGCGATCGGACGTCCGAGGAGTCGAGCGGACCCAGGTCGATCCTCATCCCGGACGCCTCGCACCACGCCGCTGCCGTCTCGAGCAGGCCCGGACGAGTGCTCGTCACGACGAGTCTGCCGGCGCGTGACGAGGCGGTCCCGGCATGCTGGAGGAATGCAAGCAGGTCGCCACCGGCCCAGTGGACATCCTCCACCAGCCAGGCCACAGGCCCGTCCGAAAGGGCCTCGAATGCCGCGATCCATGCGTCGAACCGAGCGTCCCGCTCAGCGGCGAGGTCGCTGCCCGCCCGGGCAGCGACAGTGGACGCCTCGAACAGCCTCTGCACCTCGCGGAGAATCACCTCGCGCCGTGCGGCCGGGATACCGGCGGTCTCGAGCGCCTGGGCAAGGTCTCCGCCGGCCGCGGTGAAGAGTTGCGCGACCATCTCGTACGGGGCCGTGCCCTGCGGTCGAACACGCGCCCGCAAGACCCTTGCGGTCGTCGCCGACCCAAACTCGAGAAGGAGTCGACTCTTTCCGACGCCTGGCGGAGCAACGATCAGGCAGCGGTCGACGCCCCGGTCACGGCCGATCCGCGCAATCGACTCGAGCAGCTGGCCAAGCTCCCGCGCCCGTCCCAACATCGGTCCTCGCAGGGCGCCGAGAGCCGCGTCTCGCGATGGCTGAGCACGTGCGCCGATCGCCTGCCACGTTCGGATCGGCGCTGCCTTGCCCTTCAGCTCGAGCGGGCCGACAGCCCGCGTCTCGATCGTCTCCGCAACCGTCATGGCCGTGAGCTCCCCGAGAAGGACCGATCCGGGCCGAGCGGCTGTCTGGAGCCGCGCGGCGGTGTTGACCGTATCCCCGGTCACACGGCCCGCGTCCGGACCCATCGTGGCATGCACTACGTCGCCCGTGTTGACACCAACTCTGAGCTGCAGATCCCCCGGCTCGAGGGCGAGCCGCGCCCCGATCTGCTCGATCGCCCCAATCAGCGCCAGGCCCGCACGCACGGCGCGCTCGGCGTCATCGTCCCGGGCGATGGGAGCCCCAAAGACGGCCATGGCGGCGTCCCCGATGAATTTCTCGACCACGCCACCGTACCGAAGGATGGTCTCACGGGTCGCGGAGAAGTAGGCGTCCTGGACCGTGGCCATGTCCTCCGCGTCGAACCGCTCCGAGAGCGGCGTGAATCCCACGACGTCGGCGAAGAGCACGGTAACGATGCGGCGGTCGAAGCCGTCGGGCGCGGCGGACGCGGTTCCCTCACTGGCCACGTGACCACTCTACGGGCTACGAGACCAGCGGGACCCTCGGATCGGGGTCCATTCCGTCCCAGTCAGCGCGCACGTCGTCGAGGACGGGATCGTAGGAGCAGGCCATGGTGCGGACGTCGCCGGCCAGCGCGTTGAGGTAGTAGGCGTCGTCGCCGTGCGTGGCGACGAACGGGTGGTAGCCGTCGGCCACGATCACCGTCTCGCCGTCACGCACCGACCACAGCAGGTCGCGCGAGCCGTCGGCGCGGTACAGGCGCTGCACCCCCCACGCCTCGGAGCGTCGGAAGCGGTACGAGTAGACCTCCTCGAGGACGGCCTCGCGCGGCATGTCGTCAGTATCGTGCTTGTGCGGCGGCCATGAGCTCCAATTGCCCGATGGCGTATAGACCTCGACCACCTCCAGCCTGTCGGCTGGGAAGTCGGGCGTGATGATGTGGTTGATCTGGCGCGTGGCGTTGCCGGCGCCGCGGATCTCGGTCGTGACGTCCTCGGGGCCGATGCGCACCGGCGCGGTGGCCGTTTCGCGGCCCGACGCCGGCGCCTGCGCCACGGCAACGGTCACCCGTTCACCCGTCGGGGTGACCATTGCCGATGCACCGGGCGGCAGGTAGGCGCCCGATGCCTTCCCCTCCCACACCGATGCGCGCCCCGGCAGCTCCAGATCGCCGACCGTGGCGCCTCCGCCGGCCAGGATCACGATGGCGGTTTCGACCGCGGCGCCGCCGACCTGCATCGGCGCCGTCAGCTCATGGACGGCGAACGAGAGGTAGTTCCAGCCGGCCCGCTGCGGCGTGACGGGCTCGCCGGGCGGCAGGCGCAGTCCTCGGTCCGTCATGGCGTGGCCGTCTGCCGATTCATCGGCAAAATCGCGCCGACTGGGGCAATCGGGGGCCTGCGCGCTGATATATCGGCTGAGTCGCGGCCAGAACCGGGTGATGTGGCTCCGCCGGGCCACCCTACAACCGATATATCGGCCAAACAGCGGCCGAACAGCCCGCGCGGGCGCAAAGCCGACGATCTATCGGCGACTCTCATGCGTCGGGGTTGGGAAGCATGGCATCGGACACCAGGTGGAGCAGCTCGTGGTAGGAGGCCACGAACGCACGGAGCGTCCGGACCGAGGGGCCCCAAGTGTCGAAATCGGCAACGGCCAGGCCATCGGGCTCATACGCTCGGCGGAAATCGGGGAGGGATGACGCCAGCTCATCCAGGTGTGGCACCGGGTTGTCGATGCGCGGCCGGACGTCGATCGACGAGGCGTTGAAGCGCTTCTGCCACGACGACGGCATGGTGATCACGACATCGGCGCCGATGAGCTCCGACCAGTGGAGGTGATTCCGGATCGCAGCGCCCAGCAGTCGGGCACGGAAGCCGCGCGACTGCCACTCGTGGTACGCCCGCTTGAAGACGGCGACGCCCGACCACGCCAGCGCCGCGGGATCCAGGACGAGACCCTCGCGCTCGGCCACGCGCCGCAGCCAGTCCTCGGTTCGACCCATCATGATCGTGATCACCGGACCCATGTCGTCGGTTGGCAGGCCCTCGGCGTCGCGCCGATCGATCCCGCGCTGCACCGCCTCGGCGGCCGCGATCGCCTGGGCCACGCTGAACGAGACGGTCGCGTTGACGCTGATCCCGCGGTACGACGCCTCTTCCATGGCCGCCACTCCGGCGGACGTCGTCGGGAACTTCACGATGATGTTCGGCGCCAGCTCCGTGAAGCCGAACGCCTGGGTCACCATGGCCGGGGCGTCGCGGAAGAGCGTGGGGTCCGTCTGCACCGAGAGCCGACCGGCGCGGCCTCCCGACGCCTCGAAGGCCGGCAGCAGCAGCGGGGCCGCCCGAACGCTCATCTCGGCCACGATCCCCCACGCCAGCTCGCGCTCGGACCACGTTGACTGCTCGGCGGCAAGCTCGCGCACACGCGATGACCAGCGCGCGGGATCCTTCCTCCAGTTGTCGACCACGATCGTCGGATTGGCGGTCGCGCCCACGGCACCGAACGCGACCGCGTACTCGAGCTCGTCGACGGCACAGCTGTCGTTCCAGATGTCGGTCGGCGTCTCGGAGATGGTCCGGCCCAGCGGGCTGGCGTTCAGCGTCTGCATCGGTCCTCGCGGTGGTTGGAACGGGGTTGACATCGCGCGATCGGCTGGTGCTAGCATCCGCGATGTAATCGATTACATGGTAGTGGGTTGACGCAAGCCGATCACCGCGCCCAGCGCCTCACCGGCGCCCAGATCATCGCAGAGTATCTCGTCAGACGAGGCGTGACGCACGCCGCCGGGATCCCCGGCCACGGCGTCTGGACGCTGACAGACGCCCTGCTCGATCGACCCGAGATCCGGACCGTGCAGGTCATGCACGAGCAGTCCGCCGTGCACCTGGCCGATGGCTTCTACCGCGCCTCCGGCAAGCCGATGCTGGCGTTCACCTCCATCGGCCCCGGCGCCACGAACACCGTCATCGGCATGGCGACGGCCTACGTCGACTCGACCGCGGTGGCGCTGTTCACCGGGTCCCCGCATACCTACATGCGCGGGCACGGCGTGCTCCAGGAGCTCGAGCGGCGCCACCACGCCGATAACCCCCGCATCTTCGAGCCGGTCGTCAAGGAGTGGTGGCAGCCGAGCCGGGTCGACGACCTGCCATTCATGCTCCACCGCGCCTGGAACGCCATGACATCCGGCCGGCCCGGGCCGATCCTCATGGATGTCCCGATGGACGTGCAGGCCGCGGCCGCCGAGGTCCGGATCCCCGACCCCGACGCGAGAGAAGCCCGCGGGCGAACCCGGCCCGATGCCACCGACATCGAGCGCGCGGCTCGTCTGCTGGCGGGAGCGAAACGCCCGGTGATCGTGGCCGGAGGCGGCGTCATCTCCGCCGAGGCGACGGCCGAGCTTCGAGAGCTGGCCGAGCGGCTCGGCGCACCGGTCGTCACCACCTGGAACGGCAAGGGTGCGATCGACGAAACGCATCCGCTGGCCGGGCAGACCATCGGCGACACCGGCTCGACCATCGGCAATGCCCTCGCATCCCGGGCTGACGTGATCTTGAGCGTGGGCAACCGCTTCGTCGATTGGTCCGCCTCGTCGTGGCGCGAGGGCGTGACCTTCGCCATCCCGCCGACGCGGCTCATCCAGCTCGAGATCGACGAACGCGAGATCGGCAAGAACTATCCGGTCGCCGTCCCCTTGCTGGGTGATGCGCGCGGCGGCCTGGCGGACCTGCTCGATGCCCTCGGATCGGGCCAGCCCTCCACTTCCTACGGCGACGAGATCGAGCGCCTCCGACACGCGTGGGATGAGCAGATCGAGGTGAAGTCCGGCTCCGATGCCTCCCCGATGACCATGGCCCGCGCCGTCCGCGAGGTCCAGAAGGCCACCCGCGAGGACGCGATCGTGGTGACCGGCGCCGGCCTGCCGCAGGGCATGGTCAAGCAGCGCTGGGTGACCCGCCAGCCGCGGACGCATCTCACCTCCGGCGGATTCTCGACCATGGGCTTCACGCTCCCCGCCGCCCTCGGCGCGCAGCTCGCACAACCCGACGCGCAGGTCCTCGCCATCTGCGGCGACGGAGACTTCCTCCAGACCATGCAGGAGCTGTCCGCGGCGGCCATGCTCGAGTCGCGCGTGTGCACGGTGGTGCTGGACAACTCCGGCTGGATCAGCATCAAGGGCGGCCAGCAGGCCCACTTCGGACGCACTGCCCTGACCGATTTCACCCGCAACGGGGCGCCGTATTCCCCCGACTTCGCCGCCATCGGCCGCGCCTTCGACATCCACGCCGAATTCGCCGATGCACCGGACGAGGTGCGGCCGGCTGTCGAACGTGCGCTGGCCACCGGCGGCCCGTCAATCATCCACGTCAAGGTCGATCGCGACCTGGCGGTCGCCGGACCCGACAAGACCGGCTGGTGGGACGTCCCGGTGCCGGATGGCCGCCCGGTGTACGAGGAACAGCTGCGGGGACGCGCCGAGGAGCAGCACCAATGAGCCTTCGCGACGCGCCGATCGGCTACGTCCCGATCGTGTGGAACAACGCCGACCTGTTCGACCTCGCGCCGGAGACGGCGGCCACCACTGTCCTCGCCGAGATCGCCCGCCTGGGATACGCCGGGACGCAGTTCGGGCGCGGCTTTCCCGAAGGTGAGGAGCTGCGCGTGACGCTCGCGGAGCGCGGCATGCGCTACGCCGAGCTGTACTCGGCGCTCGGCGCCGGGCCCGACGGGCTGGCCCACGACGCACGAGAGGTGGCACATCGGGACCTGGATCGGCTGGTCGCCGGCGGCGGAGAGGTGCTGGTCGTGGCCATCGATGGTGGCGGCGAGCGCGACGCGTGGAGCGGCCGCGTGGCGGACGGCGCCCCGCGCTGGCCGTCATCGGCGTATGACGCCCTGGCAAGACTGCTCGCGAGCCTGGTGATATCGGCGCCCGATGGGGTAAAGATCGCCTTTCATCCGCACACCGCGACCTGGGTCGAGGGCCCCGACGAAGTCGACAAACTCGCCGCCCGGCTGCGCGACACTGGCGCGGGGCTGTGCCTGGATGTCGGGCACTACCTCGTCGGCGGCGGCGATCCCCTCGACGCCATTCGCCGGCACGGCCCGCTGATCACCCACGTACACCTCAAGGACGTGGATCCTGACGTGCTCGCCCGCCTGCGATCGCGCGAGATCGACGGATTCGGCAACGCCGTCCGCGAACGCATCTTCACCGAGCTCGGGAACGGGGCGTTGGACCTGCGCGGGGTGCTTCGCGAGCTCGACGGCATCGGCTACGGCGGCTGGATGATGGTCGAACAGGATTCGTCGTGGCTCCAGCCGGGCGAGGCGGCAGCGGTCGGCCGACGCGTCCTCGACTTCGCGCTGCAGGAGCTCGACCGATGAGGGTGGCGGTCATCGGTGCCGGCAACATGGGTGGCATGCACGCCGACCTGCTCGGCAGCATGGACGGGGTGGATGAGCTGCTCGTCGTGGACGCCGATGCGGACCGCGCGGCGGCGGTGGCCCAGCGAGCCGGGGGCCGGGCATGCTCGTTCGCCGACGCCCTCGGCGACGCCGATGCGATGGTCGTTGCCACGCCGCCGGAGCTGCATCGCGCGGCGGTCGAGTCGGCGCTCGAGGCAGGGCTCCACGTCCTGTGCGAGAAGCCGCTCACCGAGTCACTCACGTCGACGATTGAGCTGACCATGAGCGTCGAGGAGTCCGGGGCGCACCTGGAGCTCGGCTTCCAGCGCCGCCACGACGCGGGCTTCGTCGCCGCCCGTGAGGGCATCGGAGGTCGCCTGCACACGCTGCGCCTCACCGCCCACGACCCGCTGATCGCTCCCCTGCCCTCGCCCACCGGCCCGGCGCCCGAGGTCGCGCCAATCTTCCGCGACTCGTCCATCCACGATTTCGACGTCGTGCGCTGGATCTCGGGCCAGGAGGTCGTCGAGGTCTCGACCGAGGCTGGCCGACGCGATGGCGCGATCCCGATCGATCCTCGCGAGATCGAATCGGCCATCGTCAGCATGCGGCTGTCCGACGGCACCCTCGCCGTGCTGGAGGCGAGCTGGCTCCATCCTGCCGGCTACGACATCCGGATCGAGCTCGTCTCCGATGCCACGGCCATCACCGGCGGCCTGTCGGTCCGCACGCCGACCGGCCACGCGGACTGGGGCGCGCCGACCGACCCGTGGCGCGGCTACCTCGACCGCTTCGAAGCCGCCTACCGCGCCGAGCTGGCCGCGTTCCTCGCCTGCTGCGGGGGCGTGAGGCCACCGACGAGCAGCGCGCGCGACGGGCTGGAGGCGATGCGCGTCGCGGTGGCGGCGACGAGGTCGCACGAACAGGGACGCCGGATCAGCATGGACGACATCCCCGGGCTGACCCGGTCGCGGGTAGCGTGATGAGGATCGCGCAGCTGGGTGCGGGCAGGATCGGCGCGATGCACGCCCGGATCCTGGCGGGCATGCTCGAGCCGGGCGCGCTCATGATCGCCGACGTCGACCCGGTGCGGGCCGAGGCGGTGGCCGCCGCGGCCGGCGCCGAGGCGATGGGCGTCGCGGAGGCGATTGCCGCCGCGGATGCCCTGGTCATCGCCGCCAGCAGCACCGCGCATCCCGACCTCATCCGGGCCGGGGTTGCGCGCCGGATCCCGATCTTCTGCGAGAAGCCGCTGGCCACGGGTCTCAACGACACGCTGCGCCTGGTGCAAGAGATCGAGACCGCCGCCATCCCCTTCCAGCTCGGGTTCCAACGGCGGTTCGACGCCGCGTACCGTGAGGCGCGTCGCCTGGTGGAGGACGGCACGCTCGGGACGCTGTACGTGCTGCGACTTGCCGGGCACGACCCGGAGCCCCCGCCTGAGGCCTACATCCCGCAGTCGGGTGGCATCTTCAACGACTTCAGCGTCCACGACTTCGACGTCACGCGCTGGCTCACCGGCCAGGAGATCGACGAGGTCTACGCCGACGGGGCCGTGCTCGGCTTCCCGGTATTCGCGAAGTACGACGACGTGGACACCGCGGTTGCCACGTTGCGCCTGTCCGGCGGGACGCGAGCAATCCTGAGCACGACGCGGCATGACCCACTGGGCTATGACATCCGGACCGAGCTGTTCGGTTCGAGCGACAGCGTGACGATCGGGCTCGGCCCGCACACGCCGATGCGATCGCTCGAGCCCGGCGTGCCCCCGCCAACCGGACCGGCGTGGTCGATGTTCCTCGACCGCTTCCGGGGGGCATACATCGAGGAGCTACGAGCGTTTTTGCGGGTCGCACGCGGCGAGGAGGAGAGCGCCTGCACGGCGCGAGATGGATTGGCGGCGGTGCGCGTCGCAGTCGCGGCGACGCGTTCGCTGCGCGAGCACCGACCGGTGCGGATCTCGGAGGTGGATTGACGAGAAAACGGCCCTTGCGCGCGGCGCGATGATAACCAACCAACCAACCAACCAACCAACCAATGAGACTCGGAGGAGCTACCCCATGCGTATCACGAAGCTCACCGCCGCCCTGGCGGGGCTCGTCCTCCTGCTCGCGGCGTGCGGGCAACAGCCGGCGACCAGCGCCGGAGATAGCGGCGACGGGGGCGGCAGCAGCCGCGACCTGCGAATCGTCGTCGTGACTCACGGCCAGGCATCCGACCCGTTCTGGTCGGTCGTCGCCAACGGCGTGAATCAGGCCCGAGACGACCTGGGCATCACGGTCGAGTACAACGCGCCCGAGACGTTCGATATGCCGGCCATGGCCCAGCTGATCGACACCGCGGTCGCATCCGAGCCGGATGGGATCGTCGTCTCGATCCCCGACGCTGACGCGCTCGGCGCCTCGATCCAGGCCGCGATCGACGCCGGGATCCCGGTCGTGAGCATCAACTCGGGAAGCGACGTCTACCAGGACCTCGGCATCCTGACTCACGTGGGCCAGACCGAGTTCGAAGCCGGCGTGGGCGCCGGACAGCGCATGGCGGACGCGGGCGTGACGAACACGATCTGTGTGAACCAGGAGGTCGGCAACGTGGCGCTCGACCTGCGCTGCGAAGGTTTCGCGGAGGGCCTGGGCGGCGTCCCGTCCGAGGTCGTGGCCGTGGACCTCACCGACCCGGCCGGCGCGCAGGCGGCGGTCGAGGCGGCACTGTCGTCCGACGAGTCGATCGACGGCATCCTGACCCTCGGGCCGACCGGTGCCGATCCGGCGCTGGCCGCGCTGGAGTCCTCCGGCCGAGCCGACGCCGTGCAGATCGGCACGTTCGACCTGAGCGAGAACGTGCTGACCGCGCTCGACGAGGGGCGGATGCTCTTCGCGATCGACCAACAGCAGTACCTCCAGGGGTACCTTGGCGTGCTGATCGTGACCCAGTACGCGCAGTACGGGCTTCTCCCCGGTGGCGGTGCCCCGGTGCTGACCGGTCCCGGCTTCGTGACCCAGGAGAATGCGGCCCAGGTCATCGACCTGAGCTCGCAGGGCATCCGGTAGCCATCTCGATGGGGTCGCCTGCGGCGCGCGGGTGACCCCATCGCCGGCACCTACGCACGGAGGACACACGACCATGGCGACCGCAGAGGCGCGACCCGCCGACGAACGCGTCCGGCGCGTCGGCCTCGGACGAACGCTGCTCAATCGGCCGGAGCTAGGGGCCGTCACCGGCGCGATCCTCGTATGGATCCTGTTCGCGCTGCTGGCGGGCAGTCGCGGATTCGTGAGCGTGGCCGGGACGGCGACCTACCTCGAGGTCGCGGCACAGGTCGGGATCATCGGCTCCGCCGTGGCGCTGCTGATGATTGCCGGCGAGTTCGATCTGAGCGTCGGCTCGATGATCGGCGCCGCCAGCATGATCATGGCGATCACCATCGCCGAATTCGGGTGGCCCGTCTGGCTGGCGATCGCCGCCGCCTTCGGCTTTGCTCTCATCGTCGGATTCATCAACGGCTACATCGTCACCAGGACGCGGCTCCCATCCTTCATCGTCACGCTCGGCATGCTCTTCATCCTGCGCGGGATCACGATCGGCGTGACGCGCACGCTCACCGGCCGCACCCAGGTTCCGGGAGTCGGCGCCGCCGCCGGCGACGATCCCATCGCGGCAATCTTCACGTTCCAGATCGGCCAGTTCGACGCGGTCATCCTGTGGTGGCTCGCACTCGCCGCGGTGGCC
Source organism: Candidatus Limnocylindria bacterium (assembly GCA_039917415.1). Lineage (GTDB taxonomy): Bacteria > Chloroflexota > Limnocylindria > QHBO01 > QHBO01 > JACDBZ01. The sequence goes on along the minus strand of JBDSJJ010000111.1, from coordinate 3,431 downwards.
ACCTGGGTGCTGATGCGGACCCAGTTCGGCAACTGGATCTTCGGCGCCGGCGGGTCAGCCGTGGCCGCACGCAACGTCGGCGTGCCGGTGGAACGGGTGAAGATCATCCTGTTCATGGCGACCGCCGCCTCAGCCGCGCTGCTGGCGGTCATCCAGGTCCTCACCTTCGGCAGCGGCGACGTGCTGCGCGGCGAGCAGAAGGAGTTCGAGGCGATCATCACGGCCGTCATCGGCGGCACGCTCCTGACGGGCGGCTACGGCAGTGCCATCGGCGCCGTCTTCGGCGCGTTGACCCTCGGGATGACGAGGCAGGGCCTGTTCTTCGCTGGCATCAGCAGCGACTGGTACCAGGCATTCCTGGGCCTCCTGCTGCTCACCGCGGTGCTCGTCAACAACTGGGTTCGTTCGCGCGCCCTGAAGGGAGGCTGACCGATGGCACAGTCCGACGCGCCGCTGATCGAGGCGCGCAACATCACGAAGTACTTCGGCAGCGTCATCGCCCTGTACGACGTCTCGCTGCTCGTGCGGCGCGGCGAGGTGCTATGCCTGCTTGGCGACAACGGCGCCGGCAAGTCGACGCTGATCAAGACGCTCTCGGGCGTCTTTCCGCCAGACAAGGGCGAGATCCTGGTCGATGGCAACCCCGTGCACTTCGGGTCGCCGCGCGACGCGCTGCACGCCGGCATTGCGACCGTGTACCAGGACTTGGCCATGATTCCGCTCATGAGCATCAGCCGCAACTTCTTCCTCGGCTCCGAGCCGATGAGGAGCATCGGGCCGTTGAAGGTGCTCGATCTCGGCGAGGCGGATCGGATCACGCGCGAGGCGCTCCACGACATGGGGATCGACCTGCGGGACACGTCGCAACCGGTCGGCACGCTGTCGGGCGGCGAGCGCCAGTCGGTGGCCATCGCCCGCGCCATCCATTTCGGCGCCAAGGTGGTGATCCTGGACGAGCCGACCTCCGCACTCGGTGTGAAGGAGGCGGCGGTGGTGCTGCGCTTCATCGCACAGGCGCGAGACACTGGCATCGGCGTCATCCTCATCACCCACAACGTCAATCACGCGTTTCCGGTCGGCGATCGGTTCTCGATCCTGGACCGCGGCCGGCTGCGCGGCACGTTCGACAAGAAGGACATGACGCCGGGCGAGCTACTCGAGCACATGGGCGGCGGAGCGGAGCTCGACGAGCTGCGGCACGAGCTGGAGGGCGCCGCGGGCGCGGCTGCCACGCCGCGGGGATAGGCAGATCATGACAAACAGAGCCACGATCGGGGATGTGGCGGCGCGCTCCGGCTTCTCGACGGCGACGGTCAGCAGGGTGCTGTCCGCCAGCGTCCCGGCACGCCCCGAGACCCGGGAGCGGGTGCTCTCGGCGGCCCGTGAACTCGAGTATCGGCCGTCCGGGGTGGCACGCGCGCTGAAGCGCCGAGAGACGCGCACGCTCGGCCTGGTCGTGACCGACATCACGAACCCGTTCTTCCCGCAGATCGTGCGGGCGGTGGAAGGGGCGGCACATTCGCGTGGCTACGGGATCGTCCTCGCCAATGGGGGCGACGACGCCACGCGCGAGCTCGAGCACCTCGAGCTCCTCATCGAGCGGCGGGTCGACGGCATCATCATCGTCTCGTCGCGGATGACCCGGCGGCATGCGGCCCGACTGCGAAACGCTCCCATTCCCGTCGTCCTCGTCAACGACCGCGTGGCGGGCTCAGGCCTCCAGACCGTGACGACGGCACATCGGCGCGGTGCCCGGATGGCGACGGAGCATCTCGTCTCGCTCCGTCATCGGCGCATCGCGCACCTCGGAGCACCGGCGGACCAGGCAGCATCATCGCCGCGCCGTCTCGGCGTGCGCGACGCGACCCGCGCCGCCGGACTCGAAGACCCGCTCGTGGCCATCGGCGACGGCGGGGTAGCCGGAGGCGCCGGCGCCATGGAGACGATCATCGGCAGCGAGGTCACCGGCGTCGTCGCCTATAACGACCTCACCGCCATCGGCGCACTGCGCGCCCTTCGTCGCGCAGGCGTCCGGGTGCCCGAGGACGTCTCGGTGGTCGGATTCGACGACATCGAGCTGGCCGCCTGGACCGATCCCCCGTTGACGACGATCCGTCAGCCGACCGACGCGCTCGGCCGCTGGGCGGTGGCCCATCTCGCGGATCGACTGGCTGGAGCCACTCCGCCGGCGGTCGAGCGGGCGGTCAGCCTCGACCCCGAGCTCGTGGTCCGTGACTCGACCGCGGCTCACGGAACGGTGTAGGTCGCGATCTCCGACTCGGCGACCAGGAACCCGCCGAGGGTCGTCGTCCGCACGACCTCCACCCGGATGGCGTAGGTTTCGCCCGCGTGCAGCGCCACGGTCTCCAGCTGCGTCGTGTCCTGCTGCGACACCGAGGTGAGCAGCGTGTCGGCGGGTCCGCCGGCGGAGCCGATGAACACGCGGTATGCGCGGAAGCATGGCCGCAGACCGTCGTACAGCCGCCAGTCGACCCGCGTGGCGCCCGCACGCTCCCCCGGCTCGACGGTGAGCGCACCCAGCTCGACGACATCATTCAGTCGCGCGCGCCGCACCGGAGATGCCGCCACGGGGCGGTTGCCGGCGTCGTACCCCATCACGCGGTAGTTCCATATCGTCTCGGTCGGGATGATCGACGCATCGACGGCCGAGGTGATGAACCGATCAGTGACGTACGTGTCTCCCCAATCCACGGCCGGAGCGATTGGCGGCCAGGCGGGGTCGATGGCCGTGTCCGGACTGCGCAGAGCGGTGTAGTGATCGAAGGCACGGTCTGCGGCCGATGACCACTCGAGGACGACGCCCCCGGGACACCCGGTGACCCGAAGCTCCAGGGTCTCCAGCCCGTCGGTCGGCGTCGCCGTGGGGCTCGGGGTCGGGTCGGATGACGGTGTCGTCGTGGCCGATGACGAGGGCTCGACCCCCACCGACGGCGTGGCCACGGCGAACGTCGGCGCGAGCGAGCGGGTCGGCGTTACCGGGTTGGCGAGGCACCCGGAGAGCGCCAGGACGGCAGCCAAAGGGAAGGCGAGTGCGCTCCGGGGCATGTCCCGCTGACCCTAGCACGGACCGAAGCTGGCCGGCGAACGCTCGCTCGATCGGCGAGCAACGGGAGGTCAGGGAGCGTCCAACCCGCCGAGGACAAGCCAGCCCGGCGGAGCCGTCGCCAGGAGGTCGCGCGCCAGTTCCGGCTGCGCCGTGAGGCGCCAATCGATCACGCCACCGACCTCCGGCTCGTCCTTCTTCCACTCGAACCAGTTGACCATGGCCAGCCGCGGGAAGGACTCCCGGATCGTCGGATCGGTCACCTGGCGCCACCAGGCGGACTTCAGCTCCGGCTCGCTCGGCCCTGGCGCGGACGGGTTGTAGAGGGCGGCCGTTTCGAAGACCCCCATCGGCTTGTCATGGTCCT
>JBDSJJ010000110.1:0-5129 GCA_039917415.1 Candidatus Limnocylindria bacterium | reverse complement strand
TCAGCAAGCGGTTCTTCGCCCATGCCACGTCCTCCTTCACGGCTGCAATCGTCTCTTCGGGAGTGAACTTCGTGCTCGTCACGCGCTTGATGCCGTTCCATGCCAGCAGCCCGATGAGCACGAGCAGCAGCACCAGCACGATGAGTCCGACCCACCACAGGCCGATCACGACCAACACTGCCATGACAAACGCGACAAGCGCGATGAGGAACATCAACGCCACGGCGGCCGCGATGGCGAGCAGGATGATGCCGCCCTTGAGCCGCCCGAGGTTCTTCGCCATCTCCTGCCGGCCGCGCTGGACTTCCAGCTTGGCGAGCGCAATGCCGCCCGACGCTAGGCGCTTTACCAAGGTGAATGCGTTCTCGCGGCGCGGCCTCGGGCCTGGGGACATGGCACCTCCGGGTGGGACGGGAGCACGCCGGAGCGACGCGCACGTTCCTGACATTCTACCAAGGGGCTCTTGATGCGCCACCCAAGCAGGAGTGGTGCCACGGCACATCGGCGAGCGGTCCGCTATCCTTCGCCGCCTTATGGCCAAGCGACGAACCTCCGGAATCCAGCGCCGCGAGCGCGCCAGCAGCGAAGCGCTGAACCGCCGCCTCGACGGCGGCGACGGCGCCCTGACCCTGCCCGATTGGCGGCTGCTCGCCATCGGCGGCGTACTGCTGGTGGGCGTGGTGATCATCATCCTCGTCCTCGTGTTCGGCGGATCACCGAACCCGAATGCCGGCGAGACGCTGCCGAACGATGGGAACGAGCATGTCCCGATCGGTACGACGTGCCGCACTCCCCAGGCACCGTGTGGCGCTGATCCATACTCGTCGCTGCCCGCCGCGTCCGGCCCGCACTGGGACCCCAGCGGAGTCGCAAACTGGGGAGTCTACGAGTCCCCACAGAACGAGTCGCAGCTGATCCACAACCTCGAGCACGGAGGGATCGTCATCTGGTACGACCCCGAAATCCTCGATGACGTGCAGGTCCAGGAGCTCGTCTCCTACGTCCAGGGACAGGTGGCATCCGGCATCAGCGGCCGCTTCAAGTTCATCGTCAGCCCATGGGGCGGTAGCGAGGATCTCGGCGCGGCGGTCGCCGTGACGGCCTGGCGCCACCTCCTCAAGCTCGATGCATTCGACATGGACGCAGTTCGCGCGTTCGCCGATGCCAACTACCTGCGCCACGCGCCCGAGCCCAACGGCGGGCCCGGCCCCGGGGCATGAGCGGCCGGCGCGGTTGACCCACCCGGGCGCCTGCGGCATCATCTCGGCGGGCGCCTAGCTCAACGGCAGAGCAAGTGACTCTTAATCACTAGGTTCGGGGTTCGAATCCCCGGGCGCTCACCATCGCTCACCACCCATACGGACCATGGCCTTCGTCCACATTTCTCGTCCAACTGCCGATCCGGGCGTGCTAGCGTGGTGGCCGGTTCACAAAGCAACGGGAGGGGGACCGCGCACTTTCGGGTGCGACGACATGGGTTCCATCACGCGGCGCCTGATCGCCATGATCGCCGGGCTGGCCCTCGTCCTTCCCGTCCCCGCCACCGTTGCACTCGCGGCGGACGACGTGCCGCTCACCGGCACGCTCGATGTCGTGGCCGCCGGATCGACCCTCGAGATCGACGTCGACTATCGAGCCCACGGCCGAATCAGCGACTTCACCGTCCGGCTCCTCGGCCCCGGCACCGACGAGGTCCTCTTCGCCACGCGCGACCTCTCAAACGAGGTTGCCTGGGCGTGGAGCCGCGACGTGGTCGCCTCGGGTGCCTATGCGGTGACCGTATCCGCGACCGTCGTGCAGGGCGGAATCCGGCGTGGCGGAACGGCTCGGCGCCAGGTGACGATCGGCGGCCCGACCCGGCCACCGCCCCCAGTGGGCGCGATCGCAGGCCTACCGGAGCCGCAGGCGGTGCAGCCGGCCGCCCCGGCCGCGGGCGATGTCAGCGCGGACGTCGTGGTCTACGGCGGCACGCCGAGCGGCGTCATGGCGGCGATCAGCGCCGCCCGACCCGGCGTGCGCGTGGTGCTGATCGAGGCGACCGGGCATGTCGGCGGCATGATGAGCAACGGGCTGACCGCGACCGACTACGGGCATACCGCGATGATCGGGGGACGGACCCGACAATTCTTCGACCGAACAGAGGCCATCGAGGGCTCGGCCTACGGTCGTTATCGGTTCCAGCCGTCCACCGCCGAGACCGCGTTCGACGCCATGCTGGAGTCTGCCGGAGTGGAGGTCATGCTGGACGAGCGCCTGGCCACCGCGCAACCGGTCGTCATGGATGGGCCCTGGATCGAGACACTCCGAACCGAGTCCGGCAGGACGGTGAGCGGCGGCGCGTTCGTTGACGCCAGCTATGAGGGCGACCTCATGGCGGCCGCCGGCGTCAGTTACCGGATCGGCCGGGAGTCCGCCGGCGAGTTCGACGAGTCGTACGCCGGGGTGCGCGCATCGTCCTCCGTCTTCGGCGTGCCGGCCGGCATCGATCCGCATGTCCCCCTCGGCGCCCCCGGCGCCATTGGGACGGGCGACAACCGGATTCAGAACTCCAACTATCGGCTCTGCTTCTCTTCGGACCCGAAGAACCAGGTGCCCTTCGAAGAGCCGGAGGGCTATGACCCCGAGACCTATGACCTCGTCGCTGCATACATCGCTTCCCGGGTGACCCAGGGCCACGTGCCCGACATCACCTGGTTCCTGTGGCCGGTTGCGCTCCCGAACAACAAGTTCGACGTCAACAACAACGGCCCCGTCTCGATCGGCCTCATGGGCGCCAACACGGCCTACCCCGACGGAAGCTATGCGACGCGTTCGAGCGTGGTGAACTCGCTGCGCGACTACTCCACCGGGTTCCTGTACTTCCTCCGCAACGACCCGCGGGTCCCCTCCTCGGTCCGCGCGCAGATGGCCGGCTACGGGCTGTGCGCCGATGAATTCGCCGACAACGACAACTGGCCGCGGCTGCTGTACCTGCGCGAGGGTCGACGCATGGTCGGGCGCTACCTGTTGACGCAGCGCGACGTCGAGGTCGCGCGCACGAAGTCCGACACGATCGCCGTGGGCTCGTATGCGTTCGACTCCCACCACGTCTCCCGGTGGATCGATGCGACCGGCCGGCTGAGGATCGAGGGCGGGTTCTGGAGCGGACGCGCGAACGCCACCCGGTTCTCGATTCCGTACCGGATTTTGACGCCTCACGCGAACCAGGCGACAAACCTGCTCGTCAGCGTCACGGCATCGGCGACCCACGTGGCGAACGCAGCTCTGCGACTCGAGCCGCAGTACATGATGATGGGCGAGGCCGCGGGGGTCGCCGCCTACCTCGTGTCGACCGGCGGCGGACCGGGGTCGGTCACCGCGCAGTCACTCGACGTCTCGCAGCTCCAGCAGCTGCTCCGTCAGCAGGGAGTCGTACTCGACAATTACACCTTCTGGGACACGATCAACTCCCCGTTCCGCGGCGACATCGAGCTCACCTTCTTGCGCGACATCACGTTCGGCTGCAGCGCCATCTACTACTGCCCGACCGCGCCGACGACCCGCGAGGTGATGGCCGGGTTTCTCGTCAACGCCCTGGACCTGCCCCCCACGAGCCGTGACTACTTCACCGACGACGAGAGCAGCCCGCTCGAGGACAGCATCAACCGACTCGCGGCTGCCGGGATCACCGCCGGCTGTGGGTCCGGCCGCTTCTGCCCGTCGGCAACGGTCACCCGCGGCCAGATGGCCGCGTTCCTTGGGCGCGCCTTCAAGCTGCGCTGGACGACGCGCGACTACTTCACCGATGACGAGACGAGCATCTTCGAGGGCGACATCAACCGGCTCGCGGAGTCTGGCATCACCGCCGGCTGCGGAGGAACGCGCTTCTGTCCCAAGGCACTGGTGAGCCGCGAGCAGATGGCCGCATTCCTGTGGCGCGCGGTTCGCTGATCCACCCTGCCCGCGGATGTCGGGCGCCGGGAGTTGCTACGATGGCGCCGCGACTCGCTGCCACCCGGGGCTCTGCTCAATCCTGCGCCCCTTGTTCATGGCGTGACCCGGCGGCATCAGGTGGAGGTTCCCTTGCCCCATATCCCGATCGAGCGACGGCGCCTCGACAACGGCCTCCGAGTCGTGCTGTCCCGGGACGCGCGGGCGCCGCTCGTGGCGGTCAACCTGTGGTACGACGTGGGCAGCCGGCACGAGAAGGCGGGTAAGACCGGGTTCGCGCACCTGTTCGAGCACATGATGTTCCAGGGTTCGGCGAAGGTGGAGAAGGGCCAGCACTTCAGCCTGGTGCAGGCCGCCGGCGGGACGCTGAACGCCAGCACCTGGCTCGACCGGACGAACTACTTCGAGACGCTCCCCGGCCACGAGCTGGAGCTGGCACTGTGGCTCGAGGCCGATCGGATGGCGTCCCTGCTGCCGGCCATGACCCAGGAGAAGCTCGACAACCAGCGCGACGTCGTGAAGAACGAGCGTCGCTGGAGCGTTGACAACCAGCCGTACGGCGACTGGGACGAGCGAATCCAGGCGCTCGTCTACCCCGAGGGCCATCCCTATCACCACCCGACGATCGGCTCCATGGAGGACCTGTCGGCCGCGTCCCTGGACGATGTCCAGGAGTTCTTCGCCGCCTACTACGCCCCGAACAACGCCGTCCTGACCGTCGCGGGGGACTTCGCCGAGGGCGACGCGCTGGCCATGATCGAGCGCCACTTCGGATCCATCCCGGCCAACGCGACGCTCCCTCCCCCGCCGGACATGACCATCGATCCGCTCCTCGGCGCTCCGGTGCGCGAGATCGTGCGCGCCGACGTCCCGCTCACGCGCATCTACCTGGCCCACCGAACCCCGCCGTTCGGGACCGATGACTTCGACGCGCTTGACGTGGCGGCCGACATCCTGGGGGCCGGCCGCGCGTCGCGACTGTACGCGAGCCTGGTGCGCGAGCAGCGACTTGCCCAGGATGTGAGCGTCTTCGCATTTCCGGTCGTCGGCGGCGCCAGCATGTTCGCGGTGTGGGTCACTGCGCGCCCCGGCGTGAAGACCGACGCGCTGGAGCTCGCCACGCTGGCCGAGATCGACCGGCTGGCTGGCGACGGCCCGACGGACGCCGACCTCGAGCGCGTGAACAACCTCCATGCGGC
>JBDSJJ010000109.1:0-25410 GCA_039917415.1 Candidatus Limnocylindria bacterium | reverse complement strand
TGTGCGCATCTTCCGACGCCCCATGGTGCATCGTCCGGAATTTCAGGCAGGTGAATGCTTCACCGTCGAGGCCGATTCGCCTCTGACAGAACAGGGCAGGACCAGGCGAAGCCAGCTTGATCGTGGCGAGCGCGATGATCCAGATTGGGCTGCTCAGAACGAGCAGGAAGATGGCGAGCGCGATGTCGAGCACGCGCTTGGTGATGGATGTGAGCGCTGCCGGTCGATCAGTGTCGACCGGGCGCCGCGCCACGACATGCGTGGTTGGCGGCGCAAGGCGCGCACGGCGGAGCGAGGTCATGTCCACCCCTGGGACTTCTGAGAGGCGGGGCACCCGCTTCTCGGTGCGAGATAGAGTCACCTCCAATAAGACATTGGTAAGCGACTGATAATTACTTCCGTATGGTCGCTGAACGGAAGTACTAACGCAAGGGGTAACGGACGTCATGCGGTGCCTGCCGGCACCGATGTGCCGATTTTCCTCCTCAGAACGGGAAGAAGATCGGGATCAGGACAAGGCTGAGCACGACGGAGACGAGGTTCAGCGGGATGCCCAAGCGTGCGAAGTCGCTGAACCGATACTGACCAATGCCGTACACCATGAGGTTCGTCTGGTACCCCAGCGGCGTGAGGAATGAAAGGCTTGCGCCCATGGTCACGGCCACGATGAATGGGCGCGGATCAGTCCCCGTGGCGGCCGCCGTCGCCGTCGCGACCGGAAAGAGGAGCACGGCGGCGGCATTGTTGCTGATGAGCTCGGTGATTGCCATCGTGGCCAGCAGGACGCCGGCGAGCGCTCCGACCAGACCGAATGGCAGGAACACGCCGAGCAGGATGTCCGCGATGGAACGACCGAGGCCCGAATTATCGACTGCTGCGCCAAGGCCGAATGCCGCGGCGATGAGGACGACGATGTTCAGATCGATCGCGTCCCGCGCCTGGCGCAGCGTGAGACCGCGAACCGCGAGAAGGAGCAGCGCAACCAGCAGGGCGCCCTGGAGGATCGAGACGATGCCGAGCCCGGTCGCAACGACGAACCCGAGGCCGATGAGCCCAACTCGCTTCGCCTTCCGCGGCTGGGTCGGCGAGATGCCGGCGAGCGGTGCGATGACCAGGAAGTCGCCCGAGTTCCGATAGCGCTCGCGGAATCCCTCGTCAGCGAGCACCAGTAGCGTGTCGCCCATGCGCAGCGGGACCTCGCCGAGCTTGCCCGGGATGCGATGACCTGCCCGGTGCATGGCAAGGACCGCCGCCCCGTATCGGGCGCGGAAGCCGATGTCACGCAGCGTCTGGCCGTTGAACCTGTCGCTCACCACGACCTCGTGGAACGTATGCCGGTCACCCTCCAGCTGCTTGATCTGTCGCCGCTGCATGGATAGGAGACCGCGCATGCGCTGCAGGTCGACAATCTGGTCCACGCGCCCCACGAACATCAAGAGATCGCGCGAGTGCAGCTCGGTGGCAGGGCTCACCGGAGCGATTCGTTCGCCGGCCCGTTCGATGGCCACGAGGTACACGCCGTCGAGCTGCCGAAGGCCGACGCTCTCGACGGTGCGGCCCACCAGCGGTCCGTCTCGCTGGACGAGCATCGATACCGTGAAGTCCCGTTCGTTGGCCGGCGCCTGTTCGTCGCCGGACCGATCCGGAAGGAGCCGGTTCGTCAGGAGCACGAGGACCGTCGTCCCGACCAGGGCGATCGGCAGGCCCACCGGCGTGAGCTCGAAGAGTCCGAGCGGCGGAAGGTTCTGCTCTCGAAGGAGACCCGAGACGGTCAGGTTCGTCGACGTGCCGATCGTCGTCGTGACGCCACCCAGCACCGCCGCGTACGAGATCGGCATGAGGAAGCGGGAAGGCGAAAGCCCGCGTCGCTTGCACAGATCGATCGTTGCGGGAATGGCCATCGCGACCAGAGTCGTATTGTTCAGGAACCCCGATGCCAGCGTGATGGGGTACGTGATCCGTGCCAGGAGACCCCGCTCACCTGGAACCCGCCCCAGGAATCGATCGAGCAGCGGCGGGAGGAGCCCGGAGATGTCCGCGGCTCGAGCGAAGATCAGCAACGCCGCCACGACGATCGGTGCCTCGTTGCTGAACCCGGCGAACGCCTCGCCGGCGTCGATCACGCCCAAGAGCAGCAGCAGGATCGTCGCGACGAGGATCATGAACGCGGGCGGCGCCATCTCGCGCGCCAGGGCGACGACGAGTGCGATGACGACCAGGAGTGTCAGCCAGCCCTCAAAACCCATGCTTCCTCTCATGACGGCTAGAATCCGTGCCCAACACACCAAGCCCGAGGCGGTGCACCGCCCGCGGAGGATAGCCGAGGGATCGAATGGCCACCACGGATGAGCTCACGATGGATCAGCGCGCCTTCGCGTCCGCGTTACACGCTGCGTCCGGCATCACGGCGCTGTGCCACGAGAATCCCGACGCGGACACCATCGGTGGAGCGGTGGCGATCGCATTGCTCGCACGCCGGCTTGGCAAGCGGTATGAGCTGGTGAGCGTCGATCCCCCCGCGCCGGCGTTCGACTTCCTGCCGCTCTTCGGCGAGTTCCGAACCGAGCCGAGCCTCGATCCGGACACCGCGGTCGTCTGCGATGCCGCGACGCTCGACCGCGTGGGGCGCATTCGGATCGAGCACCGCGACTGGTTCGAACAGTCGACGCTCATCAATGTCGACCATCACGTGACCAACTCGGGGTTCGGAAGTGTCAACCTCGTGGACGGCGGAGCGGCGGCGACCTGCCAGGTGATCGCGGCGGCCCTCCCGGCAGTCGGCATCGACCTGGACCGGGAAATCGCCACCGCGCTGCTCGCCGGGATCGTTCGCGACAGCCACGGGTTCTCCGACCCCTCGACCACCTCCGCGACCCTGCGGTTTGCAGCCGCCTGCGTGGAGGCCGGAGCTCCGAACGCCCTCGTTCACCGACGTGTGCTGGGCGACCTGCCGTATCCCACGCTTGCGCTCTGGGGCCAGATGCTGAGCCGCATCGGGCAGCGCCGCGACGGGCGCATCATCTATACGATCCTCACTGACGAAATGCTCGAGACGACCGGCACGGCCAACCACGATGCCGATGGACTTGCCGAGTTCGTCGCCAAGGCGAAGGGAGCGGAGATCACCATCCTCCTGCGCGCGTCGTCCCCCTCGGAGACCCGCGTCAGCCTGCGCGTCAGTCCTTCCATCAATGCGGCGGAGATCGCCCGCCAGTTCGGAGGCGGGGGTCATGCGGGACGGGCAGGCTGCACGATCGCGGCGCCGGTGGACGTGGCGACCGAGCGGCTACTCGCCGTCTGCGAGCAGGCCCTCGACGCCCGGGATTGACGATGGGCGTGGCCCCGGATCGGTGCTCCAGGCGCTGAGGTCTCGGCCCAGGAACCCGGACAGGCGCTCCACCTCTTCGGCAAACAGTGCCCGCAGACGATGGCGCGTGGCCGCCGACATCGGCTCGCGTGGCGCGGCCGTGATGTTCGCCGACTGTGCGCGCCGATAGGCAGCACGGCGGACGGCAAGCGGAACCAAAGCTCGGATGATTCGGCGAGGGAGCTCCGGGGGTCGGGCGAGCATATGGCGCAGCCACTCACTGCGCGTCTTCTTGCTGGCGTTGACGATATCGAACGCGGCGGGGCGCACATCGTCACGAACCGCCAGGAACCTTAGTAGGTCGCGATAGACACCGGCCGTGTCGGAGGCAAGGTCGTCATGGATAACGATGTGGACACGTTCTCGACCGAAGGCCTGGACGTACCGTTCGAGCTGTTCGGTGTAGCGCGGCACCGTCGAGTACAGCAATCCCTGCGGCAGGTGCGCGTGTGGGGGGATTCGTCGCCCGGCTTGCCGGTCCGACTCTGCTTTCAGCGCGGCCGTGAAGTCGCGGATGTCCTCGTTGCCGTTCGACAGGTGCTCACCATGCAGGGCGTGCAGCATATCGGTCGGATTGCGCAGCATCGCGACGATGCGAGCCTCGGGGGCGTATGTCGCAATCTCCTGGGCAGCGCTTGTCGAATAGAGGTACCAGACATACGCGGTGCCGATGAGCTGGCGCGGCCGGGCCGGCGCAAAGTGAGCGAGGTATTCCTGTGGCGTCAGGTTTCGACGGTCGCGAATCTCCAGGTCATGCCCAAAGAAGCGCAGCTCCTTCCGTTCGGGCAGATACAGGTCCGGATGCGCGCGGAGGTACTGATACATCGCCGTCGTACCCGACTTCGGTGCGCCGACGATGAAGAAATCCGGCCGTCGACCGGTCACCGATCTCCCGCGAACAGCTCGGCGAGGTGCCCGACCAGACGCGACCTTGCCCACATCGGCCCGAGGCCGGCATCGCGGGCAGCCTCGTGGGCTGCCAGGTCGGTATGTCGGCCAAACAGCAGGAGGCGGGACTGCGGTTTGGCCAGGTCGGCCAGGCGCGAGGCCCAGTTCGGGCTCCGCTCACTCCAATCGACGAGGATGAGGTCGAAACCGACGTCGCCGGCCAGCTCGTCGACGGAGTCGACGCGAACCAGTTTCGCACCCGCCGCGCTCGCCGCCGCGTCGATCTTGGAGAACAGCAGGAGATCCGACATGACCGCTGCGGCTCTCATCCGAGGGTGGGCCGCTCGCGGAACACGTCGCCGGACGAGTGAAGGGGACGCTCTGCGGGCGGCCTCCCGTTCCCCGTGGCCTGGTCGAGGACGAATCGTGCGATGCGCATCGGGTACACGCCGACGACCACGGGAGCCCGAACCTCGACTGACAGCTCCAAGCCGACCTCGTCGCGCTGCCAGAGATCCTGGATCTTCGCCGCCTCGCGTTCGGGCAGGCCGATGAACGCGGTTGTCCCGTTGCGGCTGACGCTGCTCATCGCCTCGGGATCGAGCCCGAATCGGCGTCGAACGTCGGCGACCGCGATATACGGCCGGGACGTGAGATAGCGGCGGAGACTCGAGGTGCTCGGCCGTTTGCTGGCACTCATGGGCGTTGGACCAGTCTAGCCGCGTGACGGAACGTCGTCAGGAACGCTCTCCGAAGATGCTCCGCAGGACGAACAGGACGTTCGCCGGCCGCTCCGCCAGCCGTCGCATGAAGTACGGATACCACTCGGTCCCGTAGGGAACGTAGATTCGCAGCCGATATCCCTTCTCGATCAATTGGCGCTGAAGGTCGCGACGCACCCCGTACAGCATCTGGAACTCGAAAGCGTCGGAGCCGATCCCCTGCTCACGGGCGAAGGTCGCGGCCCTCTCGATCATGTCCGGGTCGTGGGTGGCGATACCCGGATAGGCGCCCGCCCGAAGCAGGTCCTCGCATAGCGTGACGAATGCGTCGCCAACGGCCACCCGATCCTGGTGTGCGATCTCGGGCGGTTCCGCGTATGCGCCCTTGCAGACCCTGACCCGCACCTGATCGCGCGCGAGGCCCTCGACGTCGGCCGGAGAACGATGAAGATAGGATTGGATGACCGGGCCGACGTCGTGACCGGCCGCGCGAAGCCGGGCGACGACCTCCAGGGTCCGATCGGTGGTGGCCGAGCTCTCCATGTCAATCCGCACGAAGATCCCCGTTCGGTCCCCTGCCGCCACCACCGGGGCGAGAACGTCGATGCACTCGTCGACGCCCAGGTCGAGACCCATCTGCGTGAGCTTGATGCTGACGTTGGCGTCCAGGGCCTCGCGAGCGATGTGGTCAATCGCCGTGACGTATGCCGCCGCGGCCCGGTCGGCTGCCGCGCGGCCGTCGACCGACTCCCCCAGCACGTCGAGGGTCGCGCTGGCACCGGCGCCGTTCAGGTTCCGGACGGCGACGATGGCTTCGTCGAGGGTCGTGCCGGCCACGAAGCGCAATGGCATGCGACGCAGCAGCGGGGTCCCGAGCGCGATGCCGGCCATCCAGCGCCGATCGCTCAGCCACAGGAAGAAGGCGCGGAGCGCGGAAGCGAGCACGAAAGCAGTCTACCGGCAGGCAGACCCGGCGGCGGTCGACGGATGGTCAAACTCCCGCAAATCTGTGTCCTCAAAACGCTTGACCGTCAGGCGGACAATCCGCGCGACGGCATGCGAGGGTGAACACTGCATCGTTTTGGCTCTCGCCTGCGTCTGAGCGATCACTTGGGCGGACGGGGGGCCACCGGGGCACACCGCCTGACCCCGCACGGAGGTCCCGATATGCGTCGGTTGGTCGTCCTACTTGCCGTTGCCCTGCTGATCCTGGGCACGGCGGCTCCCGCGACAGCGAGGAGCATGTCGTTCTATCGCTCCACCTACTACTCGCTCCAGTTCGACTGGATCCAGCTCGACCGAGACGCGGCCGGAGATCGCCTGCCGCCCATGGACTCGCGGCCATTCGGCAACGTCCACATCGGATTTGGGTTCGCGCAGGAATTCGGCTCCGGCCAAGCATGGATATTCGGTCAGATCGCCGATCTGAACTGCCCAGTGGACTTCATCCCGTCACCCGGCGGCGGCCATGGCATCGCTCTCGAGGAAGAGCCGCCGGTCGATCCGGAGAACCCGTGCACCCACATCGGCTTCCGTTCGATCCAGGGCACCGTCCCACTGTCGATCGACAACAAGCTGACCCGCGCCGTGCTCGGAGGCCCGGGAGAGACCGTCGGGATCTTCGGCGGTGGCGATCCGCACGGCGGCGGCGGGGACCTCCTGGCGAATGTCCCGATCAACGTGACGTTCACGGGCGTCGGTCCGCTGACGAAGTTCACCTTCACCGAAAGCTTCACCGATGGAACCTTCACCTACTCGTCCCGCTACAGCTCCAACCAGCGCGCCGCGGAGCTGACCGGGGTCCTGGGGCCGATGGGATTCGACCCCGACCTCTCCGGCGGCTTCATGAGCTACAACCGCGAAGTCAGCCGATCGCGAAGCCGATAGCGCGGCACCACGGGTCACCCGGTCGGAATCGACCCGGCCGGGTGACCGTACGGAGGGGACCATGACATCCACACACTCGGGGAATCGACCCGACAACCCACTCTCGCGCCGATCGTTTCTGCGCCGCGCCGGCGGCGCCGCAGCCGTGGTCGGCGGCACGGCCGTCGTCGGGCTCGGGCCTGTCATCGGCTCGCGCACCCGCGCCGCCGAGACGACGACTCGCACGTTGCACCCACTGGCCAAGGCGCACGACGCCAGCGTGGCCCAGCGCTGGGTCGGCGTGCTCTACGACGCCACGCGGCGCCAGAACATCACCCCCACGGCTGCCGCGCGAGGCTACGCCTGCATGGCCGTCGCCCTGTATCAGGCCGTCTGCGACGGCATGCCCGGCTACCGGTCCCTGGTCGGCCAGCTGAACGGGCTGAGTCCCACGCCGCGCGCCGAGCGCGGCCGCCGCTACGATTGGCCGACCACTGCGAACAGTGCCATGGCCACCATGGCGACGGCGCTCTTCTCCACGCCGCTGCAGCAGACCACGGACGAGATCACGGCCCTCGAAGCCGCAATCGGCGCCGAGCGGCGCAGCGCCGTCGATACCGCGATCTTCGACCGGTCCGCGGCCCACGGGCGTTCGGTTGGACGTGCCATCGTGGACTGGACGAGCGGTGACGGGCTCACCGAGATTCGCGCGCTGCCGGCCTACGTTCCACCGGTCGGTCCCGACAAGTGGATATCCACCCCGCCGAACTTCGGGACGGCCATCGAACCATACTGGGGTCAGATGCGGCCGTTCATCCTGCCATCGGCCGACGCGTGCTTCCCACCGCCCCACGTCCGCTATGACGAAACCGCCGGCAGCGCGTTCCACGCCCAGGCCGCACGCGTAGTGGAGGTGGGCGCGGCCTTGACCGAAGAACAGCGCTTCATCGCGATGTTCTGGCGCGACAACCCCCTGACCAGCGGTCTGCCGGCCGGCCACTGGTTCGTCATCGGCAACCAGCTGGTGGATCAGCTTGGCCTGCGGCTCGACGACGCGGCGGAGATGTACGCGCGGCTCGGCGTAGCACTGGCGGACGCCTTCATCTCGTGCTGGCACGCCAAGTACGAGATCAACCTCCTGCGCCCGATCACGTATATCCGGCGCGTGATCGATCCCGCATGGAACTCGTTCGTGAACACGCCACAATTCCCCGAGTACACCTCCGGCCACTCCGTGGCATCCCGGGCGGCGGCGGCCGTCCTGACCGACCTGTTCGGGCCAGTCGCCTTCACCGACACGAACCGCCTGACCGAGCCACCCTCGGCCGGGACCCGTCACTTCGCGTCGTTCCAGGCAGCCGCCGATGAGGCCGCCGGGAGCCGCCTGTACGGCGGCATCCACTACCCGATGGGCATCGAGATCGGTCTCGAGCAGGGGGCTAAGGTAGGGGCCCAGGTCGTCCGCCGCCTCGAGACCTTCCGGGGCTGACGGAACGAGCCGCGGGCCGCGTCTGGCCCGGGGCCTCAGCTGGTCAGGAAGAACGCGACGAGTGCGGCGGCGCCGATCACGCCGAGAGCAGCGCCCACGAGGACGCGCCGCCGTTCCTCGCCGGTCATTCCCTCGCGGATCGGCGCGGGCTGGCCACGGACGGCGCGCCCGCGCCACGCGAGATAGCGCTCGGCGTTGAGATCGCGCGAGTCCCGGGCCCGAGATGCGCGCCAGGCCGGCCACGCCACGAGGTATCCGACGCCGCCCGCGACGAGTGCGACGAGGAGCCAGACCATCGGCGGCATCGGCTCAGGGACCGTCCACCGCAGCCGGGGCGTACGCTTCGGCCAACAGGGATTCGATCGCGTGCTGATCGCGGTTGCGTCCGAAGTACCAGGCGAGGTAGATCCCGTTCACCGCAGCCCAGGCGAGCACCGTCGGAATGAAGAAGGTCGACCACGGCTCGCCGATGCCCTGCACCGTGGCGTTGGCGATCAGCGTGGCGACGCCGAAGAACGCCGCGCCAGCGATGGTGAAGTGCCAGGTCTCGGCGGCGAGCATGGTCAGCGGCCGTCGAATGGACGCGGCGACCAGCTTCGGATCGCCCGGCGCGCCGAAGTAGACCTCTTCCAGGCGGTGGGCGATCAGCACGTCGGCTCCGAGCCCCGCGTTGATCCTGCGCTCGAGCGCCGCGGCGTAGGTGCGCGCGAAGATCACGTAGCTGAACAGGTGGGCCGCGTGGAACCCGACGTACAGGATCACGAACGGCAGAAGCAGAGCCGAGGCCTGGGTCGGCGGAAAGAAGGAAGCGACGAACAGGGCACCGCTCGACACGAGGCCGCCCGCAGTGAAGCGGAAGAACAGCTCGTAGTAGCGGAAGAGCATGCCGCGCATCCTGCCGAGCTGGGCTTCGAGCAATCGCAGCTCATCGGCGGAGAGGGGCTGGGCGGTCGAGCTCACGGACTCGGGTCGCCGGCGGCGGCACGGTCGACGATCCACTCCACCGCGTCGCCGCTGACGCGTCCCGCCGGAAGAGTCGACGATCCTCCACGGATCTTTTGGAGGGCGGATGCCTTGTCGGCGCCGGTCACGGCGAAGATGGTGTCCCGTGCCGCGTTGAGAACAGGGAAGGTCAACGTCATGCGCCAGGCTTCCTGCGACGGCGCCCAGTTGCCCACCACCCAGCGTCGTGCCTCGCCGAGGGCGGTCGACTCGGGAAAGAGGCTGGCGGTGTGACCGTCAGGGCCCATGCCCAGCCAGATCAGGTCGAAGGCCGGAACGTCGTCGCCGTGCGCTGCGAACACCAGGCGCAATTCGCCTTCGTACGAGAGCGCGGCCGCATCGAGGTCGGCGGCCTCGGCCGGCATGCGATGGATGCGATCGGGGCGCGCGCCAGGAAGCTGCGAGATCAGCATCCCGTACGCCACGCCAAAGTTCGACTCCGGGTGGTCGGGCGGCACGGTCCGCTCGTCGCCCCAGAAGAACTCCACGGCGCTCCAGTCGACGGCCCCGCGGCGCTCGGGCTCGAGCAGCAGCGGATAGACCTGCTTCGGCGTTCCCCCTCCGGAAAGCGCCACGCGGAACACGCCGCGCTCGTCGATGGCGGCGGAGGCTGCCGCCACGATGCGATCGGCAACGGCGACTGCGACCGTCTCGGCATCGGCGAGAACCGTGACGCGGGTCATGCCGCCGCCTCGCGCGACGAGGCGAGCAGGATGGCGGCCGCACGGACCGCGGCCTCGTAGACGGGGTCCGCTACGTCCATCGTCAGCTGCGAGCTCAGCAGCTCGGCCTCGCTTGGCGACTCCATGGCAACGCGTCGAAGCAGCGCGGTCATGCCGTCGGCATTCGTGGCGACCACGGCGTGATCGACGTGGCGATCGATGATGAACTCGGCCGCCCCCGTCTCGCCCAGCGAGCGCAGGCGCACCGACGTCAGGTCCCCAGGCCGCACCTCATCGGTGACCGTCGGCTGAAGGACGAGGTCGACCATCTCGTGCCGTCCCTCGAGCCGGAGCCGAAAGCCGCCGTCCGCCAGCGGCTCGACGGTGCGATACCGCTTCCAGGCAAGGCGAGTCGCGATCCAGCCGGCATACAGCAGCGCCTGCGACATCGGCGCATGGACCCCCGGAGCGACCTCGAGGTCCTCGTCGTGCCGGTCCGACGCGGGCGGGGCGACGGCATAGCTGATGAGCAGCCGGCTCAGGTTCGGAAGGTAGCGGCGGAAGCGAGGGGCGTCGAAGAACTGGGCCGTGAGCTCCTGCCACCAGGCCAGGCGACCCCACGACAGGTCCCCAACCCCGCTCCGACGTCGCAGGCTGGCGGTCCGGCGCAGGCCGGTGAGCAGGTCGCTGAAATCCGACGAGTCGACGATCACGCGGTCGCCCATGTCCACCAGCTGGTCGAAGACCGGGTCGCGCCAGGGTGGATCACCGGGCCACCAGATGTGCGTCGGCAGGTCGTGGATGAGGAGTGGCGCGACGATGCCCGACAGGTGCTCGGATGCCTCGCCGCGCACCGTGAGCACGACCTCCTCGTAGCAGACTTGGTCGCCACCGCCGGCCAGCTCGTTACAGTGCGTGCCAATCCTGGCGTCGAGCGGCTCCTCGCCGGTCCCGTGCTCCGGCACGAGCACGATGGCGCGCGACGGGTGACGGACACCCAGCCCTCCGAGGGCCCGCACCACGCGTGCCGCGGCCGGCTCGTCGACCACCGTGACGATGAGGTTGAGGACGGACGCGCGGCCGTGGGGCAGTCCCTTCTCGGTCACCAGCGGATCGCCCCCGTCGTCGAGGCCCGGCGGCGAGTCCCACAGCGACGCGAGATGGCCCGCGATCGCCCGCACCGAGGTTCCGCGCTGCTCCCACATCGGCGTCGCAAGGCTATCGGCCTCGCCGAAGCGCATGAGGCGCCGATGAACCGCGTGCTCGTCGGTGGGCGGGGGCTGGGCCGAGTTCACGGCCGCCTCCAGGCACGTCCGTCGCGCTGGAGGAGCTCCTCGGCGGCGGGTGGGCCCCAGCTGCCGGCGCCATAGAAGTGAAGCGGACCGCCGGTTCCGGCATGCCAGGCTTCGAGGATCGGGTCGAGGATCTCCCAGGCGCGCTCGACCTCGTCGTCGCGGGTGAAGAGGCTCGGATCACCGACCATGGCGTCGAGGAGCAGGGTCTCGTAAGCATCGGGCGAGTCCACCGCGAAGCTCGACCCGTAGCGGAAGTCCATGTTGACCGTCCGGATCTGCAGTCCCTGCCCCGGGACCTTGGCTCCGAAGCGCAGGAGGATGCCCTCGTCGGGCTGGACGCGGATGGCGAGCACGTTCGGCTCGATCTGCGGCACCCCCGCGCGGGCGAACAGGGCCAGCGGGGCCCGCTTGAACTGGACGGCGATTTCCGTCACGCGGCTCGGAAGCGCCTTACCCGTCCGGAGGTAGAACGGAACTCCAGCCCAGCGCCACGAGTCGACACCCAGCTTGAGGGCGGCGAACGTCTCGGTCTCCGAATCAGGCGCCACCTTGTCGTCGTCGCGGTAGCTCACGACCTTCTCGCCTTCCACCCAACCCGAGACGTACTGGCCGCGGACCGTGTTCGTCGCCACGTCGGCCGCCGACATCGGCTTCACGCCGCGCAGCACCTTCATCTTCTCGTCGCGAAGATCCTCGGCGTTGAACTCGACGGGCGGGTCCATGGCGAACATCGCCATGAGCTGCAGTGCGTGACCCTGGACGATGTCGCGCAGCGCGCCGGTGGCGTCGTAGAACTCGCCGCGGCCCTCGACACCGACCGTCTCGGCCACCGTGATCTGGACCGAGTCGATATAGCGACGGTTCCAGATTGGCTCGAACAGGCCGTTCCCGAATCGGAAGACTGCCAGGTTCTGGACCGTCTCCTTGCCCAGGTAGTGATCGATCCGATACACCTGCGTCTCGTCGAACACCTCGGCCAGCTCGCGGTTCAGCGTTCGGGCGCTCTCGAGGTCCGATCCGAACGGCTTCTCGACAATGACGCGGGTCCACCCACGCCGCGAGCCGCTGCGGCGCCGATCCCCGTGCGCGGCGAGCCCGGCACGATCGAGCTGGTTCACGATCTCCGGGTAGAGCGAGGGTGGCACGGCAAGATAGAACAGGCGATTGCCCGACGTGCCCCGGTCGCGGTCGATGCGATCGAGTCGCTTGGCCAGCTCGACGTAGGCGGCCGGATCGTCGAAGTCGCCCTGGTGGTACTCGATGCCGCGCGCGAACGATTCCCAGATCGCGGGCTTGGCCGGCTTGTTGCGGCTGAAGCGATTGATCCCCACCAGCAGATGATCGCGGAATGCCTCGTCATCCAGCTCGCGGCGCGCGAAGCCGACGACGGTGAACTCCGGCGGCAGAAACCCGCCGAGCAACGCGTTGTACAGCGCCGGGGCCAGCTTGCGCTCGGTCAGGTCTCCGGTCGCACCGCAGATGACCATCGTGCAGGGCTCGGCCATGCGCTCGAGGCGCAAACCCTCCCGCAGCGGATTCGGCCGTGGAGGGCGCGCGTCGGGGGCGTGGGAAGACCGTTGCTCGTCCACTGCCGGTGGATCTTCGTCGACGCGCGTCGCCATGGCTACTCGCGGTCCTTGAGGGCGTGGCCGCCGAACTCGTTGCGGAGGGCGGCAAGGACGCGATCGGTGTAGGAGTCCGGCGCACGGCGGCTCCGGAAGCGCTCGATCAGGCTCAGGGTGATGACCGGGGCCGGCACGTCGTGGTCGATCGCCTCAGCCACGGTCCAGCGGCCCTCGCCCGAGTCGGCGACCCAGCCCTTGATCTGCTCGAGGTCGTTGCCCTCCTTCTGGAAGGCGTTCCCCGCCAGCTCGAGGAGCCAGGAGCGGATGACGGAGCCGTTGTTCCACATCCGCGCCACGGCGGCGAGGTCGAGGTCGTATTCGCCGGCGTGGAGGATATCGAATCCCTCGCCATAGGCCTGCATGATCCCGTACTCGATCCCGTTGTGGACCATCTTGGTGTAGTGGCCGGCGCCGGCATCACCGCAGTACAGGTAGCCGCTCTCCGGGGCGAGCGTCTTCACGACCGGCTCGAAGCGATCGAAGACCTCGCGCTTGCCGCCGAGCATGGCGCAGAAGCCGACCTGGAGACCCCACACGCCGCCGGAGACGCCCATGTCGAGCCACTCGATGCCCTTCTCGGCCAGCTCGGCGGCGTGTCGCTTCGAGTCGTGGAAGCGGCTGTTGCCGGCGTCGATGATCACGTCGCCCGGCTCGAGGATGCCTGCGAGCTGGTCGATCATGGCATCGGTGGCGGCGCCCGACGGGACGCTGATCACCACGTGACGCGGCGCCGACATCATCTCGAGAAGGCGCTCGATCGGCTCGGCCACCGTGATGCGGCCCTCGTTCTCGGCCTCGCGCGCGATCTCCGTCGCAACGGCCTCGGTGCGGTTCCAGGCCACGACGTCGTGCCCGCCCCGTGCTGCGCGGCGCGCCATTCCGGCGCCCATCCTCCCCAGTCCGGCGATTGCGACCTGCATGCTGCTCCCTACTTCGTGTGGTTCGTTTCTGCTCGCTCGCCAATGGCGGCGGCGAGCATCGCCTCCAGCCGTTCGAGCCCGGATCGAAGGTCGGCAAGATGAACGCGCATGGCCCGACGCCCACGCCGCTGGAGTGAGGTGAGGTCGCCCAGCGCCTGTGCCGCGATCAGCGTCCCGAATGACTCGTCCCAGCCCGGGATCGGCAGATCCTTGGACGGTTCGGCGGTGATCTGGAGGAAGACGCCCGTCGCGGGCCCGCCCTTGTGGAGCTGGCCGGTCGAGTGCAGGAATCGCGGGCCGAACCCGAGCGTCGTCGCGACGCCGAGCGCGTCGCGCACGCCTTCCCGGATGCGCTGGAGTGCTTCCTCGACCCATGGATCCGAGGGGACGTAGGCGAGGATGGCCAGGTAGTCGCGCCCCGGCTCGAGCAGCCCGATCAGCTGCTGGATGGCCCCCTCGACGCTGACCGGCGTGTCGCCGAGGGCCTCGGCGGTCACCGACATGCCGGGCTCGCTCACGAGGGGGGCCGGCTGGGGCAATGCGCCGCGGCTGCGGTAGGCGTCGAGCAGGTCGCGCGTCGCATCCTTGCTCTCCTGCACGTTGGGCTGGTCGAACGGATCGATGCCCAGCACGATGCCGGCCGTGGCCGTCGCCACCTCCCAGCGCACGAACTCGGCGCCGATGTCGAGCACGTCATCGAGGACGATCTCCTCGTCGGCAAGTGCGCTCATCGCGGCATCCGACTCGTCGCGCAGCCTGACATGCACGAACAGGCGGTCTTCCCCGTAGGCCGATGGCTCGCCGATCGGCTCGCCCACGATCGGGACGATGCCGGTGTCGGCCTTGCCGGTGCTCTCGGCGACCAGCTGCTCGACCCAGTCGCCGAACGGGGCGAGGCGCTCCGACGTCAGGATCGTGAGCTTGTCGCGACCGGCCAGCGCCGCCTCCCCAAGAAGTGCGCCGAGACGCAGGCCCGGATTGTCTGCTGCGGCCGGAATTCGGCAGGCGGCGGCCATCCGGTTCGCCCGCTCGAGGAGTGCGCCGATGTCAACGCCGGTCAGCGCCGCAGGCACGAGTCCGAACACGGTCAGCGCCGAGTACCGGCCACCGACATCGGGCGGTGCCTCGACGATGCCGCGGAACTCCTGCGCGCGGGCGAGCTCGGCCAGGCTCGTTCCGGGATCCGTGATGGCCAGGAAGTCGAGTGCAGGGGCGATTTCGCCCATGGCCGCCTGGTAGGCGTTCGGCTCCGTGGTCGCGCCAGACTTCGAGCTGACGCAGAAGATCGTGCGCTGTTCGCCGGCCCACGACCGGAACCCTCGCACGACATCGGGGTGCGTCGAGTCGAGGATGCGCACCTCGAGCCCGTCGGCCGATGCCGCGCCGGTGCCACCAGGACCCCCCGCCCAACCGAAGACCCGGCTGAAGAGCTCGGGGGCCAGGCTCGAGCCACCCATGCCGAGCACCGCGGCGCGCCGATAGCCATCCTCTCGGATGTCGCGCGCCAGGTGCTCGAGCTCGTCGACGCGCTTCGACATGGTTTCGGGAAGGTCGAGCCATCCGAGCCACGCAGCGACCTCGTCGGGCGCCTTGCCCGAGGCGGACCACAGGGAGCCGTCCTTCGACCACAGCCGCTCCGCCACGCGACCAACGGTGAACTCCTCCAGCCGCGACGCGACCGCGGCCTCGAGGTCGCTCATGCCGGGGCGAGCTCCTCGCGCTTCGACTCGATCGAGGCGATCAGATCGTCAAAGCTCTTCCCGAAGGAGGCGACGCCCTCGGCTATGAGCTCGTTGGTCACCTGCTGCATTCTGATGCCCTGGGCCTCGACCTCGCGCAGCGCCTGGCGCGCTCCGTCGACGTCGCCGTCGAGGCGCCGCTCGACGTTCCCGTGGTCCAGGAAGGCGGTGATCGTCTCGAGCGGCATCGTGTCGACCGTCTCAGGGCCGATGAGCTCCTCCACGTACAGCACATCGCGGTAGTCGGGGTTCTTCGTACTCGTGCTCGCCCACAGGCAGCGCTGAACCTGGGCACCGGCCGCGCGAAGGTCGGCGAACTCGTCACCACCGAAGATCCTACCGAACGAGTCGTACGCCATCCGGGCGTTCGCGATGGCCGCCTTGCCGCGTGCTTCGAGCGCACTGCGTGTCCCGATCTCGTCGAGCATCGCGTCGACCTTGGTGTCGACACGGCTGACGAAGAAGCTCGCCACGCTCGCCACGCGGGAGAGGTCTCCGCCGTCCTCGCGGAGCCGGCGCAGGCCAGCGATGTAGGCCCGCGCCACCCGCTCGTAGATCTCGACGCTGAACATCAGCGTCACGTTCACGTTGATGCCCTCGGCGATCGCACCCTCGATGGCCGGAATGCCGTCCCGGGTGGCCGGAATCTTCACGAAGATGTTCGGGCGGTCGAGCAGCTTCCAGAGCTCTCGGGCGCGGGCAAGCGTCGCGTCGCTGTCCTGCGCCAGGCCCGGCTCGACCTCGATGCTCGCGAAGCCGTCCGTGCCGTTCGACGCGTCGTAGACCGCGCGCAGCACGTCGGCCGCATCACCCACGTCGCTGACCGCGATCTGCTGGTAGATGCCCTGCGCGTCGTCCCCGGCCTCGATCTCGCGTCGGACGAGGTCGTCGTACTGGCCGGTTGCCACGGCTTTGGCGAAGATTGTCGGGTTGCTCGTCAGGCCGCGAATCCCATCGGCGACCATCTCCTCGAGTTTGCCGCTCTCGATCAGGTCCCGATCGATGAAGTCGATCCACGGGCTCTGGTCCTGCTCGGCATGCAGCCGCTGCAGCGTATTTGTCATGGGGTTCTCCTGGTTACTCGCGCCGGCCGGAGCCGACCTCGGTGGTGTCTCGTTGCTTCGCCCCAGCCCGCGAGATCAGCTCCCGCGTCGCGTCGGCGATGTGGGCCGCGTCGATCCCCGCTGCGGCCAGCATCTCCGCCGGCTTGCCGGACCCGGGCATCTCGCGCACCGCGAGCTTCACGACGATCGGGTGCGGCTGCTCTTGGGCGAGCGCATCGAGCACGGCGTCGCCGATGCCACCCTCGGGCCAATGGTCCTCGACGGTGATGATCGCGCCGGTCTCGCGAGCGGCCGTTCGCACCGTCTCCGCGTCGATCGGCTTGAGGCTGTAGAGGTCGATCACGCGCACGGCGATTCCGTCTTCGGCAAGCGCGTCGGCCGCCTTGACGGCTTCGTGCAGCGTGATACCGGCGCCGATCAGCGTGACCGCATCGGCATTCGATTCGCGCAGGACCCAGGCGCCGCCGATCGGAAAATCCTCGCCGGGCGCGTAGAGGATCGGCGTCTTTTCGCGCGTCGTGCGCATGTAGACGATCCCGGGGCGATCGGCCATCTGCGGCACCAGCGCCGCCGTCTGGTTGGGGTCCGAGGGATAGAGCACCGTTGAGCCGTGGATGGCCCGATAGCTGGCGAGATCCTCGAGAGCCATCTGCGACGGTCCATCCTCGCCGATGCTCACGCCGGCGTGCGATCCGGCCACCGCGATGTTCGCGCGACTGACCGCCGCCATGCGGACGAAGTCGTAGGCGCGGCTCAGGAATGCGGCGAACGTCGCGGCGAACGGCTTCCAGCCGCGCACCTGGAGGCCCACCGCGGTCGCGATCATCTGCTGCTCGGCGATATAGACCTGCACGAATCGCTCGGAGAGCGCCTCGCTGAACTCCTCGGTGTACGTGCTGTTGCCGACCTCGCCGTCGATGGCGATGACGTCGCCGCGCGCCTTGCCAAGGGCCAGCAGAGCGTCGCCAAAGGCCTTGCGGGTCGCTTCCTTTGTGCCGGGCTCGTACGAGGGGAGTGTGAGCGCGCTGGTCGGGAACTCGTGCGGCTTCCCCTCGAACTCAGGCTTCGGGACGTCGACGTGAATGTTGCGCATGCCGCCGAGCTCAGCAATGGCCGCAGCCTCGTCGTCGAGCGGCTTGCCGTGCTTGCCGGGCAGGTTGGCCACGGCCCGGACACCGTGCCCCTTCTCGGTCCGCGCGATGAGCACGGTCGGTCGGTCGGTCGTGGCCGCAGCCTGGCCGAGCGCCTCATCGATGGCGCCGACGTCGTGGCCGTCGATCTCGATCGCGTTCCAGCCGAATCCCTCGGAGCGGCGCCGATAGGCATCAAGATCCCAGCCATGCATCGTCTCGCCCGTCTGGCCGAGGCGGTTCACGTCGATGATGGCGGTCAGGTGGTCAAGCTCGTGGAAGCTCGCGAACTCGAACGCCTCCCACATCGAGCCCTCGGCCATCTCCGAGTCACCGCACAGGGCCCAGACCCGGTAGGGCAGCCGATCGAACGACTTCCCGGCAAGGGCCACCGCGGCTGCGATCGGCAGTCCCTGGCCCAGCGAGCCGGTCGCGACGTCCACCCACGGCAGGATCGGGGTCGGGTGACCCTCGATGCGGCTGCCGAACTGGCGGAAGGTGAGCATCTCGTCATCGGTGATGGCTCCCGCCGCCTTGTACATCGCGTAGAGCAGCGGCGACGCGTGACCCTTGCTGAAGATCAGGTGGTCGTTGCGCGGGTCGTCGGGCTGCTCGAAGTCGTAGTGCAGGTACTTCGACATCAGGACCGCCATGAGGTCTGCGGCCGACATCGAGGAGGTCGGGTGGCCGCTGCTTGCGGCGCTGCTGGATCGGACGGAATCGACGCGGAGCTGCTGACCGAGCTCGCGCCAGTCGTCGTGCTGGCTCGTCATGGGGTGTGGCTCCGCAAGTTGTCTGCCGGTTCGTGGTGTGGACCACCATGATACGGCCACCCGCCCCATCGGCCGCCAGGCGAGCGAGGTAAGCGGGCGGCCCCGGCGGATCGCCCGGTTGAGGAGGCGGGCCTGGTAAGTGCGCTATATACGTCCCGACCGAAGCCTCGATGTCATTGCGGCGCGCAACACCAGCCGCGCCGGTCGCAAGTGCATCTTGACGATACGATCGCGGAATGTGGACCCGACGAATCATCGGCGCTCTGGTCGTCCTGGCGGGCCTGGTGTGGATCGCCCAGGGCCTGAATCTGCCCTTCGCGCCCGGCAGCTTCATGACGGCCGACCGTACCTGGGTGGTGATCGGATCGATCACGGTGCTCGTCGGTTTCGTCCTGCTCGATCGATCGCGCCGAACGGGCCGATGATCAGCTCGTCGTGACCCCGGCGGCAGCGAGGTCACGCAGGGCACGCTCACCATCTCCCGCCTCGAGGTCGACGGGTCGCACGGCATCAGTGAGCACGACGACCGCAAAGCGCATGCGCCGCGCGTCCAGCGCGGTCGCCCTCACGCAGTAGTCCGTCGCCAGACCACAGATCACCACCCGCTCGATGCCGCGCTCGAGGAGGATGTCCTCGAGCCCGGTGGCCGTTTCCTCGCCGCTGATCGGATCGCGCGTCGTGAAGCCCGAGTAGCCATCCTCGCCGAGGACTCCCTTCCGAATCCGGAGGGCTCCGGGCGGCAGCGCGAGGTCCGGATGGATCTCCGCGCCCCACGTGTCGCCGACGCAGTGCACCGGCCAGATGCCGCCGTCCTTCGCGAAGTGCGGCGTGCTTGCCGGGTGCCAGTCCTGGGTCGCCACGACGAGCGCGCCCCCTGCCTCAGCGGAACGCACGACTTCCGTGACGCGGGGCACGATCGCAGCTCCGCCCTCGACCGCCAGGCTTCCCAGCGGGTCGGCAAAGTCGTTCTGGAGGTCCACCACGATGAGCGCCGTCCGCGCGTCGAAGGCGGGTGTCTCGTCCACGCTCAATTCGGGAAGATTCGTCGGAGGCGCCGATAGGCCCGCGACGCCGGGCTGGGGATATCGACCGGCCGCGCACGCTCGACGCGCTGGGCGGGAGCGGCAGGTCGTGGCGCCGATGGCTCGGGCGGCGACGGTTCGCTGTCGGCCTGGGATGGCCCTGCATCAGGCGGTGTGCCCGAGTGCGCCGCCAGGGCGGCAAGGGCCTCATCGAGCTCGCCGGCACCCGGCAGTTGCGTCGAGCGGTCGTTGCCGGGCATGGACTGACGGCCCGTGCTCGCGATCTCCATCTCGGCTGCCGCGTCGTGGGCCGCGGCATCGTCGACGACACGAGCATCGGGCCGCGAGCCGAACCAGAGCATCGTCTCCTCCGTCGCCGCGTCCTCCGACTCGAGCGGTGCATCAAGGCCCATCGAGGCGGCAAAGTCCGGTGCGTCAGGAGCCGGCGCCTGCGGTTGCTCGGCGATGGGCTGCGCGGTCTCTGCCGTTTGAGGCTCACCTTCTGCCTCGGCGTCGGCTTCCGCATCTGCGTTCTGGTCGGTCGCTGGCCGGTCGTCGGGCTCGGTGATCGGCGCAACTGTCGATGCGTCAGCGGCCACGGGCGCCGATGCCGGGTCCGGAAGAGGGTCGTCCCACCCTGCTGCATCGGGAGTCCACCAGTCGGGCTCCTCGATCACCGTGGTGTAGCGATCGCGATTCCACGATGGAGATGGCTCGGAAGGTACCGATTCGGAAGCAATCTCGATGGAGGCCTCGGCAGGGCCACTCGACTCCGGCTCGACGGAGCCGGCCGATTGTGGGTCGGGCTCCGGATCCGGTTCGGCCGTGGCTGGCGTCTCGGCCTCAACCCGTGGGTCGTCATCTCGCGCCGCCGGGGTCTCCAGTGGGCCATCAGGCTGCGGCTCGGGTTCGGCCGGCCACTCGGGCTCGGGCTCGGCTTCGGGTTCGGCCGGCAACTCGGGCGCGGGCTCGGGCTCGGGTTCGGCCAGCAACTCGGGCGCGGGCTCGGGCTCGGGCTCGGTTTCCGTATCGATCATCGGCTCGGCGGCCGGGAGCTCTCGAGGCAGTCCGGCGTCGGCCGCGGTGACGTCAACCTGCGCGATCTCGGAATCGGGGGCGACCACGGCCTGCAGCGCGGCAAAGGCAGCTCCTGCTTCGACGCTTCCCGGCAACTCGGCAGGATTCGGATCCTCGGCGCGCGCCAGGGCCTCCGCAAAGTCCTCGACGAACTGCGCGCGCGTCCGACGGCGGCGCGCGGAGCGGTCTCCTTGCGGCTCGTGCTCCGTTTCGGACTCGTGCCCGGAATCTCCTTCGAGCTCTATCGCCGGCGCCTCATCGGGCGCGACATGCGGCTCCGCCGGGGCACTCGCAGGCTGAGGCGGAGTCGCCGCCTGTGCCGTGGATTCGCGCGGCGGGGTGATCGATTGCCGAGCCGGCGGCGGCGGCGCTGTCCCGCTACCCCCGAATGGAAGCCGCAGATCCATGCGGGCCTCGAGCACGTCGACGCGGGAACGCAGCGACGCGACCTCGCCGCGCGCCTCGCCCAGCGCCAGGAGCGCCTGTCCGTAGCGCTCGGTCAGGTTGCGGAATTCGGTCAGGAGCTCGCGAAACGGCGAGGCTTCGGCCTCTGCCTTCGCCGGGTCCCCATGGCCGTTCGTCCGCGGGCGCTCGGCGACCGGCGCGGCCGGGGCTGGTCGCGGCTGGAGATAGACCCGCATGCCGGTCTCCCCTTCCGGAGCACCCGAGAGCACGCCGCGCGCGAGCAGCTCCCAGACGCGCTCCGTGGGCACGCCGAGAACAGATGCCGCCTCCGTGACCGAATACCCTTCCATCGCGCCGCTAGGGTAGCGTTTCGGCTCAAGGAGAGCGATGGTCCGGCCGGGTCATGCGCCGAGCTCGACAAGCGCCTCGTGCAGGCGATCCAGCTCCTCGACGGTGTTGTAGTGGACGAGGCCGATGCGCAGCAGGCCCCCCACATCCGCCAGCTCGAGCGCACGGACCAGTTCCCAGGCGTAGAAGTCGCCGTCCCAGGTGCTGATGCCGCGCCGGGCAAGATGCTCGGCGACGCTGCGCGGGTCGTGGCCATCGATCGTGAACGAGAAGGTCGGGACGCGCTCGTCAATGCGCGATGGGTCGGCGATGCCATGCAGCCGCAGGCCGGGAACGGTCAGCAGCCGCTCCAACGCGGCACGCGACACTCCCCGCTCGTGCTCGTGGATGGCGGACATGGCGGCGCGCAGGCGCGCCCGCCGGTCGGACCGATCTGTCACGTTGCCGTAGGCCGCTCCCAGTCCCTCGAGGTAGCCGAAGGTTCCCAGGAGCCCGGCGAGCGCCTCGTGACTCTGAGTTCCGACCTCGAGCTTGCCCGGAAGCTCCGATCCCGCCGGCCGAACGCGGTAGGCCTGCAGCCGCTCGAGAACATCTCTTCGGCCGTACAGCATGCCGAGGTGTGGCGCGAAGAACTTGTACGGGCTGGTGACCAAGAGGTCGGGGCGAAGGCTGGCCACGTCAATCGGCACATGTGGCGCGGCGTGAACGGCGTCGACGTACACCAGCGCGCCGGCGGCGTGGGCGGCCTCGGTGACCCTGCCCACGTCGGTGAGCGTGCCGAGCGCATTCGACGCCATGCCGACAGCCACGATTCGGGTCCTGGGGCCGATGACGTCACCGAGCGCGTCGAGATCCAGCGACGCGCCGTCGTCGGCGAGCTCAAGCCAACGGACGGTGACGCCGCGGTCCTCGGCCATCGCGAGCCACGGCGCGACGTTCGCATCATGGTCGAGGCGCGTTACCACGACCTCGTCGCCGGCGTGCAGGTCGCGGCCGAGCGCGCGGCTAATCGCGAAGGTGATGGTCGTCATGTTCGGACCGAATGCGATCTCGTCCGGCTCGTGCGCCCCGAGGAAATCGGCGCCCGCCGCGTGAACCTCGTGGAGGATCTCGTCGGTCTCGACGGAGGCGCCGAAGGCACCACCGTGATTGGCATTGCTGCGCTCGAGGTAGTCCGTGATGCGTGCGATGCACTGCCGCGGGACCTGGGTCCCGCCCGGTCCATCGAGATAGGCCACGGGCACGCCGCCCATGGTCCGGGCCAGGGATGGGAAGTGGTCGCGCAGTGCGGCTACGTCCAGGCCGCGCTGCTCTCGTATCGACGTCATTGCCGCCATGCTACGCCGACACGTCGCTATCATCCCCCCTCGTGACTACCTCCCAGAGCGTCCCGACCGTTGCGGGACACGATTTCAACCTCCCGGCTGGACTCGAGGGCCTGGAGGATCTCGCCTACAACCTGTGGTGGAGCTGGACCCCGCGCGCTCAGGCACTGTTCAGCCGGATCGACTCCGCCACGTGGATTCGGCACCGCAACCCGATCCGCGTGCTGCGCAACGCCACCCCGGCGCGTTGGTCGGAGCTTGCCGGCGACGAGGACTTCGTGGTCGACGTGAGTCGCGTGCTCGACGAATTCCGGCGCTATCTCGGCAACGGCTCCGACTCGTGGTACGCGACCTCTCCCGAACGCGAGCTGCCGGGCACCATCGCCTACTTCTGCGCCGAGTTCGGCATCCACGAATCGCTGCAGATCTACTCCGGCGGCCTCGGCGTCCTTGCCGGCGACCACTGCAAGTCGGCGTCGGATGCCGCGCTGCCGTTCGTGGGTGTGGGGCTCCTGTACCGCCGCGGCTACTTCCGGCAACAGATCGACGCCGACGGTCACCAGGAACATGCGCAGCCCGACATCGACCCCGCACAGCTCCCCCTGCGTCGGGCACGGGGCCGCGACGGGTCGCCGCTCCAGGTCAGCGTGGAGATCGCTGATCGGGTGGTTCACGCGGCCGTGTGGGTCGCGCAGGTCGGACGCGCGCCGATCCTGCTGCTCGACACCGACATCCCCGCCAACCATCCGGCGGATCGCCCGATCACCCACATCCTCTACGTCCGCGGCCGCGAGATGCGGTTGTGCCAGGAGCTCGTTCTCGGCATCGGCGGGGTGCGTGCCCTGCGGGCGCTCGGCATCGAACCGGCCGTGTGGCACCTCAACGAGGGCCACTCCGCGTACCTGCTGGTCGAGCGGGCGGGCGAGCTCGTGGCCGCCGAGCCGGGGCTGGCGGCGGGCGAGGCCTTGCGGCGCGTGGGTCGCAACGCGGTGTTCACCATCCACACGCCGGTCCCCGCCGGCAACGAGGTGTTCGCGCGGGACCTCGTGACGCGCGCGCTGGATCGCTGGTTCGGCCGGGTGCACATGGAACCGGCCGAGCTGCTCGAGATGGGCCGCGGGCACACCGACGACCCGAACGCCCCCTTCGACATGACCGCATTCGTCCTGCGCCACGCCAGCGGCGCGAACGCGGTCAGCCAACTCCACGGCGCAACGGCCACGGAGACCTGGCAGGACCTTGCCGGGCATCCGATCGACGCGATCACCAACGGGGTCCACGTGCCGACGTGGCTGGGCCGACCGGTCCGGCGCCTCATCCAGCGCGCTATCGGCGTCCCGCTCGGCATCGACATGCAGGAACCCGAAGCGTTGGCCAAGCTGGGCGCGGTCGACGGTGAGGAGCTGTGGGCGGCGCACCGGCAGCAGAAGCGCGAGATGGTCGGATTCATCGAGGGCCGCCTGTCGCGGCAGTTCGCGCGCCACGGGGAGTCGCCGGACGTCCTGCGCGAGGTCCGAGGCGTTTTGAACCCCGAGGCCATGATCATCGGCTTCGCGCGCCGGTTCGCGACCTACAAGCGCGCCGCGCTGCTGTTCAGCGACGAGGAACGCCTGTCCCGCATCCTCGATGCGACCGATCGGCCTGTCCAGATCATCATCGCGGGCAAGGCGCACCCGGCCGACCGGCCGGGCCAGCAGGTCATCCAGCACATCTTCGAGCTCTCGCGGTCGGACCGACTGCGAGGGCGCGTCTTCATCGTCGAGGATTACGACATGCGCATCGCGCGCTTCCTGGTCGGCGGGGTGGACATCTGGCTCAACAATCCGCGCCGGCCGATGGAGGCCTCGGGCACCTCGGGCATGAAGGCCGCCATCAATGGCATCCCGTCGATCTCGATCCTCGACGGCTGGTGGGACGAGGGCTACAACGGGCAGAACGGCTGGGCCATCGGCGACCGCGAAACGTCGCACGACGACGGCGCCCAGGACGCGGCCGATGCGGCAGAGCTGTATCGACTGCTGGAGGAGGAAATCGTCCCGAGGTACTTCGATCGTGACGAGGCCGGCCTGCCGGCGGCCTGGCTGCCGATCATGCGCGCGTCGATCGACGGGGCCCTCTGGCGATTCAGCACGTCACGCATGCTCAGCGAGTACGTGGATCGGCTCTACCTGCCTGCCGTACGGAGTCCCATCGGCGCCTAGTGTCAGAGGGCGCGGAGTATATCGGTATATACGCGCAGCCTAGCGAAGCCGTTGGTGTGGCGCCGCACTCGTGCGCCGACTCGGGCGAGCTACGGAAGGTAACTGCGCGGGTTCTCCCAGACTCCGCCGTGGTTCACGGCGAAATGGACGTGGCAGCCGGTCGAGTTGCCGGTGTTGCCCTCGTAGCCGATGACGGACTCGCTGGTCACGATGGTTCCGGGCCCGACGACGACGCGCGGCTGCAAGTGCCAGTACCAGGTCTGGACCCCGTTGCCATGGTCGACGACCACGCCGTACCCCGAGTCCCAGGGCCGCAGCGGCTGGCCCGAGGCTACGACGACTCCCGCGCCAACGGCGTAGATGGGCGTCCCGCAGCCGTTCGCGAAGTCGATGCCTCCGTGGAAGTGGGGGTAGTAGGTGCCCCGATAGGTGTAGGGCGGCTCGAGCACGAAGTTCGTCGGCCCCCACTCCTGGGTCACCCGGAATGAGC
>JBDSJJ010000108.1:0-7441 GCA_039917415.1 Candidatus Limnocylindria bacterium | reverse complement strand
TCGGACGCGGTGGTGGTGGGCGAGCGATGCTGCCCTCGACCGGGAGTTCAGCTCCGCTATAGCGGATTGCGGATACAGGGCACCGCTAGTTCCCCGCCTAGCACGACCGGCCGCGATGGTAGGCCAGGGGGGTGCATTGGTCAATCGAGATGGCGGAGAGGGAGGGATTCGAACCCTCGACGGGTTGCCCCGAACGGCATTTCCAGTGCCGCGCCATAGGCCTCTAGGCGACCTCTCCGCGGGGTGAGAGTGGCGGAGAGGGAGGGATTCGAACCCTCGGTGCTATTCGCACACCGCTTTTCGAGAGCGGCACCTTAAACCACTCGGACACCTCTCCGTGCGGGAGGGAGTCTAGCGCACTCCCCCGCCGGCGACTACGACCGCTCAGACCGACGCGGACGCCACGTCGAGCCGGCGGGCCTCGCTCTCGCGCACGCCGGAGATGACCGACAGCTGGTGAGGCATGGCCGGATCGCGCGCCAGGTTGATGGCGCTGCCGGCCGCACCGCGGTCCGGATCCGGGACCGCAAAGACCAGGCCGCGCACCCGAGCCTCGATCATCGCACCGACGCACATCGCGCACGGCTCGTGGGTCGTGAAGATCGTTGCCTCGGACAGGCGTCGCGTGCCAAGCTTGCGGGCGGCGGCCTGGATGGTCAGGAGAACTGCGTGGGCGGTGGGGTCCTCGCCGAGCGCCACGCGCTGGTGGTCTCGAGCGATCATCGCGTCGTCGATGACGGCCACGGCGCCGACTGGCTCCTCGCCTTCCTCGCCGCCACGTCGTGCCTCGGCGATCGCCTCGGCCATGTACAGCTCGTAGTTCATCGGTCCGCCTCGCTCAGCGCCACGGAATCGGTGGCGACCCGCGAGCGAGTCTACCAGAGGCAGGTACGAATCCTGCATTTCGCACCTCGACCAACCGAGATCAACCTCCGCCCCGGCCGCCCGCGGTCGCGGTGATCAGCAACGTCGAGAAACCCATGCACATTCCGCAGATTCCCATCCGTCGTCTCGGCGCCGGCGCGTTCACGGTGGCTGCCGTCTTCGCGCTGAGCCTGAACGTCCCGATCCCATCCATGCCCGACCCGGACCGAGCGCGTGTCCTGGACGAGGTCAACGACCACCTTCCAGGCTGGCGCGTGCGCCAGCTGCATGCCACCTGGGAGGGCGCGTACACGGTCGTCACGACCTGCGCAGGACGTCAGATCGGGTTCCAGTTCGTGCCCGGGCACGGGCTGCCCGCGCGCGATGCGTGGCTTCAGCCCAACGACGAGTATTCGCGCGATCGCCTGCGGGCGCTCTCCGATCACTGGCGTCATCTCGTGTGGTACAACGCGCCGGCCCTGGTCAACACGCTGTCGTGCAGCGACGAGATCGCCGGAACCGGCCGCACGTCGATGACCGAGCGTCGCCACGACTGACAGAACGAGGACCCGGCGCCGGCCGGGCCCTCGTGGGCGATGGAACGGGCGACGGGTCGCTCAGACGGTGGCCGCCGCGTCGTCGGTGGCCATGAACCCGGTCGCCAGCAGGATGGCGCCGCTCGCGAGATGCAGCCAGATGTCGTTGCCGCCCAGCGGCACGAGTCCGAACCCATCAGGCGCGATGAGGCCCAGAATGCCGAGAATGATCAGCACGGCGCCAACGCCGCGCGTCGTCTGGACCGCAGCCGCAAACGACATCGATCCGTAGAGCAGGATGGCGCCCAACAGCACGTGAACGATGTTGTGCAGGGCGTTGACCGGGAAGAGGCCGAGCAGGTCACCCTCTCCTCCGGGTACGAGGACGAATCCGAGAATGCCCACCAGCAGGTAGACGGCCCCGAATACCGCCGCGACGGTTCGTGCGAGTCCCATGGTTACCTAGACCCTCCTTCGTGCGCGTCCCCGATCAAGGACCAGGGTCCGCATTGACTAGCATACCGGCGCATGCACGCCGTTCTCGCCATGCCTGACCGTACGCCGCATCGGAGGGTTCACATCACAGCGCCCGATATGGCTCCCGCGCCGGCCCGGTGGACGCGTGCCGATACCGCAGCACTGGTGCTCGTCCTGGCTGCGGCAGCGCTCCTGAGATTCGTCAGCCTGGGGCGTCCGGTGGAGCTGGTGTTCGACGAGATCTTCTACGCGCGCGATGCGTGCTGGTACGTGGTCGGCACCGAGGCAGCCTGCGGAATCACCGAGCTCACGAGTAGGGCACATCCCCCACTCGGCAAATGGCTCATCGGCGCGGGCATCGCCGCGTTCGGATATGAGCCGTTCGGCTGGCGTGCCGGCGTCGCCCTTGCCGGGACGGCGACGGTCGGGATGGTGTACGTCCTGGCGCGCCGGCTCCTTGCCTCCAGCGCCTCTGGAGCGGCGACCATCGGGGCGCTCGCGGCTGCCGGGCTGCTGGCCACTGACTTCCTCCATCTCGTCCAGTCGCGGGTCGCCATGCTCGACGCATTCATCACACTCTTCGTGGTGTCCGCGGTCACCTTCGCGGTCCTCGACCGCGACCGCCGGCGCGAGGTGGAGAAGGCGCCGTGGTGGATGAGACTCACGCTCGGACGGCCGTGGCGCCTGTTGGCCGGCGCCTCGCTCGGCGCTGCAGCCGCAACGAAGTGGTCGGGCGCCTACGTTGCGCCGGCGGTCATCGGCCTGGTGGTCGCCTGGGAAGTTGCGGATCACTTGCGACGCTCCTCGGACATGGGCGTTCGGGAGGCGGTACGTGCTGCATTTCGACGGGAGGCGATCCCGACCCTCGTGCTGCTGGGAATCGTGCCGCTGGCGGTGTACGTGGCCAGCTACACCGGACGGATGCCGGGGGCCGTCCTCGCGCTGCCGTGGGAGCCCGGCTCCGTGTGGCGCGGGATCTGGGACCACCAGCAGGCGATGCTCGACTTCCACACCACCCTCGGCGGAGACCATCCGTATCAGTCGGGGCCGCTCGCGTGGCCGGCCCTTCAGCGCCCGGTGGCCTACTGGTTCAGCGAAGACGGCGGGGTCTACCGAGAGATCCTCGCCCTGGGCAATCCCCTCACATGGTGGCCGGGGATCGTCGCCATCGCGGTGCTCGCCGTGAGCTGGGCGCGGGCTGGATGGGCGCTGAGACGTCCCGAGCCGATGATCGTGCTGGGGGCGGGCGCGACCTACCTGCCATGGCTCGTGCTCTCGGGGGATCGGAGCCAGACCTTCCTGTGGTACTTCCTGCCGACGGTGCCGTTCCTGGCGCTGGCGCTGGGGACGCTGGTGGCGTGGAGCTGGGGGTGGGGGCACCGCGGCGGGCGCATCGCGGTACTCGGCTATGGCCTCATCGTGGTGGTGAGCTTCGGCTTCTGGGTACCGGTGCTCACCGGTCTACCGCAGCAGCCCGACGCCTGGCGCGCCCGAATCCTGTTCACCCACTGCGAACGACCGGACGGATCCCGCCCGACCCTTCCCGATGACTCGACGAGCTCGGGAACGCCACCGAGCGGATGGTGCTGGATCTGAACCTAGGCTTCGTTTGACGCCGCTTCCCTGCGGTCCGCGACGATGAGCATGCCCGTCAACGGGCCGCTGGTCAGGCCATGTGCCAACACCGAGATCACGATGGTGATCGCCGTCACGCTGAACAGCGGACGGGCGTCGACTGGAGTCAGCGCAGCGAAAGCGAATCCGAGGTAGTAGATCGAGCCGATGCCACGGATACCGAACCTGGCGACGAAGAGCCGCTGACGGGCGGCGAGGCCGCTTGCCACCAGCGCGACGAGCACCGCCAGCGGCCGGACGACCAGCAGGAGCCCCAGCGCAACGACGATCGCCGGCCAGCCGAGCTCGAGCGCGCCGTCGATCGGCAGGACGCTGCCGAGGAGGAGCAGTACGCTGAGCTCGCCCAGCTTCTCGATGACGAGCGTGACGTCGTGAAGCCGCTGATTCACCTCATGCCCCCGCTCGTGGCGACGGAACCCGACGCCAGCCGCGAAGACGGCGAGGAACCCGTAGCCACCCACCAGCTCGGTGGCCCCGTACACGACGAAGATGGCGCCGATCGCCACGAACGCAGCGGCATCGCGATGGCGAGGAGCATCAGCGTCGTGCGCCATGCCCTCCAGGTGAGCGGCCGGTCAAGCTTCACCCCGGCGCCGAACAGCGACACGATGACGGCCAGCTCCGCCGCACGGCTGAAGAGCACGGCATCTTCGATCGGGTCGTACCAGCGGACGCCCATGCCGCGCAGATGCCAGGCCGGCCGCGACTCCGGCAACGAGGTAGGTGAGCGCGCCGAGAATGGACGACCGCGCTGCAGAGAAAGCGCGACGGCTCCAGCCAGCACGACGATCCCGGCGACGAGGACGAGGAGTTCGTACAGCCCGGGGTCGAACGACTACCCCGGAATTCGCGCGATCGGCAGATGCGTCACTCACCGATCGTCCCACATCAGACTTCGAGCACTCGTAGTCTTGGACCATGGACCTGACCGGAGTCGGCGGCATCCTCCTCGGGCTCGTGATCGCCTGGGCAGCGTTCATCGCGCTGCTCTGGGTGTTTCGTCCGCGGGATGTGCGTCTCGCGGAGCTGCTGCGCATCGTGCCGGACGTGATTCGCCTGGTCCGCGGCATCCTCGGGGATCGCGGCGCCCCCATCGGCGTCCGGCTGGCGCTCATCGGGCTCCTCGGCTGGCTGGTCAGCCCGATCGACGTCATCCCCGAGTTCATTCCGGTGCTGGGACCGCTCGACGACGTCGTCTTGGCCGTGCTCGTCCTGCGCTACGTGCGACGTCGCATCGGGGAGCGGGAGTTTCGCGAGCGATGGCCCGGCAATGACGAGGGTTATGCCCTGCTGGCGCGCGTCCTGTAGCAGAACGGCGTCGCCGGAAGCCCACATATAATCGCCGGCATGACCAAAAGTGCGATCAGGATACTCATGCCACTGGCGCTGGCCGTTTCGGCGTGTGGAGGCGGCGTGGACAGACGCGCCGGAGGGTGGATCGGCCACTCCCGTCAGTGCTGAGACCACCAGTCCGCCCGCGACTGAACCTGGCGATTCATCGGCGGGGCCTGGAAC
The DNA here is from genome assembly GCA_039917415.1 of Candidatus Limnocylindria bacterium. Lineage (GTDB taxonomy): Bacteria > Chloroflexota > Limnocylindria > QHBO01 > QHBO01 > JACDBZ01. The sequence continues at coordinate 2,414 of JBDSJJ010000108.1, read as the reverse complement.
TGCGGTCGTCACATTCGAGGGGGACGGCAGCACCCTCGAGTTCGTGCTTGACGAGTGCACGACCTCCAACACCGCCCCGAGGAACTTCGTCAACGTTGGACCGGAGGGCGCGCTCACCAGTCACGGCGTACTCGACGATGGATGGGAACTGCAACTGAGCATGATCCCTGACGCAACCGGTTCGATCACCAACCTCTCATTCCTCACCGATGGCGACCAGACCGACTATCAACTCGAGAACCTCACCTACGAAGTCGACGGTGGCGACGTCACCGCGTCGGCGACGAGCGACATCTACCAGACGCTCAGCGAAGAAGAGGCAATTCCGCTGAGTTTCGAGGTGTCCTGCAACACCTGAGGCTGGGTGTCAGGCACACTCACGGCGTGGTATTGGCGCAACTCGCGCCGGCGAGCCGCGTAATCGCTGTATTGGCGTTGTTCTCCACGGAGCTCTCGCCTGGCCGGCAGGTATTCAAGTCCTCATCGCCAGCCGAACCGCCCCGGGCATCAGCGGTCGCGGCGTGTTGGGTGTGACGGCGTCGTTAAATGAAATGCTTGCTGCGTACCCGATGCAAACGATAACTGCAAGCAGAATGGCGTCGAGCGCATTCACCAACACTGCTGTTCCAACCGTCGCTGCGAAACAGTTGATGAACGGGGCGACGTAGAAGCAGGACCGAACCGGGCCGGCTCCAACGCCGGCCCGGTCGGTGTGTTGTCACCAGTCACTCTCCGATACGCGCCGACCGTCGGCACGCTCGGGAAGTGACCCAATCCTACCCTTCCGCGGAACCGAGATTGAACGTGACCGGGCAGTTCGAGATGGCCCCGATGGCTCGAAGGCCGCCGAGGCTGGCGTTCGGCACGCCGCCCGGATCTCCGCTGACCAGCAGACCGGCCTGGAACGCATCGACCACTTCGTCCTCAGCGTCGGTGAGACGCTCGCGATCGCCATCCGCGATTGCCTCTTCGGTCCACACCGTGAGATGGATATCCCAGACTGGGCTGTACAGCACCTCACCGTCCTCGAACCCGGGTTCCTCCTGGGTAACGTTGAGCGGATCACCCTCTCCCAGCAGGGCGGATTCCAGACCCTGGCGTTCGGGATTGCCAGGCCCGCGCTCGCCGTTGACGATGGGGATGATCGCCGATCGAGCTGACGTGTCCGGATCATTCGAGCCAAGTCCCGGGGCAGCGTTCAGATTGGGAGCCCAAGTGGACCCTTCCACCGCCGCCACCAATTCGATCGAAGCTTCCTGATGCAGGTAGAGGATCTCGTCGAACTCGTAAAAGCCCCGGAACTGATCCAACGTGACTTCACGAGCGTTGCGATTGATGCCTATCAGCGCATCGTGAAGTCCCGAGGAGTTGGCGACCTGCGACGCATTCAGCACGATTCCATCGCCAATGGTGATCAGCGGGCTGTACTCGGCATCACCGACCGCTCCCGCCTGGAACTCAGTCGGCGGAAAACCTTCAAGCCCTGGAACGACGATTCGCTCGGGACTGAAGTCGACAGTTCCATCGAAGTCAAGGACAACTCCCATCGACTTCAGGCTTGGCGCAGCCGCGACCGGGTCGCCGGTCCGCGCGTTCACGAAGCGGGCATCCTGGACCGCCGCCGTGCCGAGGGCATTGACCAACTTGGGCGCGAAGTTGACCCCCAGTCGTTCAGCCTGCTTCTGGTCCGATGACTCGGTGACGATGTACCACACCGTGTCTCCGTCGTGACGGCCCTGGTACACCGGCAGGGTGATGTCCCCGGTCGCGCGATCAAGCCGGATGGCGCTCTCCAGGAATGAGTCCGACGCGGTACTGGCGGTGGCGGGTGGTACCCCGGCTGCCAGTACGGCAACGGCCAGGGCGAGCGCCGTCGCAGCGTGGGCCTTGAACTGCAGTTTCGACATAGTTTTTCCCTTCACTTCAGCATGATCTCCTCGACGTGATTGCAAATTCACGCCAAGACTACGAATGGCAGAACCGCGTACCTGCACGGGGCCGATCGACTTCGGGCCTGTCACCAGGCGACCGGTGCGATCGCCCATTCGCGTACTGAACCTACGTCGGAGATGTGACGCTCGAATGAAGGAGCGTGAAGGTTTCGCATCCTCGTCTCACCCCCGGCGTCGACAGCGGCTTCGCGCGACGCGATCGAGGAAGGCACGGCCCGGCACGTGCGCAAGGGCCTCGAGGCCCGGCTTGGCTTCGCGGAGGCCAAGCTGACGGCCGAGGTGTACGCTCACGGCCTGGCGCGGACACTCCCCGAGCGGGTGAGTCGCGTATGGGCTGGATTGGCGTGCCCGAGAGGACTCGAACCTCCGACCTTTAGGTCCGCAACCTAACGCTCTATCCACTGAGCTACGGGCACCCGTGACGATCACGCGCGGATCGGTGGCGGAGAGGGAGGGATTCGA
>JBDSJJ010000107.1:0-3057 GCA_039917415.1 Candidatus Limnocylindria bacterium | reverse complement strand
GGGGTATCGGCACGATGCTTTCGCGTGGCCACCCATCGGCGTGCAGCTTCCGGCGGTATGGGCCGGCGACACGCGATGGTTGCTCGACCCACGGGACGCCGCCGACGCATCCGGGCTCGCCGACCGTCTTCCCGCATGCTGAACCGGTCATCGTTCGCGGTGCTCTGGCAGTCATGGCCCGTCCGACCCATGGCTGTGGGGCCACCATCCGCCGATAGTGTCCGCACCGGCCAGACCGGCCAGACCGGCCAGGAGGAGGTTGATTGGTCCGCACAGCAACTGACGGGAATCGAGAACGCTGGACGCCGATGACGGCGCTCGTGGCCGTTGCGATGATCGCGTTCCTGCTCGTGCAGCTCGCGATGCCCGCCCTTGCCCTCAGCGAGCCGCGTCCCGCCCGCTTCGGGTGGCAGATGTACACGGCCGTCCCCACCCTTCCGACCGTCCGCATCGAGGCAGCCGATGGCAGCCTAGGCCCGGTGGACCTGGGCGGTCTCGTGGCGCGCGGCCGAGCCGATGCCGACTTCTCGTCCGCGCTGGCCGCGCACCTGTGCGCCACCACGAATGCCGCGGCCGTCGTTCTCGACTCGGCGGGTACCACGCAACGGGTTGCGTGCCCATGACCTGGCTCAGGGAACGAATCGAGCGGAGCGTGCCCGCCCGGGCCATCGGCCTGCTGCGCATCACCGTGGGGACCGCCGCGCTGCTCAAGGCCGCGGAGCTGGCACCCGTCCTGGCCCGCTTCGACGATCCGACGACGCTGCGGATTCCGTATCTCACCGGGCTCTCGGTGACGGATGTCGGATCGGTCACGCTCATCGTCGCCTGGAGCCTCACGGCGGCGCTGTTCGCCATCGGCGCACGGACGACGGTCGCGGGGATCGGGCTGACCCTCATCCTGGCCGGCGTCCTGTTCTCCGACCAGCAGCTCTACAGCAACCATCTCTACCTGCTCGCGCTGCTGGTGGGCCTCGTCACCGCGGGGCGTGGCGGCAGCGCGATCTCCGTCGATGCCTGGCTCGGCCGTGGCCGGCCGACCGTCCCGGGCTGGCCACAGGACCTGCTGCGCGCGCAGATCAGCATCGTGTACGGCTTCGCGGCCCTCGCCAAACTCAACGCCGTCTACCTATCCGGCACGGTGGTGGCGGCCTACCTGCGACGGGACGGCATGCTGGCGATCCCGGACGACTGGCGCGTCTTCGAGGTGATGGCCACGATCTCCGTGCTCTCGATCCTCTCGGAGCTCTTCCTTGCGGTGGCGCTGTGGCTCCCGAGGTGGCGATCCGCGGCCTTCGTGCTCGGCCTGGGGATGCACGTGGGCATTGCGCTGTTCTTCGACCCGCCCATCCAGCTCTGGATCTTCGCCCTGATGATGCTGCCGACCTATCTGCTGTTCCTCGACGCGGCGCCCGGATCGCGAGCATTGGTCTGGGACGACTCGTGCTCGTTCTGCGGCCGGACCGTCCGATGGCTGCGACGCCTCGACTGGCTCCACGTCCTGGACCCGATCCCCTCGTCGAACGTTGCGATGCGGGAGAAGCTCGGCATCAGCCAGGCCCAGGCGGACGAGGCCGTCCAGGTGGTGATGCGCTCGACCGGGCGCCGCGTCTCTGGCTTCGAAGCCGTCCAGCGGGTGCTGCAGGTGCTTCCGATTTCGTTCCTGTGGGCGCCGCTCCTCCGCCTTCCGCCGATCATGGCGCTGGGCAGCCGCGCCTACCGTCGCGTGGCCGCCCGACGCAGCTGCAGCATCGAGCTGCGCGCATCCGCCACGAAGGCGCGGGTCTAGCCCCGTGCGAATCCTCATCCACGACTACGCGGGCCATGGCTTCACCCTCGAGCTGGCCCGGGAGCTCGCGGAGCGCGGATCGGAGGTCCTCTACCTCCACGGCGGTGGGCTCAGGGCGTCGCGAGCGTCGATGGAGCCACGACCGGGCGACCCGGCCACGCTGCGGATCCAGCCGGTCGGCATCCGCGAGCCGCTGGTCAGCCGCGCCGGCCCGCGTCGGCTTCTCCAGGAACGGCGATACGGGGTCCGACTCGGGTCGCACATCATCGCCGATCGTCCGGATGTCGTCCTCTCCATCCCCAGCTCCCTCGACGCGCAGAAGGCTGCGCAGCGCGCGGCGCGGGAGGTCGGGGCAGGATTCGTCTACTGGATCCAGGATGTGTATTCGGCGGCCATCCAACAGTTGCTCGGCCCCCGATTCGGCGGCGCGGGCAGACTCATCGCCGCGCCATTCGCGCGCCTGGAACGCCGGCTGTTCCGGACGGCTGATTCCGTCATCGCCATCAGCCCCGATTTCCTCCCGATGCTCGACACGTGGGGCGTTCCGAGCGACCGGATCGCCGTCATTCCGAACTGGGCTCCGCTGGACGAGATCCGACCGCTGCCCAGGCACAACGCCTGGTCCGCCGAACACGACCTCGATGGTCGTCCGGTCCTGCTCTATTCGGGCACGCTTGGCCGCAAGCACGATCCCGAGCTGCTCCTCGCGCTGGCCCGCGGACTGCCGGACGCGAACGTCGTCGTGGTGTCCGAGGGGGCCGGGACCGGCCGGCTCGGACGAGCCGATATCTCCCAGGTCCCCAACCTCGTGACGCTGCCCATCCAGCCGGCCGCGCGCGTGTCCGAAGTGCTCGCCAGCGCCGACATCCTGGTGGCGATCCTCGACCCGGAGGCCACCGTCTTCTCCGTTCCGTCCAAGGTGTTGACGTACCTGGCGGCCGGCAGGCCCATCCTTGCCGCGATCCCCGAGGGAAACCTTGCCGCGCGAACGGTCCGGGATGCGGGCGCGGGAGTCACCGTCGACCCATCCGACGCGCCGGGGTTCGTCGCGGCCGCGCGGGCCATGTTCGCCGATCGCACCGGTCGTGACGCGGCCGGCGCTGCGGGACGGGCCCATGCCGAGGCGGCATTCGCGATCCGGGGCATCGCGGACTCGTTCGAGGAGGTGCTTCGACGTGCCGCAGATGTCCGAACCCGCAGGGGCGTGGCAACCGATACTGCGAGTGCACCAGACCACGCACGACCGGAGGCGAAGGCTTGACGCAGGGACG
>JBDSJJ010000106.1:0-7549 GCA_039917415.1 Candidatus Limnocylindria bacterium | reverse complement strand
GACAGGATGCGGGAGGACGGAGAACGGGACACTCCGGATGCGGCCAACGCGGCTTCAGCCTCGATACCCGCCTGGTCGAGCGCCTCCGCGCATCGGTAAAAGCCATAGCGGACGTCGGTCCAACCATTCTCGTCGCCGCGCCAGTGCCAGCGCCGCTCGAGCGACTCGCCGTCTGCCACGCGGAGCAGGGCCGGCGTGACGTCGGCCAACGCCGCCCGCGCGTCGAGGATGGCGGGGGCGACGGGGATCGTCGGTCCGGTGGTGTTGTCGCGCAGCAGTGAATCCATCCACTCAGCCTACGCAGTCGAGCAGTCGTTCTGCGGCCGTCAGCGGATCAAGCTCCCGGTCGGCAACCGACTGCACCGTCTCTCCCCAGGCGGCATTGGCCGCAGCTCGGCTGCCGGCGAGGTCGGCCAGCGCGCGTCGCACCTGGTTCTCGGCGCGGTCACGCGAGGCGACCGGGGTGCGAGCATGCGCCCGGTGCTCCTCGATCGCATCGGCCAGCTCAACCACGCCAACGCCCGTCGTCGCCGTCGTGACCATCACCTTCGGCGGCGTGCGCTCCACCCTTCCGCCGGCCGTCGACATCATCGCCCGCAGCTGGCGGGCCGCGCGGTCTGCGCCCGGCCGATCGCCCTTGTTCACGGCCACGATGTCGGCCACCTCGAGCAACCCCGCCTTGATGGCTTGGACCTCGTCCCCCATCTCGGGCACCTCGACCACCACCGTCGTCTCGGCCACGCGCGCGATCTCGACCTCGGACTGTCCGGCCCCGACTGTCTCGATCAGGACGGGGTCGTAGCCGGCGGCATCCAGCGCGGCCGCGGCGATCCAGGTCGTGGCGGCCAGGCCGCCCAGTTCTCCGCGCGCGGCCATCGAGCGCATGAAGACGTCGCGATCGGCGGCGTGCTCCATCATCCGGATCCGGTCACCGAGGATGGCGCCGCGGGTGTACGGAGACGACGGGTCGACGGCCAGGATCCCGACCCGCTTTCCTCGCCGCCGCCACTCGCTGATCAGCCCGTTGACGAGCGTGGACTTGCCGCTCCCGGGAGGCCCAGTGATGCCGACCACGTGCGCGGCTTGGCCGGCGGCAAACAGCGCGGGAAGCAGCGGACGGACGGATGGATCGCCATTCTCGATGCGCGTGAGCAGGCGCGCCAGGGGGCGACGTTCGCCGGATGCGAGCTCCTCGATCATCGGCCCGGACGTATATACGGATATACGTCGCGGCTCATGTGCGTCGAACGTGCTCGCGGAAGTAGCGGGCGATCTCTCCGATCGACGTGCCGGGCCCGAAGATCTCGGCCACACCTGCGGCCTTGAGCTTCGTCACGTCCGCGTCCGGAATGATGCCCCCGGCCGCGACGAGGACCTCGGCCATGCCGCGCTCCCGAAGCAGCTCCACGGTTCGCGGCAGGAGCGCCATGTGCGCGCCCGACAGGATCGACAGTCCGACGACGTCGACGTCCTCCTGCTCGGCCGCATCGGCAATCATCTCGGGGGTCTGGCGCAGGCCCGTGTAGATGACCTCGAAGCCCTCGTCGCGCAACCCGCGCGCAAGGACTTTGGCTCCGCGGTCGTGGCCATCGAGCCCGGGCTTGGCGATGAGGATGCGAATGGGCGTATCGTTCGGCATGCGTCGCCGATTCTAGCGGCGCCCAACGTCTCGAAGCGCCGCCCAACGGAGAACGCTGCCATGGCCGAGACCGGCCGCATCGTCGACCTCAGCCACACGATCGTCGACGGGATGCAGACGCATCCGGGCATCCCGGGCCCCGTCATCTCGACGTTCCTCACCCACGAGGCGTCGGCTGAGCGCTACGCGCCGGGCACGACGTTCGAGATCGGTCGCATCGACCTCGTCGCCAATACCGGGACCTACCTCGATACCCCGGCCCATCGATTTGCAGGGAGGCCCGATCTCGCCGGCCTCGAGCTCGAGCGGGTGGTCGACCTCGGCGGAGTGCTCGTTGACTGTCGCGAGCGACGCGAGCCGGGAATCGGTCCGGAGGCCTTCGATGGCGTGGACGCAGCGGGCAAGGCCGTGCTCGTCGCGACCGGCTGGGACGCCCATTGGGGAACCGACGCCTACCTGTCCGGCAACCCCTTCCTCACCGAGGCAGCCGCGCGCCACCTCGTTGACGCCGGGGCGGCACTGATCGGCATCGACTCGCTCAACGTCGACTCGCTGGTCGATCCGAGCCGGCCCGCCCACACCGCGATCCTGAAGGCTGGCATCCCGCTGATCGAGCACCTCACCGGACTCGACCAGCTCCCGCCGGACGGATGGCGCTTCTTTGCCGTCCCCCCGCGCATTCGTGGCATGGCGACCTTCCCCGTGCGCGCCTTCGCCATCGTGGCCTGAATGCGCTGAGCCGCCGCCCGGCGGAATCGATGGCCGCGAGTCAGCCAGTGGCGTCCACCAGTCGGTCGATCTCGGCAGCCAGCTCGACGTCCCGCCGCGTCGTGGCGCTCGCCGCGTGTGTCGTGAGAGTGAAGGTCACGTGGCGGTAGCGCGTGAGCGCGATGTCCGGGTGGTGGCCCGCAGCATCGGCGGCATCCGCCACGCCGTTCACGAGCGCAATCGCCTGGCGAAACCCGTCGCAACGGAACGTACGGGTGATCGCGGCTCCGTCGCGTTCCCAGTCGGGCAGATCGGCCAGGGCGGCGCTCAGCTCCTCATCGGTCAGCGGATCGGCATATGGCATGAGTCAGGAGCCGCCCTTGCCGATGAGGCCCATGAACTCCGCGCGGGTCCTGGCATCGCGGCGGAACGTTCCGACCATGCTCGAGGTGACCATCGTCGCCTCCTGTTTCTTCACGCCACGCATCATCGTGCACAGATGGGTCGCCTCGATCACGCACGCCACGCCCTTCGGTTCGAGCCGCTCCATGAGGAAGTCGGCGATCTGGACCGTCAACCGCTCCTGCACCTGGAGCCGCTTGGCGTACATGTCGACAATGCGCGGGATCTTCGACAGGCCGATGACCTGGCCCTTCGGCAGGTACCCGACGTGGGCCTTGCCGATGAACGGCAGCAGGTGGTGCTCGCACAGCGAGAAGAACTCGATGTCGCGCACGACGACCATCTCGTCGTAGTCGACCGTGAAACGTGCGCCGTTGATCAACGCGTCCGGATCCACGTGATAGCCCGCGGTCAGCTCGTCGTACATTCGGCGCACTCGTTCGGGCGTGCGCGCCAGCCCCTCGCGCGAGGGATCCTCGCCGATCTCCACGAGGAGGGTGCTGACGGCCTCCTCGAGGGAGGCATTCGGATCTGCCATGTCCCGAATCATACGGGTTGCCGGCGCGGCCCCCTGTGCGCGTCGCCCGCGGAGCGCTACACTCGGCGTGCCCATCCGACGCCCGACAGGAGAGGAGGTTGGACGCTGCCATGATCCTCCACGCGGCTTCGCGATCGCGGCGCCTGGGCCTTCCCGGGCTGAGCTCGAACGATCGCGCGGCGTCCGCGTTCGCGCGACGCCTCGATGACGACTACCACTGGTTTCGATCTCTCGGCCCCGGCGGCATCGAACCGATCGACGCCATCGTCGTCGGGCCCGGAGGGACGTTCGCCATCACCATGAGCGGCGAGCGCGGGCGCTTCACGCGCCGCAACGAGCACTGGTATCGCTGGAATCGATCGACCGACTCCTGGGTGCCGTGGCATGCCGCGTCGATCACCGCCGCTCGCTTGGCGGGGCGCCGTCTCAGCCTGTATCTGGAGCGCGCCGGACTCGCGGCGGCCGTGGACCCGATCCTCATGCCGGCCGACGAGATGGAGATGGTCGTGCGTCCTGGCGAGCCGGCCGGGCTCATCGTCGAGCGCTCGGCCGATCGTGTGGCCGACCACGTCAGCGCGAAGAGCAGGCTCAGCCGAGGCCAGGTGGATCGGATCGTGGCGCTGCTCGATCCCCGTCAACCGCTTCCGAGATTGGCTCAAGCGACACCGAACGGGTAAGCCGCGCGAACACGAGCACGATGACCGCGCCCGCCGTCCAGCCGGCCACCACGTCCGACGGGTAGTGCACGCCCAGCCAGACGCGCGACAGGCCGACAAGGAAGATCGTCAGCCCCAGGGTGATGATCAGGGCCCGCTGCACCCGTCCCGGTCGTATCGAACGAGCGAGGATGACGCCCAGGACCCCGTGGGCCACCATCGAGAGCGCCGCGTGGCCGGAGGGAAAGCTGAAGCCACGCTCGACGATCACCGGCTCGAGCAGGTCCGGGCGAGCGCGCGCCACGAAGGCCTTGAACGCCTGGTTGCCCAGCGAGGCCAGGCCGATCGTCATCGCACCTGCCACCCCGTGCCGCCACGGGCCGATCGCCAACGCGACAATCACGGTCGCGACCGCCACCCCGGTGACGGCCGCGCTCGATCCGAGCTCGGTGATCCATCGCAGCGGGGACAGCAGGCCGGCCAGCGCGTCGCTGCGCACGACATCGATGATCGAGCGGTCGAGCGCATCGGTCAGGTCGAGACTGACCGCGATGGCAAGGAGAATGACGATCCCCACGCCGACCAGCGACGGGATCGGGCCCGCCAGGAGGGATCGGCGCATCAGTAACTCACGAAGTCGAGAACCGTGACGGCCCAGACGCCATACGCGTTGACCGCGATGCCGATCAGGATCGCCGCGCGCGCCTCGATCGAGATCCGGTCCCGGAAAACCCAGCCGAGCATCAGCAGCATGACCGGCAGGACGTCGAGTACATAGCGATAGCCGAATTGTGCGAAGCCGGGCGCGCCGTGCAGCAGGTCCGGGAGCAGGCCGAGACCGACGGCCAGCCATGCCCAGCCCGCCAATGGCACGGCGCCGCGCGCCTTGATCAGCCACAGCAGCACCGGGGTCGTGAGGAGCAGCGACGTCCCATTCCAGTTCGGCCGGAACCAGGGGGCCAGGTCGACGTAGTCGAAACCGCGCATGAAGACGAGGTGCAGATGGCGCGGGATGTAATCGACCGCGAGGAGGCCCTGCGCGTACCACGGCTCATCGAGCACGCCGGGGATGAGAGCGTAGCCGAACTCGAGCGGCGTGCCGAAACGCGCGAGGTTGTAGGCCGCGACAGCGACCGCCGGGACGGCCAGCCCGGCGACGAATGTGATCGCCGCTCGCCGGCCCGTCTGCCACCGACCGTCCACGGCAGCCGGCAATCCGGCGCCCAGGTACAGGGCCAGGTAGAGCGGCAACGTCAGTCCCATCGGCAGGCGCGACGCAGCCGCCATCCCGAGGAGGACCCCGGCCAGCAGCGGCCAACGGCGCGAGGTGGCAAGGATGAGCGCCAGCAGCGCAAAGAAGACCGCCACCACCTGGGCGTGGAGCCATACGGTGCCCGTGCCCGCCACCCACCAGTGCACGCTGCCGACCGCCAGGACGGCGGACAACCATGCGGCCGGCGAAGGCGCAACCCCCACGCCGCGCAGGAGTATCCATGCAAGACCGACGTTGGCACCGCCGAACAGGGCCGTGGCGATGCCCTGGTCGAAGGTGGGGCCGAAGACCGCCACGAACGGCAGGAGGACGATTGCCGGCATGGGCGGGAACGGCGAGTACCAGCCGCCCTCGGGTCGGGGGACAAGCTCGAGCCACGGCATCGGCTCCGCGATGTGCAGGCGACCGTCGAGGAAGCTGCTCGCCAGCGGGAGGAAGCTATCGAGCGTGACGCGCTCCGACACGGTCACGAGATAGACCAGCGCGCCTGCCACGGCGAGCACGAGGGGCATCGCCAGAGTCCAGCGTGCGCGATCGGGTCCGGCTGCCGGCTCGGGGGGCCGAGGCTGGGCGTTCGCTACCATGACCCTCCCTCTCGCGGACCGGTGGAAATGAAGCGGGCGCGCGACCGACTCATCGCCCGACTTGGTCTCGGCTGAGGCCGATCTGGGTCTCGATCGCGATCGTCGCGATCCGTCGGTTGGGACTATCGCTGCTCGGGGCCGCGGTCGCAACGATGCATGTCTCATTCCGTGCCATTTCGAACAGGCGCGGAACGGCTGGCAGTCACTGCCCGATGCGGCTCGTATCATGGCGTAATGCAGGACGCGACCGGCGCCGTTGTCGCCTTCGAGAACGTCACCAAGACCTATCCCGGCAGCGACGGCCCCGCAGTCGACAACCTCTCGCTGACCGTTCCCGCCGGCGAGATCTGCGTGCTCGTCGGGCCGTCCGGCTGCGGCAAGACCACGAGCATGAAGATGGTGAACCGGCTCATCGAGCCGACGGGCGGACGGATCACGATCGACGGCGAGGACGTCATGAGCCTGCCGGCCGTGGAGCTCCGTCGGCGTATCGGCTACGTGATCCAACAGGTCGGGCTCTTTCCGCATCTGACCATCGGGGACAACGTGGCGGTGGTCCCGAAGCTCCTGCGCTGGAAGGCACCGCGGATCCGCCAGCGCGTCGAGGAGCTGCTGAACCTCGTCGGCCTCGAGCCGGGCTCGTACGGCGATCGATACCCGAACGAGCTGTCCGGCGGCGAGCGCCAGCGGGTCGGGGTGGCCCGCGCCCTTGCGGCCGACCCCCCGGTCATGCTCATGGACGAGCCCTTCGGCGCGGTGGATCCGATTCGTCGCGATCGGCTCCAGAACGAGTTCCTGCGACTCCAGGAGCAGGTCCGCAAGACGATCATCTTCGTCACCCACGACGTCGACGAGGCGATCAAGATGGCCGATCGGATCGCCATCCTGCAGAAGGGCGGGATCCTGGCCCAATTCGACACCCCGGCGGCCATCCTGGCCGCCCCGGCCTCGGAATTCGTCGAGCGTTTCGTCGGCGCCGATCGCGGGCTGAAGCGATTATCCCTGGGCCGGGTCCGTGACCTCGACCTGATCGAGGCCATCACCGTCCAAGCCGGCGAGGATCGGGCCGCCATCCGCGACCGCCTGGAACGCGTGGACGAACTTGACTACGCGCTCCTCGTCGATGATGGAGATCGACCCCTGGGCTGGATCGACCACCAGGACCTTCGCGGATCCGGCCCGATCGACCCCGGTGCCGCCACCCCCGGCGCCCCGACGGTCGAGCGCGAGACCACGCTGCGCGACGCGCTCTCGGCGCTGCTCGGCTCGAGCGTGCAGCTCGGCGTCGTGGTGGATGAGCGCGACCGCGTGCTCGGGCTGGTGAGCGTGGACGCCATCGGCGAGCGGCTACGCGAGCCGGTCCGCATGGCCGATGGCGAACTTCGCGCGGTGGGTGAGGCGACGACCTGATGGACTGGGCGTGGATCATCCGCGAGCTGGATGAGATCGGACGTCGAACGATCGAGCACATCCTGCTCACGGTGGTGGCGGTCGTCATCGGCTTCGCCATCAGCTTCGGGCTGGCGCTGCTCATCCGCCAGCGACGCTGGCTCCAGGCACCCGTCATCGGCGTCAGCGGCGTTCTGTACTCCATCCCGAGCCTGGCGCTGTTCGCCATGCTCGTGCCGTTCACCGGGATCCAGAATCCGGTGACCGCGGAGATCGCGCTCGTCAGCTACACGATCCTGATCCTGCTGCGGAACATCCTGGCCGGGCTGGACGGAGTGCCGGCCGAGGTCGTTGAGGCCG
>JBDSJJ010000105.1:0-15247 GCA_039917415.1 Candidatus Limnocylindria bacterium | reverse complement strand
TCGGCGCCAGCGGCCATGGCCAGCACCGAGGCGCGGCGAGCGTTGTCGTACGTCTCGAGCTCGCCGGTCTCCAGGATGACCTTGAGGTGCGCGTCCCCGCACGCCTCCTTGACGGCGACGATCTCGTCATAGACGGAGCCGTAGTCACCGGCGAGGAACGCACCGCGATCGATCACCATGTCGATCTCGTCGGCGCCCATCTCGACCGCGCCGCGCACGTCGGCGAGCTTGACGTCCAGCGGTGCCTGGCCGGACGGGAAGTACGTCGCGACGGAGGCGACCTTCACGCCGGATCCCTTCAATGCCTCGACGGCGGTCGGGATCATGTTCGGGTAGACGCACAGGGCGGCAACCGAGGGGATGCTCGGATCGGTCGGGTCGGGCCGGCGAGCCTTGCCTGCCAGGGCGCGGACCTTGCCCGGGGTGTCCTTCCCCTCGAGCGTGGTGAGATCCATCATCCGGATCGCGAGGTCGAGAGCCCAGAGCTTGGCTTCCTTCTTGATCGAGCGCTTGGCCAGCGATGCCGCGCGCTCCTCGACCCCGACGGCGTCGACGGCCCACACCTTCCCGAGCAGCGAGCCCAGGTGCTGGTGGCGTCCGGTGGTCAGGTCGCGTCGCGGGGAGACGCGAGCCGGGGTGGTCGTGCTCATGGACCGAGCATTGTAGCTCCCTCCGGCCCTGCTACCCTTCGCGCACCCATGCCGCCCGAACCGATCGTCTACTGCCTCACCCGGGACCACGACCTGGCAACGCGCCTCGACGAGCGCCTGACGGGCGCGATCGCATTCTTCTTCAACGACGCCGCCCGGCTGCACCAGGCCGTGATGCTGCGGGCTCCCGACCAGGTGGTCGTCGACACGGGGGCCATCCGCGAGGAGTACGGCGACGCGGGGCTGGGTCCGGTGATCGACTTTCTGCGGCACCGTGCACCGTCCGCGCGGTTGGCGATTCGCCCGACTGTGGGCGCCGAGCACCTGCTCCAGGCCGAGGCGGGCACCGGCGTCCGGCTCCTGCCGGCCGAGATCGCCGCCTGCGTCGATGCCGTGGCCGATGCGTGCGGGTGCCCCTGAACCTCAGCCGCCACCCGCACGCGAGGGAGGCCGGGAAGGCGCACGCGGGGCGATCAGCGGAAGACGCCCCAGGCGCTGCCGAGGCCAGTAACGGACGACGGCGCGCCATCGTACCGCCGATATCGGCACGCGGCCGAACGCCCGGCCGTCGGTGCTCCGGGACGGGTTGTCGCCGCGAAGCTCGACTCCGCGCTCGTCCACGACTGCCACCCGCTTCACCAGCTCCCGCGAAGGGTCACGTGGATCGCGCGCCACGACCACCTGGCCGGCCCTGGGGACTCCTTGCAGCCGGACGAGGAGCAGGCGGTCGCCCGGATGCAGCGTCGGCTCCATCGACGCCCCGCGCACTTCGACGACGTCGATCAGGCGGCGCGCCACGAGGACCAGCACAACGATGAGCGCCCACCGGCCGCTCAATCGGAGCACGACGGCGACGTCGGGCTAGGAGGGCCGGCCGCTGACGCGGGTCTTCTCGAGACCGCCGGTTGCCTTCCACATGTCGTCGATCCCGTCGATCATCGACAGCAGCTCCTTGGCGGCGCCGACATCCAGGCTCTGCTTGACCTTTGATGCTTGCTTTGTGGCCTTCCAGAAGGTCTCATGCAGGTCGGGGTACTTCTCGAGGTGCTCCGGCTTGAAGTAGTCGTGCCAGAGAACGTCGAGATGGTGCTTCACGAGCTCCGCGCGCTCCTCCTTGACGTGGATGCAGCGGGCACGGAACAGGGCGTCATCGCTGGCATCGTGCTTTTCGATGATGCGCAGGCAGGACTCGGCCTCGATGCGGGCCTGCTCGGGGTCGTAGACGCCACATGGGATGTCGCAGTGCGCGTCGATGAGGCGGGTGGGGCGCAGGATGGATCGGAGCGTCAGCATCGGTCTCCTCTCAGGTACGGGCTTGCTTGCATTCGTATCGCCATCTTAGGGTGTTGCAAGCCGCCTGCCGGGAATCGAGCCGGGAGCCTGTGCGAGCTCCTAGCTGCCCATCACGATGCCGCCGTCCACGCCGAGCACCTGCCCCGTGACGTAGCGCGCCTCGTCCGAGGCGAAGTAGACCGCGGCAGCGGCCACGTCGTCGACCGATCCGATATAGCCGAGGGGCGTCATGCCGGTCAGGGCATCGGTGGCGGCCGCAGGCAGATCCGCCGTGAGATCGGTCTCGATCAGGCCCGGCGCGATGGCGTTGCAGGTGATACCTCGGCTTGCGAGCTCCCGGGCCGTGGTCTTCGTCAGGCCGATGAGGCCGGCCTTTGCCGCCGCATAGTTCGCCTGCCCGGGATTGCCCATCCGGCCGGCGGCACTCGACATGTTGATGATCCTGCCGCCGCGCGCCCTCATCATCGGCCGCGCGATGGCCCGGGTCATCCAGAACGGGCCTCCGAGGTTGGTGCTGATGACCTCATCCCACTCGTCGACGCCCATTCGCACCAGCAGGTTGTCACGCGTGATCCCGGCGTTGTTGACCAGGATGTCCACCGATCCCAGTCCGTCGATCCCGGTCTTCACGATTGTCTCGCATGCCTCGCGGCCTGCACTTGTGTCGCCCTGGATCGCGATCGCGTTCCGGCCGAGGGCGGCGATCTCCGCAACCACCGCGTCGGCGGCCTCGACGTTGCCGCGGTAGTTCACTGCGACGTCGGCTCCCTGGCGCGCGAACGCGACGGCGATCGCGCGCCCAAGGCCGCGGCTACCTCCGGTGACGAGTGCCGTCTTGCCGGTCAGGTCAAACATCAGGTTGACGCCCCCTCGAGCTCGCGGCGGGGCTGGCCGGCCCGGGTCTGCTCCCCCGGCGCGAGGAAGGCGCGCATCGGGTCGGCGGTCCACTCCATCAACGCGGCGCCCGCGGTGTAGCCGGCCCCGAAGGCGACCATCAGGACCTTGTCGCCGGGCTTGATCCTGCCGGCTGCGACCGCCTCGACCAGGGCCATCGGCACCGACGCGGCGCTCGTGTTGCCGTACTTCTCAATGTTCACGTAGGTTTTCTCGGCCGGGATGCCGAGCTGCTTCTGGACGCTGTTGATGATCCGCAGGTTGGCCTGGTGGAAGACGAATTGATCCACGTCGTCAACGGTCAGGCCTGCGTCCCGCAGGGCGGCGAGCGCCGACTCGCCCATCTGGCGCGTCGCGTACTTGTAGACCTCGCTGCCCAGCATGCGGATGGCGTGCTGGTGCGCGTCGACCGTGGCATGCGACGCCGGACGAGCCGATCCCCCGGCGGGCATGATGATGCCTTCGCAGCCGGTGCCGTCGCTGAACAGGTCGAAGCCGAGCAACCCACCGGGCTGGTCCGAAGCCTGGAGGAGCACCGCCCCGGCACCGTCCCCGAACAGCACGCATGTGCTGCGGTCGGTCCAGTCCAGGAAACGGCTCAGCACCTCGACCCCGATGACCATGACGTTGCGGTACATTCCGCTGCGAATGAAGCTGTGGCCGGAGGCCAGCGCGTACAGGAAGCCAGAACAGGCGGCCTGGAGGTCGAAGCCGGACGCGCGCGTCGCCCCCAGCTCGGTTGCCACCAGCACCGCGGTGGCGGGCAGCGGATAGTCGGGCGTGCACGTGCCCACGATGACAAGATCAAGCTCGCCCGGATCGAGGCCCGCAACCGCCAGCGCATCACGTGCGGCGTGGACCGCCAGCGTCGTGGCCGTCTCATCATCGGCGGCGATCCGTCGCTCGCGGATGCCGGTCCGGCTCGTGATCCACTCGTCGGAGGTGTCGACGAAGGTCGATAGCTCGTCGTTCGTCATGATCCTCGACGGCGCGTACATCCCCCAGCCGCCAATCAGGGCATTCGTGGTCATCGTGGTGCTCCTTGGATGGCTGGGCGTCGGGTCATCGCGGATCGATCTCGAGCAGCGGCTGCTTGCGCTTCACCAACGTTCCGCTCTCGACGAGGATTCGGGTGACGACCCCGGCCGCATCGGACTTGATCTCGTTGAACAGCTTCATGGCCTCGATCATCCCCACCACCTGGCCGCTGTGAATCTCGTTGCCTTCGACCACATATGGGCTGGCACCCGGAGAGGGCGCCCCGTACCAGACGCCGGTGAGCGGGGCGCTGACGAACCGCATTCCCGGGGATGGTTCGCCGAAGGGCGTGAGACGATCCGGACCTGAGTCGGGGCCTGGTGCAGGGGTGCCGGTCGCCGCCTGGATGTTCACCACCTCCTCCGACCGTGCAGCACGCGGTGCGGCGAGCCGGACGTGGAGGTCGCCGACCTCGATCTCGAGCTCATCGAGCCCCGCCTGCTCGAAGGCGGGTGCGAGGAGGTCGACGGCGCGCAGGATCGGGTCGCGGTCGGCCATCAGTCGTCGTACCGCCGGAAGACGACGGTAGCGTTGTGTCCACCGAACCCGAAGCTGTTGCTCATGCCGACAGCGACCTCGACCTCGCGAGCCTCGTGCGGAACGTAATCGAGGTCGCAATCGGGATCGGGGTTGTCGAGGTTGATGGTGGGAGGAACGACACCGGTCCGGATGGCCTGGATCGTGGCAATGGCCTCGATGCCGCCGCCCGCGCCCATCAGGTGGCCCGTCATCGACTTCGTGCTGCTGATCGGCACCTTGTAGGCTGCGTCCCCGAACAGCGTCTTGATGGCCGCCGTCTCGGACCGGTCGTTGGGCGGGGTGCTCGTGCCGTGGGCATTGATGTAGTCGATGTCCGCGGGCTCCAGGCCCGCATCGGCGATCGCCACCCGCATGCTCTGGACCGCGCCGCGACCGCCGGGCGCAGGGAGCGTGATGTGCGACGCGTCATCGGTTGCCCCGTACCCGACGACCTCGGCGTAGATCGTGGCGCCGCGCGCCTTCGCATGGTCAAGCGCCTCGAGCACGAGGATGCCCGCGCCATCGCCCATGACGAAGCCGTCGCGCTCCACGTCGAACGGACGCGACGCCTTCTCCGGCTCGTCGTTGCGCTTCGTGGACAGCGCCCGCATGGCACTGAACGCCGCCACCGGGATCTCTCCGATCCCCGCCTCGGCCCCGCCGGCGATCATGATGTCGGCCTCGCCGCGGCGGATGATGTTCATCGAGTCGCCGATCGCATGGTTCGCGCTCGAGCAGGCGCTCACCGTCGCGTAGTTCGGACCCCGCGCGTTGGCGTAGATGGCCACGTAGCCCGCGGCCATGTCGGGGATCAGCGCGGTCACCAGGAACGGACCGATACGCTCGACCCCGTGCAGGGCGGCCTCGGTGACGTCGCGGATCATGGTGTTGATGCCGCCAATGCCCGAGCCGATGATGCAGCCGGTACGCCACGCCAGATCCTCGTCGACGATCGGGTTCTCGAGGCCCGCGTCACGCATGGCCTCGGCCACCGCAGCCCATGCGTAGTGGACGTAGCGGTCGTTGCGACGGACCTCCTTCTTGGGCATCACGGTGTCGGCGTCGAATCCCTTGATCTCGCCGGCGACCTTGCTGGCGGTCTTCACCGGATCGAAGGTCGTGATGGGACCGATGCCACTGCGCCCGTTGACAAGGCCATCCCAGAATGCCGGCACGTCGTTGCCGATCGGGGTCAGCGCACCCATGCCGGTGATGACCACTCGACGCTCGCCGTCACGCATCGGCCTGCCCTCCACCCTTCTCCTGGTCACGGGGAATGATGATCGAGAGCGTCGCCTCCACGGCGATCTCGCCGTCGACGCTGGCCACGGCCCTGACACGACCGAACATGCCGCGCAGCTTCTCGACCGTGACCTCGAGGCGCAGCGTGTCGCCCGGCAGCACCATGCGCCGGAAGCGGCAGTCGTCGATACCGGCGAAGAGGCCGAGCTTGCCGCGGTACTCGTCAAGCGTCATCACCGCCACGCCGGCCGTCTGGGCCAACGCCTCGACCATGAGCACGCCCGGCATGATCGGGCGCTCGGGAAAGTGTCCCATGAACTGTGGCTCGTTTGCGGTCACGGCCTTGAGGCCGACGGCGCGCTTCCCAGGCTCCAGCTCGATGATGCGATCGACGAGCAGGAATGGATAGCGATGCGGAATGATCCGCATGATTTCGGCCGCCTCGAGGGGCAGCGTCGGGGTCGTGGTCGAGGGTGTCTCGGTGGTCATCGGTTCGGTCGGTGGCTCCTCAGCTGCCGACGAACGCGGCCGGGCCGACCCGGTCGAGCAGGTTCGTGCTCACGCGTGCGTCGAGGAATGCGTCGTTGTCGATGATCCCACGATGGAACGGGATGTTCGTCTTCACGCCGCCGATCTCGATTTCGGCCAGCGCCCGTCGCGAGCGTGCCAGCGCGATCTCGCGCGTCTCGCCCCACACGATGAGCTTGGCCAGCAGGCTGTCGTAGTACGGCGGCACCTCGTAGCCGGGATAGAGGTGCGTGTCGACGCGAACCCCCGGACCACCGGGCAGATGCAGTCTCTCGATCTCGCCGGTCTGGGGCGAGAAATTGTCGCTCGGATCCTCGGCGTTGATCCGGAACTCGATGGCGTGCCCACGGAAGCGGATCTCGTCCTGCTGGAGGCTGAGACGATCACCCGCCGCGATCCGGATCTGCTCGGCGATGAGATCCACCCCGGTCAGCAGCTCCGTCACCGGGTGCTCGACCTGGATGCGGCAGTTGATCTCGATGAAGTAGAAATTCCCCTTGGCGTCGAGCAGGAACTCGAGGGTGCCGGCGCTCTCGTAGCCCGCCGCGACGACGCTGCGTACGGCGAGGTCCCGGAGGCGTTCGCGCGCTGCATCGTCCATGGCCGGCGACGGCCCCTCCTCGATGATCTTCTGATGACGACGCTGGATGCTGCAGTCGCGCTCCCCCAGGTGGACGCCGTTGCCGTGTTGATCGACGAGGACCTGGACCTCGACATGGCGAGACTCCTCGATCCACTTCTCGAAGTAGATGGAGTCGTCCCCGAAGGCGGCCTGCGCCTCGGACCGGGCAAGCGGCAGGGCCTGCTCCATCTCCCGCCGCGATCGCACCAGGCGCATGCCGCGCCCGCCTCCACCGGCGGACGGCTTGAGGAGGACCGGGTAGCCGGCCTCCGCCGCCTGCTCGAGCGCGTCGGGCAGATCGGTCACGATGCCGCGGCTGCCGGGGACCGTCGGCAGACCATTGGCGCCGAGCATGCGGCGCACCGCGTACTTCGAGGCGAAGCGCTCGAGCACCTCGGGACGCGGGCCGATGAACGTCAGGTCATGAGCCACGCATGCCTCGGCGAACGTAGCGTCCTCCGACAGGAAGCCGTAGCCGGGATGCACCGCGTCGCAGCCGGTGATCATCGCGGCGCTGATGACCGCGGGCTGGTTGAGGTAGCTCTTGCGCGCCTCGGCCGGGCCGATGCAGATCGCCTCATCGGCAAGTCGCACGGCCAGCGTCTCCCGATCGGCCTCGCTGTAGGCGACGACCGCGGGCAGGCCAAGATCGCGACAGGTGCGGAGGATGCGCACGGCGATCTCGCCGCGATTCGCAATGAGGATCTTGCTGACCATGGCTACGCCGTCGCCCCCGCGGGCGCGCTGGACCGGACGAGGTCCGCGGCGGCTCCCAGGCTGCCGATGTCCCCCGCCGCCACCGCACGGATACTGGGGGCGATGCGCCGGAGCATCCCGACCAGCGCCGACCCGGCGCCGCACTCGACCGCCACGTCGACCCCCATCGAGGCCATGCGCTCGACGCACCGCACCCACTCGACCGGCGAGCGCACCTGCTCGGCGAGCAGTGCCCTGATGCGGGACGCGTCGGTCAGCGCTTCGGCGGTGACGTTGCTGACGATCGGCACGCGGGCGTCGGCCCATGCCTCATCCTCGAACGCCTCAGCCAGGCCTTCGGCGACGCGCGTCATGAGTGGCGAATGAAATGCCCCGGACACCGGGAGCCGAACGATGCGCTTGGCTCCGGCGGCGCGCATCGGCTCATCGGCCGCGTCGAGCGCGTCGATCAGTCCCGAGATGACTACCTGGCCCGGGGCGTTGTCATTGGCGACGACCAGCTCGGTCGGACGGCCGATGCCCCCAACCACGCGATCGACCTCGGTCCGCGCCAGGCCGATGACGGCCGCCATTCCGCCGGCGCCACCGGCATCGGCCATCAGCGTTGCGCGGCGTTGCACCAGCCGCAGCGCGGCGGCGAACTCGAGCACGCCGGCCGCGACGAGGGCCGCGTACTCCCCGACCGAGTGGCCGGCCACGATGCTCGGTCGCAGATCCGTTCGCTCGCCGAGGGCCCGGTAGGCGGCCACCGAGGTGGTCAGCAGGCACGGCTGCGTCTGCCGCGTATCGTTCAGCCGCTCAACCGGACCGTCCCAGCAGACGTCGCTGACCGACCATCCGAGCACGGCATCGGCCTCGGCGTAGGTCGCATAAGCCGCCCCGCCGGCCGCAGCCAGGTCGCGCCCCATGCCGACCGCCTGGGACCCCTGGGGGCTGAACAGGAGCGCGAGGCTCACGCTCGCGCCTCCGACGGCTCGAGCTCGACCACCACCTGCCCGTACTCCACCGCCTCGCCGCTCTCGGCCACGAGGTTGCGAACCGTGCCGGCGCGTGGAGCGCGCACGTCGTGCCGGATGCCCAGCATCTCCACCTGGCCGAGGGGATCGCCCTTCGCGACGTCGAGACCGGGACCCAGGCCCTCGGCGTAGACGAAGAAGCCGACGGCCGGGGATGGCACGCCGACGCCGGACGGAGCGGGGGAAGTTGGTCCGCGCTCGGCGACGGACGCCGGACGCACCGGCAGCGCTGGGGTGCCAGTCGGAATCGCGCGCGCGACGCGCAGACGAATGTCGTCGGATGCGACCTCGATCTCCCCGAGGTTGTGCCGCGACAGCCGCTCGGTCAGCGCCGGGATCAGGTCGGTCGCTGCTCGGGCGATCGCCTCGAGGGCGTGCTCGTCGTCGGTCATGCGCCTCTCTCGTTCTCGTCGTCGGCGTCGCTGCTGGGCCAGATCTCGCTCCACCGAGGTCGGCGTGGGACGCCCGGCAGGTGGAGAATGCGGCCGATCCGCCGTCGGAGGGACGGGACCTCCGGACGGCCGGGGCGGTCCCCGGTCTCCACATAGGCTCCGAGGCCGCGGAGTCGAGCATAGCGGGTCGCGAGCAGCTCGGTCGTCTCGCGCCCGGAGAGTCGCCGCAGGGCCGACACGATCGCCGCCTTGACCGCGCGACCGGTCTCTGCGTGGTCGGTGTGCGCGCCCTCCCCCGGCTCCGCCACGATCGCATCGACCACGCCGAGATCGACCTGGTCGTCGGCCGTCATGCGCATGGCGGCGGCGGCAGTCCGCGCCTCGTCGCGCGAGCGCCACAGGATCGAGGCGCAGCCCTCCGGACTGATCACCGAGTAGACCGCATTCTCGAGCGCCAGCACCACGTCCCCGACGCCGAGCGCCAGCGCACCTCCCGAACCGCCCTCGCCGAGCACGACCACGACGATCGGCACCTGCAACCCGGTCATGAGCTTGATGCTCGAGGCGATGGCCTCGGCCTGGCCGCGCTCCTCGGCCGCCGGTCCCGGGAAGGCGCCTGCCGTGTCGAGGAACGTGACGATCGGCATGCCGAGCTTGTCGGCCAGCCGCATGAGGCGGTGTGCCTTGCGGAAGCCCTCGGGATGCGGCGATCCGAAGTTGCGCAGGATGTTCGAGTCGGTATCGGTCCCCTTCTGGTGGCCGATGACCATGACCGGCGCACCGTCCAGCGTTGCCGGCCCGCCCACGATCGCATGGTCATCGCCGAAGGCGCGGTCGCCGTGGAGCTCGAAGAAGCCGTCGAACACCGCCGCGATGAGGTCGAGAGTCCGCGGACGCTGCGGATGACGCGCGAGCTGGACACGTCGCCATGCTTCCTCGACGGCCTCGGGCGAACGCGTCTGCCGATCGAGCATCGGAGCGTCGCTCATCGGTCCGCCTCCCGATCGCCGACGGGTGCTCGTCCATTTCCATCCGCCGGTGGGTTCTCGACGTCGATGCCGATCGTCTCGCTCACGGCGCCGCCGAAGCGCTCGGCAAAACCGGACAGGGCGCCGATCGGGCCCCAGGGCCGTTCGACCGGCGCCAGTTGGCCGTCATCCACCGCGGCAACCGGGAGGAGCTTGACCAGTCGGGCCAGGCTGGCGCGGAGCTCGGGGCGAGGCACAACACCATCGACAAAGCCGTGCTCGAGGAGGAATTCCGCGGTCTGGAAGCCCTCGGGCATCTTCTCGCCCACCGTGTCCGACGCGACGCGCGCACCCGCAAAGCCGATGAGGGCACGCGGCTCGGCCAAGATGACGTCCCCCAGGCTGGCGAAACTGGCGAGGACACCGCCGGTCGTCGGATCGGTCAACACGGAGATGAAGGGGACGCCGGCAGCGTCGAGGCGGACGAGGGGGGCCGTCGTGCGCGCCAGCTGCATGAGAGCCAGCGTTCCCTCCTGCATGCGTGCTCCACCCGACGCGCTGACCACGATCGCGGGGATGCGTTCGGCCAACGCCGTCTCGAAGCAGCGCGCGAGCTTTTCGCCGACGACGCTGCCCATGCTCCCCCCCATGAACCGGAAGTCGAAGATCCCGATGGCGACGCGCTGGCCCTCGATCGAGCCAATGCCCCACACGACCGCGTCGCGCAGGCCGGTCTTGACGCGCGATGCCTCGAGCCGATCGAGGTAGGGCCGATCGTCATGAAAGCCCAGCCGATCGACCGCCTCCAGGCCTGCGTCGCGCTCGGAGAAGCTGCCGGGATCGAGCAGCAGGTCGATGCGCTCACCGATCGACATCCGGAAGTGATGGCCGCACGAAGGGCACAGACGCTGATTGCGCTCGAGCTGCTTGTTGAAGACCTGGGCGTCACAGCTCGGGCACTTCGTCCATGTGTCGGATGGCGCGTTCCGCCGGCTGAACGGGAACTTGATGGGCAATCGATTCCTCCTCTCGCTATCGATGGAGGAGCCGGTGGCCGCTCGGCGCGCGACGGCTGCTGCGCCAGACGGCATAAGCGGTCACGCCGACGCCCACGGCCGATCCCACCGCACCGGTCACGATCAACCGCCCCGGATGTCGCAGCGCCCACGCCACAGCATCGCGTGGGGCGGTGGGGACCAGCCGGGTCCCGAGACGGGCTTCGAAGTGCGGCGAGGCCAGCGGGGCGCGCAGTGAGACCCGGATGTCGGCCGCCATCCCGAGAAGCGCGCGCATCGACGGATCGAGCCCGGCCGCTGCGGCGGCGGTCGGGACGGACTGACCGTCGAGGACGCCGTCGACGGCGCGGTCGAGACGCTCGGCGGCAGAAGGCGGATGACTCATGACACTCCTGCTAACACCGCGGGAGCCGATACGTTACACGGGGCCAGGCCGAGCGGGCCAATGTCAGGTGCGACGCGGGTCCTCGGCGAGCAGCTGGGCAAGATCGCGAAGCGCTCGGTGCTGGAGGACGCGGACCGCGCCGTCGCTGCGGTCAAGCACCTCGGCGATCTCACTCGTCGAGAGCCCCTCGACGAAGCGCAGCACGACGACCTGGCGGCGGTCGCCGCCCAGTCGGCCCACCGCTCGCTGCAGGCGTCGCGTGTCCTCGGCTCGTCCAGCCAGCCGGGCCGGGTCGTCGCCTGCCGCCAGCTCGGGCACGAGGTCAAGCGACGCGGAACGATGGCGTCGACGGGATCGCAGCATGTTGGCCAGCTCGTTGTGGGCGATGCGAAACAGCCAGGATCGGAACGTCGAGCCGGTGTCCCGGAAGCGGTCGAGCGCCGACATGGCCGCCAGGAAGGTTCGCTCGGTCGCATCCTCGGCGTCGTGGTGGTCGCCGAGGAGATAGAAGCAGTATCCGTAGATCGGATCAAGGTAGCGCCGGTACAGGACGGCAAACGCCGCGCGATCGGCCTGGGCCGTGAGAACGTCGGCCAGATCCGAGTCGGGAACGCGCTGCGGCGACTTTTCGGGCAGCTGTCTCATGCTGCTGTCACCGCTCGCAGCCGGACGATCTCCCCGCTCGCGAGGCGCTCGCGCCGGCCTCCCGACTCGACAACCAGCGCACC
This sequence comes from Candidatus Limnocylindria bacterium, assembly GCA_039917415.1. Classification (GTDB taxonomy): domain Bacteria; phylum Chloroflexota; class Limnocylindria; order QHBO01; family QHBO01; genus JACDBZ01. The sequence continues at coordinate 3,239 of JBDSJJ010000105.1, read as the reverse complement.
GCCGGCATCGAGGTCGATCGCTCGCCCAACGACCCTCCGGTCACCCGTGTCGACCTCGATCTCGGCGCCGAGCGTCGTGCACGCGGCGCGATAGCGATCCAGCGGCGACCGCCCGCCCTCCATGGCGACGACCTCGCGATCCAGCGCGTCGAGCAGGTCAGCCAGCAGCGTCTCGCGCGCGATGGGCCGTCCGTTCAGCTCGGCCAGGCTCGTCGCGTGGTCGCGGATCTCGTCCGGCATCTCGCTCCGCGGCCAGTTCACGTTGAGCCCGATCCCGATCACCGCGGAGGTGACCACCTCGCCGTCGATCGAAGTCTCGATGAGCACCCCGCCCACCTTGTGCCCTTCAGCCGACACGATGTCATTCGGCCACTTCAGGCCGAGCGGAGCAACCGCCAGACAGGCGTCGCGGACGGCAAGCCCGGCGGCCGCGGCCAGCTGCCAGGCGTCGCGCGCGCGGATCCCGAGATCGATCCCGATGCTGAGGGTGAGATTTGCCCCCGGCGGTGACGCCCAGGTTCTGCCGCGGCGGCCCCTACCGGCGGTCTGAACCTCGGCCACCACAGCGCGTCCGATGATCCCCGCTGCGATGAGCTCGCGCGCGCGGTCGTTCGTGGACGGGATGCTGTCGTGGACCTCGATCGCGCGGCCGACGCGCGCTCGTGGCCGATCGGCCGACTGCCATGGCGTCATGCCCCCACGATACCGTCTCGAGAGCTGGAGAGCGCCTCGCGGTGCGCTACACTCGCCGTCCCATGGCCCAGACACTCGACGCTCGCGACGCGGCGCCCCGCGAGGTTCGCGATCGCGTGTTCAGCGGGATCCAGCCGTCCGGCGCGTCGCACCTCGGCAACTACCTCGGTGCCCAGGCCAACTACGTCGCGTTACAGGACCATTTCGAGACGATCTACGCGATCGTCGACTATCACGCCCTGACGACCGTCCACGACGGCGCGGAGCTGCGTCGCCTGACCCACGAGATGGTCCTCGACCTCCTCGCCGTCGGCCTCGACCCCGGACGCTGCGCGCTGATCCGCCAGTCCGACCTGCCCGAGCACGCCGAGCTGGCCTGGATCTTCAACACCGTGGTCCCCGTCAGCTGGGTCGAGCGAACGCCGACCTACAAGGAGAAGCGCCAGCAGGGCATCGAGAACAGCATGGGCCTGCTCGACTACCCAGTGCTCCAGGCTGCCGACATCGTGATCTACAAGGCCACGCGGGTGCCCGTCGGCAAGGACCAGGCCGCGCACCTCGAGCTGAGCCGCGAGATCGTTCGCGCCTTCAATCGGCGGTACGGTGAGATCTTCCCCGAACCCGAACCCGTCTTCACCGATGCGCCGACGGTCCTTGGGCTCGACGGCGCGACGAAGATGAGCAAGAGCGCGAACAACACGATCCCGATCTTCGCCGAGCCCGACGAGATCCGGCGGCTGGTCATGAGCATGGTCACCGACCCGCTGCGCATCAAGCGCACCGATCCCGGCCGGCCGGAGGTCTGCAACGTGTGCCAGCTCCATCGATTCTTCGGTGACGACTACCTCGAGATCCAGGACGGCGAGCGCACCGCACGAACCGGGTGTGTCGATACCAAGCGGCTGCTTGCCGAGCGGATCATCGAGCACTTCCGGCCGATGCGGGAAGAGCGCCTCCGCCTGGCGGCCGATCCTGCCGTGGTCGAGGACACTCTGGCGGCTGGCGCGGCGAAGGTTCGACCGATCCTCGCGGCCACCACGGCCGAGGTCCGCGAAGCCGTGGGCATCGGTCCGCGACGGGGTCGCTAGCCGTGACCGGACCGACCTCCGGCATCGGTCCCCGCGAGCGCTGGTGGCTCATCGCGTTCCTCGCGCTCGGCAGCGCGTACTTCGCATTCCTCGTCATCGACCGCGTTCTGGCGCTGCTGGGTGCCTTCGGCACGATCCTGCTGATCCTGTTCCTGGCATGGCTGCTCGCGTTCGTGATGTCGGCCCTCGTGGCGGGCATCGCGGAGCGTGTCGACCTGCCCCGACCGTCGATCGTGGTCGGCGCCTACCTGCTGGCCCTGGTCGTGTTCGGCTTCGCGGTCTTCTACACCGGGGCCGCCATCACCCAGCAGGTGACGGGGCTGGCGCGGAACTACCCCGCCGCGGAGCGCGACATCCTGACGGTCCTCGCCGACTGGGAGCGTGGCCTCCAGTTCGGAAGGCTGCGCATCGACCTGACCGACCTGTACGGCGGCGCGCTGGCCGGGCTGGCCCAGGTCGGAAGCGACGTGCTGGAGCAGGCCCAGAACATCGCCGGCGTGACGATCGCGGCGCTCGGTTCGCTCCTGCTCATCATCGTGATCTCGCTCTACATGGTCATGGACTCCCAGCGCATGCTCGCCCGTCTGCGCAGCGTGGTGCCGCGCCGCTACCGGGACGAAGCAGACCTGCTCGAGCGATCGATCGTGCGCGCCTTCGGCGGATTCCTGCGGGCACAGCTCATCCTTGCGGTGCTGCAGGCCGCCCTGGTCGGCGTTGTCGGCAGCGTCTTCGGGATTCCCTACCTCTTCCTGTGGGGCACGCTGAGCGCGCTGGCGATGCTCATCCCGTTCTTCGGACCGCCGTTGGCGCTCGTACCGCCGGTCATCGGCGCCGCCCTGTTCGCCGGCGAAGCGCTCGTCCCGGTCCTCATCATCCTATTCGCGGTCCAGACGCTGATCGTGAACTGGCTGCAGCCACGGCTCATGCGCGGTGCACTGGGCCTGCATCCCATCCTCGTGCTCGTCGGCCTGCTCATTGGCGCACAGGTGGCCGGCGTCTGGGGCGCCCTGTTCGGGATCCCCGTCATCGCCGTGCTATGGGTCTTCGTGAGCTACGCCGTCTTCCGCACCGTTCCCAACGCCGCGCTCCCGGAGGCCGAACGCCTGAGCGACGTCGACCAGCACGTCATGGTCCGTGTGGAGAAGGAGCAGGTCGGTGACGAGACGCATCCCCATATCCACGTGACGCGAACACGACGGCCGGATGGCACCGAGCAGGTCGAGCTGCGCATGGAAGATCCCGAACGCGGTGAGGGCCCCGCACCGAGCGGCGCCGAAGGCTAGGCCCTTCCGCTCACCGGCTGTGGCTGTTCGCTGCCGAGCGGCGTGACCTCTTCAGCGAAGTGGCAAGCGCTCATGTGGCCACCACCGACGTCGCGCAGCGGCGGTTCCTCGACCTTGCAGATCTCCTGCGCCATCGGGCAGCGAGTGTGGAAGCGGCAGCCCGAGGGCGGGTTGG
>JBDSJJ010000104.1:0-7816 GCA_039917415.1 Candidatus Limnocylindria bacterium | reverse complement strand
GAGCCGACGGGCGATCTGACGAGCATCAGCGTCCCAGACTCGCTCCGTTCCTTGATCGCTTCGCGCCTCGACGGGCTCGACGCGACCGATCGCCTCCTCCTCCAGGATGCCGCGGTGCTGGGCCAGGTCTTTTCGGCCGATGCGCTGGCCGCCGTCGGCGGCGGCTCCGAGGACCTGGAGCCGCGCCTGCGCGCGCTCGTTCGCCGCGAGCTGCTGGAGGTCGAGAGCGATCCACGCTCACCCGAGCGTGGCCAGTATCGATTCGTGCAATCCCTGATCCAGGAGGTCGCCTACGGCACTCTTGCCCGCCGTGACCGTCGCTCTCGTCACCTTGCCGTGGCTCGCCACTACGAGGCGATCGGAGATGAGGAGCTGGCTGGAGCGTTAGCCAGCCATTACGTCGCAGCTCATCAGGCCTCCGACGAGGGGCCGGAAGCCGATGCGGTGGCCGCCCAGGCTCGGCTCGCCCTCTCGTCCGCGGCCGAGAGGGCCGCATCGCTTGGTGCGCATGAGCAGGCGGTCAAACACCTGGACCAGGCGCTGGCCATCACCGCTGAGCCCGCCAACCGAGCCTCGCTCCTCGACCGGGCCGCACTCTCGGCGGGGGCAGCGTCGCGAGAGGCGGTGCGCTATGCCGAGGCGGCGATCGAGGCTTATCGTCAACTAGGGGACGGGGTTGCAGCGGCGGGCGCCACGGCCCGGCTCGGCAGAGTCCTGACCGATGCCGGAGAAGTCGTGCGCGCCACGGAGGTCCTGGAAGTTGCGGTGGCCGACGCAGAGACGATCGGGGACGAGCCGGTGCTGGCCCAGATCCTGGCGTACCTGTCCCGCTGCTACATGCGCCTCGGCCTCACAGACAAGGCCGTCGAGGCTGCCGACCGGGCGCTGCCGATCGCCGAACGGTTGGATCTCGACGCGATCGTTGCCGAGGCGTTCGTCAACAAGGGCTCTGCGCTCAACATCGTCGGCCGGCGCCGCGAGAGCATCGCCCTCCAGCAGGCGGCGCTCGACATGGCCGTGGCCGGGACCGATCGCAACTTCGAGATGCGGGCTCGCAACAACTTCGCATCGGCCATCAGCGAGGACGACCCCGCGCGCTCGACACGACTCTTCCTGGAAGCAGCCGAGCTGGCGCGGCAGGTCGGCGATCGAGGGATGTACAACTGGACGCTCGGGACCGGCGTCGCCGGCCTGTATGGGGAGGGCCGCGACTGGGACGTTCATGCGGCGTTGATGCGTGAGGCGCTCGAGAGTGCCACCCTGTCGCACGACCGCCTACGTCTGCGAACCTTCCTCAGCCTGGCCGAGATGGCGCGTGGCGAGCGGCCTGACGAGCTCGTCGCCGAGATCACGCAGCTGGTGGGTGACAGCGAGGAGCCTGATGACCTGTTCAGCCTGTACATGGTCAAAGGCACCACGGCACTGCTGGCGGGTGATCCAGAGGCCGCATTCCGCGATGCCATGCTGGCAATGGACGTGGTGGCCCAGAACCAGGAGGTCCCGCTGGGCCTCGCCGCGCGCGCCGCAATCTGGTCGCGGAACCTCGACCACGCCCGCCGGACTGCCGAGCTGCGGGCCGCCTTGCCGGCCGGCGCTTATGGTCGGACCGAGATCGCCCGCGCCACCGCGGCCGTTGCCGCGCTCGAGGGCCGGACGAAGGATGCCCTCGCCGGATTCCGCGACGCGCGTGCGGGCCTCGTACGGCTGGAGCAGATGTTCGAGGCTGCATGCTACGTGGTCGATGCGGCTGTCCTCCTCCCGGGCGAGCCCGAGGTCCGCGCCTGGGCCGCTGAGGTCCGGCCGCTTCTCGAGGAGCTAAGCGCGCGTCCCTATCTTCAGAAGCTTGCCGAGGCGCTGGGATCGGCACCGGAGCCGCCCTCACCTCAGGCTCGGGCCGACGTGCACGCTGAGACTCCGACCCCCTGAAGGCCAGATCGCCGAGAGTTCCGCGACGCGCCTGCCCGCTCATTCCCCGGGTGGCTGTATCGGCCAGATATGCCCGGATGCATCCCGACCGTGGATGCATCGGCCAAGCGGGCGCCATGGGCATGGCTGACGCATCCACCTGGCGGACATTCGGGGAAGTTGTCACCGATACAGCCACCTCCCGCAAAGCCCACCCCGCCGTCCTGCTTCCCGACGATCCGACGATCCGCGCGCTCGCAACGGAATCGCGACCGCTCATGGTCGAGCTTCGCGCGAAGCCCTACCTCGACAAGCTCGACGGGGCCCCTGTCCTCGACTCCAGCGCCGACCGCGGTCCGAGCAGAGTCCCGAGCTCAGACGCCAAGCGCCTGACGAATTTCGAGGCGGCATACTCGCCCGATGGATCGTAGCTCGGATCTCGCGCGGTTCGTCCAATGGCTCGCGTTGCTGGGTGTGACCGACAGCGATCCCGACGAGACGCGCGCCCAGAAGGTCGCGCTCACCCTGGCTGCCAGCCTGGTCACGTCCCTCGCAGTCATCTGGGTGGGGACGTACTCGGCCCTCGGTCTCTTCCAGGCAGCGGGAATCCCTTTCGCGTATCAGCTGGTGTCGCTCGCCAGCCTGGCCGTCTTTGCGCGAACGAAGAGCTACGGGTTCTTCCGTTTCACCCAGGCACTGCTGATGACGCTGCTGCCCTTTTTCCTGCAATGGAGCCTGGGCGGGTATGTTGCCTCGAGCGCCGTCAGTCTGTGGGCCATCGTCGCCGCCTTCGGGACGCTGTTTTTCTTCAGCGTGGATGCTTCCATTCCGTGGTTCGTCGCATTCGCCGTCCTCACGCTGATCTCGGGGGTGATCGATCCAACCCTGGCGCGGAACGCAGCGGCCATACCCGATCCCATCCGGGTCGCCTTCTTCGTCCTGAACGTCATAGGCGTGGCGCTCACGGCGTATCTCCTGCTTCAGTACGCGGTGCGCGCTCGTGACCGGGCGTTTGCGCGCTCGGAGGGGCTTCTGCTGAACGTCCTGCCGCGGCCGATCGCAGAGCGGCTCAAGCGCAAGCCGGGCGTGATCGCGGATTCGCACGCCGACGTGACCGTCCTGTTTGCGGACGTCGTCGACTTCACGCCGTTCAGCGAGCGGACCGCACCGGAACGGGTGGTGGGCGTGCTGGACGAGGTGTTCAGTGCCTTCGATCGCCTGGCGGAGCGGCATGGGTTGGAGAAGATCAAGACGATCGGGGACGCGTACATGGTGGCGGCAGGTCTGCCGGTGGCGAGGCCCGACCACGCGGAGGCCATGGCCGATATGGCCGTCGATATGCTCGCTGAGTTCGCGCGTCTGCGTGAGGCGCTGGGAATCGACCTCGCGATCCGGGTTGGGATGGAGAGCGGCCCGGTCGTCGCCGGCGTCATCGGCCGGCACAAGTTCACCTACGACCTATGGGGCGACACCGTCAATACAGCGAGCCGCATGGAGTCGCACGGCCTCCCCGGCAGGATCCAGGTTGGCGCGGGGTCATACGGCAGGCTCCGGGAGCGTCATCGGTTCGAGGAACGCGGCGAGATCGAGGTCAAGGGCAAGGGCCGCATGCGGGCGTACCTCCTGATTCCACACCTTGAGTTACTCCCAGCTCGCTGACCGCTCGGCCCATTGGTTCACTGCTGGGACTAACAGCCACTTCCTGGCCGATACGCCCTCCAGCGGACCAACCGGTACAGCCGCCGATGTCCTGCCCCATGACGGCCAGCGACGGGGTGTCGTGGGATGAGCCGCTCGTGCATGATGTCGCCATGCGGCGCGACCTTCCAGCCGGCACCGTCACCTTCCTCTTCACCGATGTCGAGGGTTCCACCAAGCTGCTGCACGCCGTCGGCGCCGAGGCCTACGCCGATGCCCTGGCCGAGCACCGCCGCATCCTGCGCGCGCGCCTAGGGCAGGCCGGCGGCGAATGTATGCGCGCCGCGACCGCGCGCACTCGTTACTGCCTCCAGCGGATCAGCGCGGACTTCCGCACCCATTGACCCACCGTCCCGCCGAGCCGATGATCCGCGCCGTGGGGACCCGGAGCGACCTCCCAGACGGCACCGTCACTTTCCTCTTCACCGATACTCGAGAAACACGCGGACCCAGCCGGCGCCGACGAGGTTGCCCTTCTGCTCGTACAGCGCGAGTGCCTCCAACGCGGCGGCGTCTGCGTCGGGGTCGCCCTCTGCACGCAGGATCTCCGCGAGCGTCAGTCGCGCGTCGGCGGAGCGCTCGAGGAAGTCGGTTCCCGAGTAGAGGTCGACCGCATGGCGGGCCAGCTCCTTGGCCGCCGCGAGGTCGGCGCGCGCTGCGCGAAGCTTGGCTCGAAGCAACGCGACGTGTGCGGTGCTCTCGACGTCGTCAGGGACGCTGACCTCCACGCTCGCCTCGCACCATCGGTCCGCCTCGTCGAGCGCGTCTTCGCGGAGCGCCACTTCCGCGAGGCCTCTCGCGATTTCCGAGAGAAACGCCTTGTTCCCGGTCCTCTCGAGCAGCTCAAACGACTCGCGCAGCTTCTCCTTCCCGTGCTGCACGTCGCCCGACCACCAGCAGACGTCCCAGACGCAGCCGGCCGTGACGGCGTACTCTCGGCCCTTCCCGAGCTGGCGCAGGTTGTCGCGATACGTGCTCATGGCATCGAGCGCACCTTCGAACTCGCCGAGCCGCGCCCGCATGTGAGCATGGAGATGCAGCGCGAACTGCTGCACGCCCGGGACGTGTCCGCCCCTCTCGACGAGCTCCTCGGCGTAGCGCACGCCATCGTCGACTCGGCCCGCGCCCCAGATGAAGTCGGGCGCCCGCATCTCGGCGAGGTGGACCTCGAGCGCGAGATCGCCCGACGCTCGTGCGTGATGGAGCGCCCGCTCGAACGCGTCCATGTACGCGGTCGTTTCGTTGCGCCAGGAATGAACGACAGCGATCCGGCCCCACGCAACGGCGAGCACCTCGTGGTCCTGGGCAGGCTCGCGTGCAGCGACGGCGGCAGTCGCCTCGTCCACCATGCGGTCGAGGGCACCCTCCGGATCCTGGAGCAGCTGCGTGCGGGCGAGCCAGACCCTGCCGAGCCACTCGGCATGCCCGTCGCCCGCCGCCTGCGCGAGCGCGACGCCCTCCTCGAACGCGGCCCGTGCTCGCTCGAGGTCGTCCGCCTCGCTCAGCGCTTCGCCGAGACGAACGGACAGCAGCGGGCGAGAAGGGGAGTCCGGGGCCAGCTCGACCGCACGTTCGAGCAGGTTCACGGTGGCGGCGATGTCCTGTCGCGCCATGGCCGCCCGCGCCGCGGCTGCGAGCCGATCAGCAGCGCGGGCCCCGGTGCGCGCATCGGGCGAGCCGAGCTCCGATCCGTACCGATACGCCTGCTCGAGGTGGTAGCCGACGATCTCGTCGGGTGCGTCCTCGCCGAGCCTCGCCTCCATCCAGTCCGCGAAGCGCTGGTGGAGCACCGCTCGCTGGCGCTTGGGGATCGCGTCGTACGCTGCGTCGCGGATGAGGATGTGGCCGAAGCGGAACGCGTCGTCCCCCGGGAGCAATGCCCGATCCGGCCGGATGAGCTCCTTGCGGACGAGCGACAGCAGGTGCGCGCCTACGTCGGCCCGATCGCGCTCCGGAAGGAGCTCGGCCACGGCTCCGCGATGGAACAGGCGTCCTTCGACCGACCCGCGTTGTGCGGCTGCGCGCTCCTTCTCGCCGAGGCGGTCGATGCGCGCGGCGAGAAGCGCCTGCAGGGTCGGCGGCACCTCAAGGATGTCGCCGTCCTCGGCCTGCATGGCCACCAGCTGCTCGACGAACAGCGGGTTGCCCTCCGCCGCCTGGATGATGCGCTCCCGCGTCTCCTCCGGGAGGTCGCTGAGCAGCCCCACGAGCGCTCCGCTGTCGTCCTCCGACAGGGCCTGGAGCGTGACGAGCGTGGCGTTCGGCTTCGGCGACGTCCACGTCGGCCGCAGGTCGAACAGGTCGGGACGCCCGGTGCACAGGACGAGCAACGGGACCTCCTGGGCGAACGAGGCCACGTACTCGATGAGATCCAGGAACGCCGGCTCTGCCCAGTGGATGTCGTCGAAGACCGCGATCAGCGGCTCCGCGTTCGCGATCGATTCGAGCAGCCGGCGGACGCCCCAGGCGATCTCCTCGGGCGACACCGGAGTGTCCGTCACACCCAGCGCCGCATCGAGGCGGGTCACCGCGAGCTCGCCGTCCCCGGTTCCGTGGAGCGCGCTCCGGAGATCGCCCACCTGGGACACGATCTCCTGCAACGGCCAGTAGGTGATCCCTTCGCCGTACGGGAGGCAGCGGCCGACCACCACGCGGGTACGTCCGCTTCCGAGGAGCTCGCGTGCCAGGCGCGACTTTCCGATGCCCGGAGCCCCGACGATCGTTGCCAGCTGTGGGCTTCGCGTCTCGATTGCCGTGGTCAGCGCACGTTCGAGCTGAGCGAGCTCGTCCCGGCGCCCGACGAACGGTGCGTCGATCCGGCGCGTGAATGCCGGCACGTCGTCGGCCAGCCGGAGCAGCCGATATGCGGGGACCGGCTCCTGCTTGCCCTTGAGCGAGAGCGGGTCCAGCGCCTCGGTGACCACACCGTCGCGCACGAGGCGCTCGGTGAGGTACCCGATGAGGATCTCGCCCACCGCGGCGGCCTGCTCGAAGCGCGCGGCGACGTTCACCGCGTCGCCGGTGGCGAGCGTCTCGCCGGTGCCCGCGACCACCTTCCCCGTGTTGATGCCGATGCGGACCTCGAGCCCCAGGCGCGCGACCGCCTCGCGCATCTCCACCGCCGCCCGCACCGCGCGCAGGGCATCGTCCTCGTGCACCTGCGGGAGGCCGAAGACGGCCATGGCTGCGTCGCCCACGAACTTCTCGACCTTTCCACCGTGGCGCTCGAGGCAGGCGCGCAGCTCCGCGTGGTAGCGGGCCATGACGTCGCGCAGGATCTCCGGGTCGGAGCGCTCGCCGAGTGCGGTCGAGCCCACGAGGTCGCAGAACACGACAGTCACCGTCTTTCGGACGTCAGCCTGCGTGTCTGGCGCGAGCGCTGCGCCGCAGGCCCCACAGAAGCTGAAGCCGTCCGGATTCGCCTGACGGCAGGCGGGGCACATCACCCGCGAACTCTCCTCCTTCTTCGCGCTTGAATCAAGCAGGCGGCGCGGCCGCCGCCGCAGCTCTCCGTACCGCGATGGCCGTTCCGATGGGTTTGTTCCCCAGCGGAAACTAACGGGCAACCTGAGGCTTAACGGGGCCCCTCGATGCCCATCCTTCCCGCCACCCGACAACCACCGGCCAGGTTGGAGCCCCCAAACAGCTCCAACCTGGCTATGAGTTCCGCCCCGCGACAACCGGCCGCGACGACCGGCCGCGACGACCCCGCCGCCCTCACGCAACGGCCGACTCCACATCTCGTCCACAGTCAACGGCCACCTATCCACATTGACTCCACACGTGTCACACACGTGACAGACTCCTCCACCACATCTTGTGGATCCCCGAACCGAAGCACCACCAGATGTTGTGGTTTCCGCTTGACTCGGGGTTGCGAGCGTATTACAGTCTTCGTCTGAGAAAACACGGCGCACAGCAAGGCGCCGGACCGCCGGAGGGACCCAGGCGACGACCGCGGAACGACCATCCGCGCGTCCCTTCATCGGCCGAAGCATGCAGAGGGATTCATCGCAATCATGGCTCGATCCTCCGCCCCCACCAAGACGGCCAACGGAACCACCAACGGCAATGGCAACGGCCATGGAAACGGGAACGGTTCCAAGACGAAGCCGAGCGGCTACGTCCAGCTGACCGAGGGGCAGAAGCCCACCTGGAAGGGCCTGAGCATCGAGCGCCGATTCACCCGCCCCGACATCCACCCGTACGACAC
>JBDSJJ010000103.1:0-4845 GCA_039917415.1 Candidatus Limnocylindria bacterium | reverse complement strand
GGCCCGCGAGGACGCGCTCGTGGAACGCGAGCTCGAGCGGTGGGACCCTGCCGTTCTCGTAGTCTCCGATGTGCTCGTCGCTGATCAGCACGCGGTCCGGAGCCGGCTCCTCGCCGCCAGCAAGGCGGCGGCGGTATGTCGGGGCATCACCCATCAGCAGCATGGACGGCTCGTACGCCTCGCCGAGAAGTTCGAGCAGGCCGTGCACCGTCCGCTCGGGATCGGAGACGAGGTCCTCGTAGCGGACCATGCGATAGCGGTCGGGATGCCGGCGCAGGTTTCGTTCGCCGAGTCGGACCGAATATGCCCAGCGGGCGGCGGCGCCTCCCGCGCGCGCTCGTCCGGCCGGCCACAGTTTCAGGGATGCCTCGTACCGGTCGCGCGGATCACGCACCATGTGCAGCATCACGGCGCCCGGGTAGGAGCCAAGCACCTGGTCCGCATAACGCTCGATGAGTCCGGTCTGGTCTCCCCACCGCGGCTTCCCGGCTCGCTCGGCGAAATGCGCGTGGATGCGCTCGAAGAGGCCGGCATAGCTCCGGTCGCCACGAGGCAGCTCGGCTCGCAGACGCGGCACGTCCGGCTTGAGGAAGAGCGCGTGCTTGTAGCGCATCAATCCGGCGAGGCAACGGTCGAAATTGGCGTCGTCGTTGAGGTCGCCATATTGACCATAGAAGAAGGTCCACAGGTTCGAGCCGACGATCGGGATGGCGATTCGCGAGTGCGAGCCGAGGATCGCCGCGAGCATGGTCTTTCCGCAGCGATCGGGTCCGCCGATGAGGATCGGCCCCTCGGCCATCTCACACCACCCCGTTGATCGGATGGCGGCCGGCGGCCACCCGCTGTGTGAACGCGTAGCGCTCCCGAGCGACGGTCAGCCATCCCCGGTCGCCCGTCACACGGAATCGGTCCCAGCACACCACCGCTCGGCGCAGGCCAAGGAACTGGGCGACGCTGGGCAGAAGGCGAAGCTCGTCCGACGGGAGGTGGGACACGGAGCGATACCCCTCCAGGAACCGGCCCGCGGCCCCTTCGTCAAAGCCGATGCGCCGCTGGGCGAAGCGCGGCAGGGCGCCGGCCAGATCCGTGAGTCGCCAGTCGGTCCGCGCGAGCTCGAAGTCGAGGACGAACGGCGGGTGCCCGTTGCGGACCAGGAGGTTGTATGGCCCGAAATCGCCATGAATGACCGTCCGAGGCAGGTCTGCGCGTTCGAGCAACTCATCGAGTCGCTGGAGCTCTGCCTCGATCCGGTCGCCCGGCAGCGCGGCAGCCGCATCCGAGGCGCGGGCCTCGTCGATCAGCGCACTGGTGCGTTCCACGCCCACGACGCGCGGACCGCTCCGGCCCTCGAACCCATTCGGCGATGCGAACGGGGGGGTGAAATCGGCCAGGGCCTCATGGAGCCCCGCAAGCGTGGCACCCGCATCTATCTCCATGCGCCGTCGATCGCGCGGGGCGAGGAGGCGCTCATGGGGATGAACGTACCCCTTCGCGAGCTCGAACAATGCCATGCGGCCGCCGGACGCGTGCAGCAGTGTCGTCCCGTCGGCACCGACCCGCAGGCGGGGGGTGCTTCGGCGGAGCTCGGTGAGACGGGCCAGGATCGCGTGCTCCGACCCGATCTCCTCATCCCCGAGGCTGGGCTTGTATCGCTTCAGGAGCCAACTGCCGGACGCACCGTCATGCAGCACGACCACACGTCCTCGACCGCCTGGCGAGGACGGTGACGCCGTCCGAATCGGTCTCGGCAGGCGGAAGTGCTCCGCGGCCAGCGCCACCGCGCCCGCATCGATCGCAACGGCCCGGGATCGGCGGGACATGCGCTGGATCGCTCGATCCGGTCGCGGCAGCGACGGCCAGGTCTGCCGGTGGATGGGCGACGCCGCGATGGGGTCCCATACGCCGACGGCGTCGCCCAGTCGAGCCCGTAGATCGTCAGTCGTCCCGTCGTTGCAGATGCGAACCAGTCCGAACGCGTGCGGCCCGCGACCGAGCGCGCTTGCGGCCTGGGCGAGGACGTCACGTGATCGTCGAACGATTTGCTCGACGTCGGCCGCGGACCGGCCACGCAGCCGCTTCGGTAGGCCGCGCGCGCGCAATCGCTCGGTCGCCGTCGCTTCCGGCGCGTCGATGACGACCACCATTGGGCTGATGGGTGCACGGTCGAGGTAGGCCGTGATCTCGGTGAGGCTCGGCATCGGTTCGCGCCAGGCAAACACGTTGACCGATCGATGGAGCCAGCCCTCGTCCACGATCACCCAAGTCGCTGAGGGGAGGGCCCCATCCATGAGGTCGAGCTCGGCACCCAGGCGCAGCACGAGTCCGAAGATGTGACGCCGATGCCACCACGCGATCGGGGCGCGCACCAGCGATCTCGCAATGATCGTCAGGAGGCGCGGATGGCCAAGCGCGAACCCGACTGCCGCCGCGGCGCGCCGCCGTCGGCCAATACCGGCCAGCCGTCGGGCCTCGGCCATCGTCAGAACATCGACGCCTCGATTGCGGAGAGCCTCGCGAAGCGGCAGCTCGGCCGCGGACTTGCCGGCCCCGATCGGGCCCGTGAGCTCGATCGTCCTCACAGGAGCGTCCAGATCGCGGCCCGCACCGCCTCGACCACCTCATCCAGCTCCTGCTCCCCGTCCACTCGCGTGACCGGAGCAATGCGCGAGAGGTCCGAACCCAGGAGCACCCGGCTCTTCTCGCGCACCGCGTCGGGCGACCGATGCGCCTTTCGCGCCACGGCGACATCCGGCGACACGACGAGCTGAATGATGTGATCGGGGGGAATGATCGACGCGTACCACGCCTCCTCGCGACGCGCCAGGCTCTGCAGACGTGGGGAGGAGGCCGCAGAGGACAACGTTCGAATCCGGGGGCCGTCCATCGTGCGGTCCCCGATCATCACCCCCTCCAGGGGGAAGCGATCGAACAGCACCACCGCTCCCTGCGCGGCCAGAGACCGACCCCGGTGCGCCCGGTCCATGCGGTCTCGTGCATCCGACAGGTACCGGATGCCGATGAGGACGTCTGCGGTCCGTCTGGTCCCGGCAGACCGCAGGAAGCGCGCGGCGAGGCGGCCACCCCGTGCCACCGCCTTGAGCACACGCGTTCGGCCTGAAGGCTGCGCCGAGCCCATGTACACGACGCGGAGGTTCAGCCGCCACGCAAGCCACGTCGAGAGCTCTTCGATGACCGTGGACTTCCCCGCGCCATCGGGCCCGACCAGAGCGATCGTCAGACCACCGCCCTGTGGAACCTTTCGCTTCAGCTCGGAGCGGGTGATTCCCCGCAGCAGGCCGCGCACCGGACCGAAATGGGCGAGGCGCGCGCGCCCATAGCGCCAGGTCGCCTCGCCCCGTGAGAAGCGCTCGTACGGACGGAGCTCACGGACGACGCGCCGCCTGAGCCGGCTGATGGCGATCGCGTCGCGCCGGTCGCGCTCCACGATGCGCAGCAGGTCGCCGACGAGCGTCGGGGTCATGCTCGGCAGGTTGCGGGCGGTCGCCTCCTCCAGCGCATCGTCGCGGACCTGTTCTCGAAGCGATGCGAGCTCGGCCCGAGCATCGGGCGGGATCCCCCCTCGTCGCCCAAGACGGGCGAAATCCTTCACGGCATCGGCGCGGCGATACTTCAGCAAGGTGCGGATTCCCAGGACCAGCAGCTCGAGCTCCGGCGGCGGCACCGGGATGCCATCGAGGTCGCGTGCGCCGTCGAGGAACGCCGCCTCGAGCGGGAGGCGATGGTTCTTGATGTACTGCTCGCCCAGGATGAGCTGGTAGTAGACGTGGAGATGCACCAGGCGGCCGCTGGTGGCGTCGTGGCCGACGTGGTCCTCCACGCCCGGGAACCGTCGACTGGGGTGGGACACGAAGGGCTTGAACCCGAGCTCGCGGATCGCGATGTCGAATTCAACCGTCTGGCGGCGGTCAACGAGCAGGTCGAGGTCCGTTCGGCCAGCGAGGGCTTGTTCGAGCCCGGCGGTGCTCTTCCAGTGGCAGTAGCGGACGCCCCGGCGCCGCAGCTCGGCAAGGAGATCCGTGATCAGGTGGAGCCGCGTCGTATCGGACGCGGCGGGAGGTGATGTCATCGATCACTCACCGTAGCCGAGCCCCCTCATCTCCGCCCCGAGCAGGAGCCGGAACCACGCCTTGACGATCGGACCGAGTTCGTTGCGCCAGCGGTCCGCCGCATCGGCGTCGAATCCGGTCTCGCCGAGCCGGTTCCCCTGACTGACCACGACCTGGTCCAGCATCTCCGGCTGGGTGTGCACGCCAACGAAGCGCGAGATCCGATCGACCTCGGACGCCGGAGACTCGACGAGGTTCTCGAACCGGACCCCGAGATAGCGGTCGGGATATCGGCGGCGATGCCGCCTGAACAAGTTCACGCTCTCGAGCCAGGCGACGGTGGTCTGAACCGCGACGAACGCGGCCAGCAGTGGACCGGTATGTCGCAGCAGCCGATACGGCAGCGAGGTCGCCACGGACGAGCGCCGACGCAGCTCCGAGATGTAGATCGCTCGCGGGTCTCGCAGCATGTGGATCACGCGACCGTCGGGAAACCATTCGATCAGCGTATCCACGTAGCGAACGTGGGCCGGGGTCTTCTCTCCCATGATGCGTTTCCCCGCGTGCTCAGCGTACGTCCGCAGGACGATCTCGAACAGCGCACGTTCGGAACGATCTGACGCGATATAGCGATCGAGGAAGGCGGCCCTCGGTACGTGGCGGACCGTCCATCTCCATTGGCGGCTCGCACCGCGCAGGCGGGTTCCGCCTTCGAGCCCCGCGCCATAGATGAAATCCACGATGCGCGTCGCGGTGGCGTCATCTCGATCATCGCCGA
>JBDSJJ010000102.1:0-4008 GCA_039917415.1 Candidatus Limnocylindria bacterium | reverse complement strand
AGGTCGATCTTCACCAGGCCGAGCTGCTCGATGTCCTCCTTGTCGTACTGGGTGACCACCCGGCCCGGCATGGCGGCCCGCTCGATCGGGACGAGGTCGATGAGCGGGGTGCGGGTGACGAGCATGCCGCCGACGTGGATACCGAGGTGGCGCGGGAAGCCGTCGATCTCGGCGCAGAGCTGGAGCAGCCACTGCCACCGGTTACGCGGCGGATGGGCACGGTTCGCGGCTTGGACCACGGGGGCGAGTTGCCAGATGTCCTCCTGGGCGACGGTACGTGGGGCAGCCGGCACCACCCAAGGACGGCGCCGCTCCTCGATCGGCATGCCGCTCTCCGGATCCACTCGCACGACCCCCGCCCGCTCGCTCGACGGTCCCGGCGAGCCGTTGTCACGCGGCGTCGGCAGCCGCAGCTCTCCGCCGCTCAGCTCGCCGGACCGGGCATAGCGCTTCGTCGTCTCCGACTCGTGGCGGACGGTCGTGACCGATGCGTCGAGGACGCGCGCCTTCTTGGCCGGCACCCAGCCGCCTTCGCTGACCGGTCGCGGATCGAGCGTGGGCCGGGGGCGCGAGTTCCACGACGAGTCGGATGTCGGATGGACATGGCCGGAGCCACGGCCGTCGCGGCCGGGGGGCACCGCCGCATCGGCCATGTCGACGCCCAGCTCGTCGAACAGCCAGGCGAACGAGCCATCCAGCGCCAGGTCGCGAGCGACGTCGGTCGCGTCCCGGGTGTCGAGCGCCTTGGCCAGCGCGTCGATTCCCTCCGGCGGGAAGCCGAGCACCTTGGCCACCTCGCGCACGGCACTTCGCGCCCGGTAGGTGATGATCGTGCAGACCATGGCGGCGTGATCGGCGCCGTAGCGCGTGTAGAGGTATTGGATCACCTCCTCGCGCCGGTTGACGTCGAAGTCGATATCAATATCGGGCAGCGCGCGGGCCTCGTTGATGAAGCGCTCGAACAGCAGCTTGTGCTCGATCGGGTCGACCTTGGTGATGCCCAGGCAATAGGCCACGATCGAGTCGCCGGCGCTCCCCCGCCCCTGGCCGATGATCCCGCCCTTGCGGGCGAACTCCATCAGGTCCCACACGATGAGGAAGAACTCCGAGAGGTTCGTGCGGTCGATGACGTCGAGCTCGTGCGTCAGCTGCGACAGCGCGCGCTTGGTAATCGGCCGGTAACGCTGCCGTAAGCCATCGTGGGCAAGCTGGTAGAGATATGAATACGCGGTCTCGCCGGCCGGCACGGTGAATCCCGGGAACCGATAGCGCTCGAAGCCGAGCTCCAGCCGGCACCCTTCGCCGATGACGGCGCTGCGCGCCATGCCTTCCTCCCAGGCATGGCGGCTGCGCTCATCCGGCAGCATGTCGCCGAGGGCCGCCAGCTCGGCGCCGGACTTGAGCCGATACTCCGCGTTCGGCAGGAGGAGCTCACGAGCCTCCTCGAGGGTTGCGCCATGGCGGATGCAGATGAGCACGTCCTGGAGCCGATGGCCCTGCGGATCGGCGTAGTGCACCTCGTTGGTGACGACGACGGGAAGTCCGGCATCCGCGGCGAGCTCCGCAAGCTGGGCGACCATCCAGTCGTCATCGGCCTCGAGGTGGTGGCTCATCTCGACGTGGAAGTCGCCGTCGGCAAAGTGGCGGGCCCAGATGCGAGCCGCCTGGATCGCCGCCTTGCGGTCGCCGTCGAACAGGTGCCGCGCGACCTCGCCGTTGCGGCAGCCAGACAGCCCGACGAGATGTCCGCGGGCCTCGTCCAGGGCCGAGCTGACGATCGAGCGATCGAAGACGGGGAACTGCTTCTCCCCGGCCAGGTGGCCGCGCGATGCCAGCCGGCTGAGGGCGGTGTAGCCGTCCACGTCGCGGGCCAGGAGGATGAGATGGTCGCCGGGCATCGGGCCCGCGTGATGCTCGCCGGGCCAGCCGCGGCTCGCCTTCGCGCCACGCAGCGGATCATTGAGCTTCCGGCCGCGCCGCGCGCGCCGAACCTCCTCGTCGGTCCGCGGAATCGTCAGCTCGAGACCGATGATCGGACGAACGGGAAGCAGCCCCGCCTCTCGGGCCGCATCGGTCTCCGTTTCCTGGCCCGCCTTCCAGGCTCGAACCGCGGCATACAGGCCGGCATGGTCGGTGATGGCCAGCGAGGGCAGGCCGAGCTGCGCCGCGCGAGCGATCAGCTCCTCGGGGTGCGAGGCACCATCGAGGAAGCTGAAGTTGCTGTGCGCGTGGAGTTCGCAGTAGTCGTCCGGCGTGCCCATCGGACGACCGATGATAGAACTTCTGTTCTATTCTGAGAAGAGCGAACTTCAGCCCACCGGTGTCAAGACCAGCTCAAGCTCCACGAGCTCACCGCATGGCACCGTCACGGTCTGGACCAGCTGCTCGTAGTCGGCGTCCACCGTCGTGATCCGGAACTGACCGGCGACGTTCGGAGCGGTGAAGACCCCGTCCGCGCCGGTGCGCGCGTCGCCGCGGAACCCGTCGGCCGCCTCGATGATGATGAAGATGTCGTCGAGCGGGTTGCCGTCCGAGTCCATGACGACCGCGTCGATCCCGCCGCCGGCCACGTCGTCGAGCCCGCAGGCGGCTGCCAAGGTCGGCGATGTCACGGCAGACGGCGTGGCGGCCGCGTCGCAGGCCACGAGCATCGCGGCGAGCGCCAGGACGAGAGGAACGGCCCCCGAGACGCGTGTCCGGGGAAATGGTGATGGCATCGCGCCAGTATGCCGAGGCCGGCAGTCGCGCGCCAACGCGGCCGCGTCAGGCGGAGGGTGCCACGACCATCGAGTTGCGCCGGAGCAGGAGCAGCCCGGCGGCCGGCAGCACGAGACCGATGCCGAGCAGCCCGAGCGCCGAGTACGACGCCGCGGCCACGATGTAGCCGGAGGCGAGCCCCGCGACCGCCGCAGTGGTCCAGATCAGGCTATCCGCCACTCCCTGCACCCGCGTCCGTTCACCGAGCGTCAGCCCGCGCGTCAGCATCGCCGACCCGGCCACGAATCCGAGATTCCACCCGAAGCCGAGCAGGAAGAGGGCGAAGGTCAGGAGTGCACTGCTGTCCGGAGGCGCGATGACGGCCAGCAGCGCCGCAAAGGCCAGGGTGGTCAGGCCGGCGGCGATGATCAGCGGGCTGCCGAAGCGATCGGTCAGGCGTCCCGAGATCGGCGAGAGGGCGAACATGCCGAACGTGTGCGCCGAGAGCACGAACCCGACGGTCCCCAGGCCGTGGCCGTGGTCCGTCAGGTGGATCGGCGTCATCGTCATGATCAGCATCATCACGACCTGGCCGGAGGCCAGGGTCACCAGCGCCACAGCAGTGGACGGGCGTCGGAAGAGGGAGCCGATCGAGGCCGGAGCACCGCGTTCCGCGTGCGCCGCGAGCGCTGCCGGATCGGCCAGCGAGAACGGCTCGGGTCGCAGGAAGACGAATGCGGCCAGCAACGCCAGGCCGATGAAGACCATCGTCACCGCGTAGGTTCCCGCCAGCGCGGGAAGTCCGAGCGACTCGGCGACCGCGCCCGACGGGCCGACGAGGTTCGGTCCGGCGACGGCGCCGATCGTGGCGCCCCACACCACGGTCCCGATGGTGCGCGCGCGCTGTCCGCTCGGCACCAGGTCGGCGGCCACGTACCTGCCGAGCTGCGACGCGCCGTTCGCGAACCCCGCCAGGGCGCTCCCGACCAGCAGCAGCGGCAGGGAGATCGCCAGCACGCCACCGAGCGCGATCGCGCCGCCGAACGCGCCGATCGCGACGCCGAGCAAGAGACCCCGTCGACGCCCCGACCGCAGCATGACCACCGACAGCAGGCTGGCCGCCGCGGCCGTCCCAAGGGTCGAAGTCGCAGTTGGCAGACCACCGGGTCCGGTGCTTCCGGCGATCTCGGCGGCGGCCAAGG
The DNA here is from genome assembly GCA_039917415.1 of Candidatus Limnocylindria bacterium. Lineage (GTDB taxonomy): Bacteria > Chloroflexota > Limnocylindria > QHBO01 > QHBO01 > JACDBZ01. Next base: position 109 of record JBDSJJ010000102.1, on the reverse strand, counting down.
TGCCCGCTGTGACCGCCGCGATGTACCCCGTGCTGCCGAGCGCGGAGATGGCGAACAGCGTCCAGATGATTCGTCGACGCTGCTGGTCCGCTTGCGCGTTGCCCTCCGA
>JBDSJJ010000101.1:0-3134 GCA_039917415.1 Candidatus Limnocylindria bacterium | reverse complement strand
ACATCGGCTTCACGCGCCGCGACGACGGCGTCAACGCCACCCGACGGGGCCGCCAGCAGACGCGCCTCGCCGCCACTCGCGGGCAGAAGCCATAGACCGGCGGTGTCGTCGTCGTCAGACTCGTCGTCCGGCTTCCGGTCAGCATCCGGGCGCGTCGAGGTGAAGAGGATCGACCCGTCGCGCGCGAAGGTGGCGGCGCTCTCGCCCGGAGCGGAGCGTGTCAGACGCCAGGGACGCGCGTCACCCGCCGGATCGAGCTCCCATAGCGATGCGTGCATCTTCTTCCCGTCCGGCGCGGGACGGGCCAGGCTGACAACCAGTCGCTCACCGTCGGGTGAGACGCGCAGTCCGGACAGTCGGGGCAGGCGCAGGTAGGCGTCGAAATCGAAGGTATCGGTCATGTGCGCATCGTGCCACGTTGGCAGTCTCGCTTGCGGCGGCATCGGTCTTGCCTCCAAGATGGATCGCATGACCGATGACACGCGCTGGACCGAACACCAGGACCGATGGACCTCCGAGCGCCTCGAACCCGCCCTGGAGAAAGGGCCCGAGCGCCACGAGCGCTTCATCACCCAGTCCGGCGTCGAGATCGACCGCCTCTACACGCCCGCCGACCTCGCGGATCCCGCCAATGACCCCGACGCCGGCCGCCCCCGCTACCAGTTCAGCCCGGAGCCGGACGCCGAGGCCGGCTGGGACCAGATCGACGATGTCGGGCTGCCTGGCGAGCCTCCGTTCACGCGCGGCATCCATCCCACCGGCCACCGCGGCCGGCTGTGGACGATGCGCATGTTCGCCGGCTTCGGCACCGCGGAGGACACGAACGATCGATTCAAGAAGCTGATCGCCGCGGGCGGCACCGGGCTGAGCATCGCCTACGACATGCCGACGCTCTACGGCTACGACCACGACGACGCGATGGCCGAGGGCGAGTTCGGCACCTGCGGCGTCGCGGTCTCTTCACTGGCCGACATGGAGCTCCTGCTCGAGGGTCTGCCGGTCGGCGAGATCAGCACCTCGATGACCATCAACTCTCCCGCGCCGATGATCTGGGCCATGTACGTGGTGGCCGCCGAGAAGATGGGCGTGCCGCGCGCCCAGCTGGCCGGGACGCTCCAGAACGACATCCTCAAGGAGTTCATCGCCCAGAAGGAGTACATCTTCCCGCCGGCGCCATCGCTCAAGCTCGTGACCGACACGGTCGAGTGGGGTACGCGCGAGATGCCGCGCTGGAACACGATCTCGATCTCCGGCTACCACATCCGCGAGGCCGGCTCGACCGCCGTCCAGGAGCTGGCCTTTACCATCGCCGATGGCATCGCCTACGCCGAGGACGCCATCGCCCGCGGCCTGCGATTCGACGACTTCGCGCCTCGGCTCAGCTTCTTCTTCAACAGCCACAACGACTTCTTCGAGGAGATCGCGAAGTTCCGCGCGGCTCGGCGTATCTGGTACAAGCTGTGCCGAGAACGATTCGGTGCCGAGAACGAGCGCTCCACCTGGATGCGGTTCCACACCCAGACCGCCGGCGTGTCCCTGACCGCGCAGCAGCCGCTGAACAACCTCACTCGGGTTGCGATCCAGGCGCTGGCCGGGGTGCTGGGCGGCACGCAGTCTTTGCACACCGATGCGTATGACGAGGCGTGGGCTGTTCCCTCGGAGGACGCCGCCATGCTCGCGCTGCGCCAGCAGCAGGTCCTGGCGGAGGAGTCCGGGGTGGCGAATACGGTCGATCCGCTGGGCGGCTCGTATTTCGTGGAGACGTTGACGAACCAGACCGAGCAGCGCGCGTGGGCGTACATCAAGCAGATCGACGACATGGGCGGCATGGTTCGGGCTCTCGAGGCCGGATTCCCGCAGGCCGAGATCGCCGATGCGGCTTACGAGCAGCAGCGCGAGCTCGAGGCCAAGGAGCGCGAGATCGTTGGCGTCACGAAGTACGCCGATCCGAACGAGGAGCTGAAGATCCCGCTGCTCGAGATCAGCAAGGTCCAGGAGCAGCGGCACCTCGACCGGCTGGCCCGGGTCCGCTCCGAGCGTGACGCCGATGCCCATGCCGCCGCGCTGCGCCGCCTCGAGGACGAGGCCCGCGCCGGCGACGTCAACCTCATGCCGGCGATCGTCGCCGCCGTTGAGGCCTACGCCACCATCGGCGAGATGTGCGGCGTGCTGCGCGGCGTGTACGGCGAATACCGGGAGCCGCTCCTCGTCTGATCACTTGGTCCATCGGACGTGCGTCGGCCCTACGGGCTTCAGGGTTCGGTGCCGTTCACTTGTGCGAGGGTGCCAACGCCGAAGGCATCCGCCGGGCAGGCCGGACCGGGGGCCGCGAGCCACGGCAGATCAGCAACGACCTCACCGCCTCCAAACCTGACCCGGTCCCCGTCGGCGAGTTCAACGGGCGCTCTGCGGATGGGGTCGAGGAACAGGATGACGCCCCGCTCGGCATCCCAGCGAACCTGGCTGCTGCCCCACACCATGGTGGATCCATTGACCGTGACGCACTCGTCTTCGAGCGGGAGCGTGCCGCTCCAGGCGGCGAAATCTCCGCCGCCAGAATTTGAGTCGTCCCAGACGGCCAACGGTCCCCAGTCGCCGGGGGGCGGCAGCGTGGAAGTATCTTCGCCTGGTTCAGACAGGGGAGGGGTAGGGTCAAGAGGTGCCGCACCGGCGCTGGCCGGCCCGGTCGATCGAGCCGGCTCGGAGGACGCCGGCGGTTGGCTCTGGCAGCCCGCGACCAGCGCCAGGAGAGCAACCAAGCCCGCGAGGACCGGTCTCATGGGCTGATCATGATGTTTGCGGCTCGGCCTGGGCATATGTCGCATCTTAGGGGCGGCGTGGGTCGCCGGCCCGGACCGGAATCGCCGGGCCGGCGACGCAGGGCACGCTTCCCACACCGCTGCGTCGATCATCCTCGTCACCGATTACCAGCGGCTTATAGCTGGATTTCCGGGCGCATGAAGCGGCCGGGCCGCCGAGTCGGAGCCCGGCCGCGGATCAAGCGCATGATCAGCTCCCGGCCAGCAGCGCCTCCAGCCGATCCCAGGTCTCGATGGCGCCCTTCGTCATGCCGGTCGCCAGTGCCTGCTCGATGATCTCCTCGGATCCCATGTGCGAGACAGCCCGCATGAGGG
>JBDSJJ010000100.1:0-9039 GCA_039917415.1 Candidatus Limnocylindria bacterium | reverse complement strand
GAGAGTTGGTCGGCGCGCAGCCCCGGCACCGAGATCGGGGTGGGCGCGGCACTGCGCGTGGTGGGCGTCGACGGCCTGGAACTGATCGTCGAGCCGGCACCCGCCGGCGACGGGGGAGCAACGGAGGGCTAGGGAGCACCATGGAATTCCCGACCGGTCTGATCTTTCTCGTCATCGGCATCGCCATCGCGTTGTGGCTGCTCTTCAGCATCGTCCATATCGTCCGCGAGTACGAACGCCTGGTCGTGTTTTTCTTCGGTCGGCTCCAGGGTTCACGCGGGCCGGGCATCGTGCTGCTCATTCCGTTCGTGCAGCAGGCGGTCAAGGTGGACCTCCGAGAGCGATTCCTCGAGGTGCCACAGCAGACGTGCATCACGAAGGACAACGCGCCGATCAGCATCGACTTCCTGGTCTACTCGAAGGTCTTCCAGCCGGACGTCACCGTCACCGCCGTCGTGGACTTCACCGGCGCGTCGCAGGCGCTGGCGGCGACCACCCTGCGCGCCGTCATCGGCGACATTCCGCTCGACGACGTGCTGGCCAAGCGCGAGGAGATAAACCACATCCTGCGCGCCAAGCTGGACGAGGTCACCGAGCGCTGGGGGGTGAAGATCACGAGTGTCGAGATCCGCGAGATCCTGCCGCCGCGCGACATCCAGGACGCCATGAACCGGCAGATGAGCGCGGAGCGCAATCGGCGCGCCAACATCACCGAGTCAGAGGGCACCCGCCAGGCAACGATCAACGTGGCCGAGGGTGACAAGCAGTCGAGCATCCTTCGCGCCGAGGGCGAGCGGCAGTCGCAGATCCTGCGTGCCGAGGGCTACGCGAATGCGCTCCAGACGATCTTCGGCGCGGCGAAGGGGATCGACGAGAAGACGATGGCGCTCCAGTACCTGGACGCGCTGAAGGCGCTGGCGGATGGCGAGAGCACGAAGTGGATCGTGCCGATGGAGCTCTCCGAGCTCACGCGGCCGATCACCAGCGCGATGCGCCAGATGCGTCCGTCGGCGTCGGGTGATTCGTCGGGGATGTCGCCCGGCGAATGATCCTTCCCGCCCTGGCTCGCGTTGGCTGGGTGCTCGGGCTCGTGACCGGCGTCTATCTCGCGATCGTCACGGTCCGCGGGTCCCGTGAGCTCGTCCGCCCGCAGATTCGACCGTTCCAGGCCGATACGCCGGACCTGCCTGCAAACCCGGCCGAGATCGGTCTGGAGCACGAGCTCGTCCGCTTCACCACCGACGATGGCGTCACGCTGTCGGGGTGGCTGATTCCGGCCGCGCGTGAGACACGCACGGCCGTCATCGTCCTCCACGGCTTCTCCGGCCATCGCCTGCCCGAGCTCGCGGCCTTCGTCCCTTGGCTGCACGAGCGCCACCACGTCCTCCAGTTTGATTTCCGTGGCCACGGCGAGAGCGGCCCGGGGCTGGTGACGCTGGGCACGGCAGAGCGTCGCGATATCGCGGCGGCGGTCAGGTTCCTCGAGTCGAGGAGCCTGGGACCCACGGCCCTCTTTGGCATCAGCATGGGCGCATCGGCGGCGATCCTGGCGGCCCCCGACCTGCCTGTGGCGGCCGTCATCGCCGATGCGGCATTCGCCGAGCTCCATCACCCGGTGGCGAACCGGATGCGCGAGCTCGGCTATCCGTTGGCCGGGATTGGCGCCCGGCTTGCGGTGGTGGGGACGTCGGCCCGCGTGCGGACTCGGCTGATCGACCCGATCGCGCGGGTCGCCGACATTGCGCCACGGGCGCTTCTCGTCATCGCCCCGCGCGAGGATCGGCTCATCAGCTGGCACCAGAGCGAGCGCCTGTACGAGGCCGCCGGTGAGCCGAAGGAGCTCATGGTGGTCGAGGACGCCGGCCATGCCGAAGCGTATTGGGTCGACCCGGTTGCGTACCGTGATCGGGTCATGCAGTTCCTGGAGCACCATCTCGGCTGAACCCGGTACCTATGGCGATCCGGATCGGCCCATCCGTCGGTAAGAGCTGGCGTCGCCTCCATCTATAATTCGGCACATCCAACCATCCAGGGGATCTGAATTGGCTGCCAACAAGGTCCTGGTCGTCGACGACGATCTCAATATCCAGCGCGTCCTGGTCTTCACCCTCAAGCAGGAGGGGTTCGAGGTCCACGTTGCTTCCGACGGCCAGGCCGCAGTCGAGATGGCGGCTTCGATCGAGCCGGATCTCATCCTCATGGACGTCGCGCTGCCGAAGCTGGACGGGTATGCCGCCACGGGCCAGATTCGGGCGGCAGAGAAGGCGCCAAAGCGCGTGCCGATCATCATGCTCACTGCCGAGGCGGACGTTGAGCAGCGGGTCAGGGGCCTGCGCGCCGGGGCCGACGACGACATCGTCAAGCCGTTCCATCCGATGGAGCTCATCGCTCGCATCAAGGCGCTGCTCTCGCGCTCGGGAAACGGCCAGTCTCCGAAGCCCGGAGTCGAGCGAGCGTCGCTCGGCCGCCTGGCATGCTTCTATGGAGCCAAGGGTGGCGTCGGGACCACGACGATCGCGATCAACACGGCCATCGCGCTGTCGGCGCGCCTCAAGCGGCACGTCGCCCTGCTCGACGCCAACCTCCAGTTCGGCGACATGCGGGTGTTCCTCGACCTGGGCCTGGACTCCGCGTCGATCGTCAACGCCATCACCGAGAACGACCTCGACGCCGATCTGCTCAAGAAGCTGATGGTCTCGCACCATGCCGGCATGCAGCTGCTCCTGGCCCCACCAAATCCCGAGTCCGCGGACCTGGTGGCCGAGCGGCAGCGGACCCATCCGCGCTCGCTGTCGAATATCCTGGGCCTCATGCGGCGCGCGTACGACTACACCGTGATCGACATGGCGAAGTCGATCGACGACTTCAACCTCCAGCTGTTCGACGAGGCCGATGTCATCTTCGTCGTGATGACCGCCGACCTGTCGTGCCTGAAGAACGTGCGGCTGGTGCTCGAGACGATGGATTCGCTCGGTTACGAGCGCAACAAGGTGCAGCTCGTCCTCAACCGATCGAACGCGTACACCGGCATCAACGTCGACAACGCCGAGTCCGCCCTCGGTCGCAAGATCGACTACCAGGTCATCAACGAATATCGCGGCGCGATCAGCGCCCTGAACTCCGGCGAGCCGTTCATGTCCTCGCGCCCCGACGGACCCCTCGGCCAGAGCGTTGCGAAGTTCGCCGACGAGCTCGACGCCATGTTCGCGGAAGCGTCGGCGCCCGTAGTCCGCGCACGCGCGGAGCGGTAATCCGCACCTAACCATCGGGTAAGTGGCCCTCCCTAGCCTTGGCAGCGCCGGTCGCCGCTGGTTAGTAGGGAGGCGAGCAGGTGGGCGACCGGCACTCGTCCACGTCTGAAAGCCGCCTCCCCCGAGGTCCTGATGCTGGCAACCGCGCTCAGCGCGTCGATCGTGGGGGTCGACGGCGTCCCCGTCCGGGTCGAGGTCGACGTGGCGTTCGGGCTGCCCGGGATGACGATCGTGGGGCTCGCGGGGAGCGCCGTGCTCGAGGCGCGAGAACGTGTGCGGGCGGCCCTTCGCAACTCGGGATTCGAGGTTCCGGCGCGCCGAATCACGATCAACCTTGCGCCGGCGGACCTTCCGAAAGAGGGAACCGGGCACGACCTCGCCATCGCGACGGCGATCCTCGTCGCGTCCGACCAGCTGGAGCCGGTCGGCACCGGGATGACCGGGACTGCACTCATCGGCGAGCTCGCGCTCGACGGGTCGCTGCGCACCGTCCCGGGCGTGATGGCTCTCGTCTCCGCCGCGCGCGCGTACGGCGCGAGCGCCGTGATCGTCCCGGCCGAAGCGGCCGCCGAGGCCGCGGCTGTTGGGAGGATTCGGGTGCACGGCGCCCAGACGCTGGGGCAGGCGACCCGCCATCTCGCCGGGGTCGAGCGTCTCGAAGCGCTCGGTCCGCCACGTCGCGTCGACGAACCGATTCCGGACGACGTGCCCGACATCCGCTCGGTGGTGGGGCATGTCGTCGCGCGCCGGACCCTGGAGATCGCCGTTGCGGGGCGCCACAATCTCGCCTTCAGCGGACCGCCGGGCGTCGGCAAGACCCTTCTCGCTCGCGCGGCCGCGGGGCTCCTGCCGCCACTCGATGAGGACGAGGCCGCCGAGGTCAGCCGGATCCGGTCGGTTGCCGGCGCCGCCGATCGCGGCCCGCTCCTGCCGCGGCGCCGCCCGTTTCGCGCGCCGCATCACACGATCTCCATGCAGGCCCTGGTGGGCGGCGGACCACGAGTCCGCCCCGGCGAGGTCAGCCTCGCTCACCGTGGAGCGCTGTTCCTGGACGAGACGCTCCAGTTCCGCGCCGACGCGCTCGACGCGCTGAGGGGCCCGCTGGACTCGGGGTCGGTCACCATCGCCCGCGTCGAGCGCGTCCTGTCGCTCCCCGCGCGGTTCATGTTGCTGGCCGCTTTCAACCCGTGTCCCTGTGGCTGGTTCGGAGCGCGCGGACGAACGTGCACCTGCGAGGACGGCGTCCGGCGGCGGTACCAGGCGCGCCTGTCGGGACCGATTCGGGACCGGCTCGATCTCGTCGTGCCGTTGCTCCCGGTGACGTCTTTCGGCAACGGCTCGCTCATCGAAGCCTCTCGGGTGGTGGCGGCCCGCGTGGCTGATGCCGCGGCAAGGCAGCGCGAGCGCCAGGGCGTGCCGAACGCTGAGCTGCCACCCGATCGTCTCGACGCGCGCACCGGGTTCGATCCTCGCCTTAGAAGGGGGCTCGAGGTTCGCGCGCGAGCTCTCGGGCTTTCGATGCGCCGCGTCCATCGCGCCGCGCGGGTGGCACGCACCATCGCCGATATTGCCGGATGTGACGGGGTACGCGAGGAGCACCTTGATGAAGCGCTCGTGTACCGGCCGCAGGACGGTCGCTCGTGATCGGCGTCGGTACCGGCCCGGAGACCCGGACCCCACGGCGCGGGGCGGGATCCCGCGCGAGCGAGCGGGATGCGTGGATAGCACTGTCGGTCCTGCTCGGCGCGGGACCGGCCGGGTTCGCCCGGCTCGTGGCGGAGTACGGTTCGGCAGCAGCCGCCTGGCAGGCAGGCGTCGTCCCGCACCGTGGCGCTGCCGCGCCGCCCCGTCCTCTCGTGCCTCGCGAATCGTCAGAAGCCCGGGACATCGCGCGGTCGCTCGCGCAGGCCACGGAGCGCTCGGGCGGACGCGTGGTGACCGCGTTGGACGACGACTATCCGCCGGCGCTCCGCACGCTCGACCCGCGGCCGCCAACGCTCTACGTCGCCGGGCCGGCAGGGGTGTTCCAGCGCCGCGCGGTCGCCATCGTCGGGACGCGGGGCGCGTCGGGCTATGGGCTGTCGATCGCGACCGAGATCGGCGACGAGCTGGCTCGCGCTGGGGTCGTTGTGGTCTCGGGGCTCGCGCTCGGGATCGATGGCGCGGCTCACAGGGCGACGGTCGCCGCGGGGGCCCCGGGGATCGCCGTCCTGCCGTCCCCGCTGGACCGAATCTACCCGCCGCGGCATCGGTCGCTGGCGCGCGACCTGCTGCGGGCCGGCGGTGCCCTGGTGAGCGAGATCGCCATCGGCGCGGCGGTGGGCAAGCCTGACTTCGCACGCCGTAACCGGATCATCGCCGGCCTCGCCGAGGCGGTCGTGGTGGTCGAGGCGCCGGACCATTCGGGAGCCCTGCTCACCGCATCCGCGGCGGCCGCGATCGGACGGGAGGTCTACGCCGTGCCCGGGCCGATCGATGCCATGGCATCCCGAGGCTGCAACCGTCTGATCGCCGACCACCAGGCGACGCTCGTCACCTCGGCTGTCGCACTGCTTCACCAGATCGGCTTCACGCGCAGCGCGCGCCCACCATCGGTGACGACGTTGTCCGAGGTGGAGGGCGTGGTCCTGCGGTACCTTCTCGAGCGCCCCGGTTCCATCGAGGAGCTCGTCGATCGAGCACGCCAGCCACCCGCATCGGTGGCGAGCGCGCTGGCCATGCTGGAGGCGCGGGGACTGGCCGATCCATACGGCGGCGCCACATTCCATCCGACCCTGGCGGCTCGGCGTCTGGCGGCACTCGTATGACAGACCCAGTACCGATGGGCTATCCTGTGCGCTGCCTCTTGGCTTATCTGCCCGTGCCCAACGACAGGTGAGCCCGAATCCCCATGGAGTTTGTGTATTGCGTCCGATCCGAACCGTAGCGGCTTTCGCCGCCCCGTTCGAGTCGCTCGGCAAGTTGCTGAGCAGCCATCGAGCCGTCGCCCGCGTCTCGATCGCCGCCCTCTCGTTCACGTTCATCATCGCGTTCAGCCAGCAAGCCCCGGTGACCCGGGCCGAGCCGGAGCCGGCACCCGTCGCTCCCACCTCATTGCTGCCGCAGAACGTCGGTGTCGGTGTCGCCACCGACGCTGCCATCACCATCGACTTCGACGCCACCATGAACCCCGGTTCCGTCGAAGCCGCGCTCGAGGTTCTTCCGACCGAAGCGGTCGAGATGTCCTGGAGCCCCGACCTCGATCAGCTGAAGCTGACTCCCGAGCAGCGCTGGCGCACCGATGCGACGTACCTCGTCGTGGTCGGCGGTGACGCGCTCGGCACGGACGGGTCATCGCTCGAGCGACCGCACCGCTACTCGTTCAGCACCGAGACCGCACCGCGCGTCACGGACTTCCAGGTCCGCCTGGTGGAGCCAGCGGCGACCGATCCGGCGCAGGAAGCCACCGCGCTGTCTGCCGATAGCGCGCCGCCGCCAGCCGCCGATGTCCTTCCCCCGACGAAGACGGCCACCGAGGTGAGCGCCACGAGCGCCATCAGCGTGTCCTTCTCCGACGCGATGGATCGCGCTGACGTCGAGTCGCGCTTCGCCATCGCGCCCGTGGTTGAAGGTGACCTCGAGTGGGAGGGGACGAATCTCGTATTCCGGCCCTCCGGTCGCATGGAGCCCGGTGCCCGCTACACGATCAGCGTGATCGGGGCACACGACGCTTCCGGCGACGTCATCGGCGGCAAGGGGAACTTCTCGTTCATCGTCCAGCCCGGCGCCCAGGTCACCAAGACCCAACCCGATGCGGAAGCGACGGACGTCGAGCCGCCGACCGTCGAGCTCTGGTTCAGCCAGCCGATGGCCGTCGAGCCCACGAACAAGGCGTTTGGGCTCAAGGATTCGGCGACCGGCCAACTGGTCGGTGGCCTCCTGACCTGGAACAAAGCGGCGACGCAGCTGGTCTACACGCCCGATCAACCACTCGCCGGCGGCCGGACCTACGTGCTGGCCTTCGAGGGTGGTGCGCGTGACGCGGACGGCAACGCCGTCGACGCCGGGCTGACCTTCACGACCAAGGCCGCACCCGTCGCGCCCGTCTCGCGGACAGCCCCGTCGGTGCGCAGCGCGCCGTCCGTGCCGCCCGCCGGTCCGGCCACCAGCCTGGCGGGCTATGCCCTGAACCAGGTCAACGCCGCGCGGGCTGCGTACGGCTTCGCTCCGGTTGTGCTGGACGCCAGCGTCTCCGCGGTCGCCTCGGCGCACGCGTGGGACCAGGCTCGGAACGGCTACTTCAGCCACACCGGTGCCAACGGCAGCACGCGCGAGAGCCGCCTGCGCGCCGGAGGCGTCGGGTTCGGCTGGTCCGGCGAGAACCAGTGCTACCACGTGGGCATGAGCGAGCAGGCAACGCTCGACTGGTGCCACGCGCAGTTCATGGCCGAGCCGTATCCGGGTCAGTGGAACCACATCGCGAACATCCTGAATCCCAATGCGCGTCGCATTGGCGTGGGTATCGCGACGGTCGGCGGCCGAACCGTGATCACCTGGGACTTCACCGACTGATCCCCGATCCGGGCGGCGTGATCTGCCTCGCCCGGTTCTCGATCACCGCAACCGACCCGCCCCGTGGCCTCGGCCCCCGAGAGGCGGCCGAGCACGGGGCCGGTGCTACACTCGCTCACCGTATGCCGCGAACGAAGCTGGCTTTCGCCACCGTCAAGATCATCGGATCGCCACCTCCGGCCCGGATGGCCGACCACATACCGAGGAGCTGACCGATGTCGAAGCCGCTCGTCATCGTCGAATCGCCTGCGAAGGCACGAACGCTCGCGCGCCTCCTCGGAGACGAATACCGGGTGGAGGCGAGCGTCGGCCATATCCGTGACCTGCCGGAGAACGCGAGCGAGGTCCCCGCGGCGATCAAGGACAAACCGTGGGGCAGGATGGGCGTCGACGTCGAGAACGCGTTCCAGCCCTACTACGTCATCCCGCGTGACAAGGCCGCCCGCATCCGCGACCTGCGAGCCGCGGCCAAAGGCGTCCCTGAGATCCTGCTGGCGACCGACCCCGATCGCGAGGGCGAGTCGATCAGCTGGCACCTCCGCGAGGTCCTGAAGCCGACCGTGCCCGTCCGTCGCATCGAGTTCCACGAGATCACCGAGGAGGCCGTGCGGCATGCGCTCGCGGATGCTCGGGACATCGACCTGCAGCTCGTTGACGCGCAGGAGAGCCGCCGCATCGTCGATCGGCTCTACGGCTACATGGTGTCGCCCGTGCTCTGGAAGAAGGTCCAGACCGGGCTCAGCGCGGGTCGAGTCCAGAGTGTTGCCGTCCGGCTCGTCGTCGAGCGTGAGGAGGCGCGGCGCGCGTTCCGGGTCAGCGTCTACTGGGGGCTCGAGGCCAAGCTCGTCGGGGACGGCACCCCGTTCAGCGCATCACTGGCGCGGACTCCTGGCGGGCGGCTCGCGAGTGGCAGGGATTTCGATCCGGCCACCGGCCAGCTCAAGGACGCCGGCGTGCAGACGATGGACGGGGCCTCCGCCGGCGCACTGCGCGACGCGCTCCAGGGCCGCCTGCCGTGGACGGTCACGACGGTCGACGAGCGACCCGCTCGGCAGGCGCCGGCGGCGCCGTTCACGACCTCGACGCTTCAGCAGGAGGCGAACCGCAAGCTGAACTTCTCCGCGGACCGTACGATGAGCGCGGCCCAGCGCCTGTTCCAGGAAGGCATGATCTCCTACCATCGGACCGACTCGACCTCGCTCAGTGAGCGGGCCCTGCGGGAGTCGGCCGACGCCAT
>JBDSJJ010000099.1:0-4311 GCA_039917415.1 Candidatus Limnocylindria bacterium | reverse complement strand
GTCTCGGCCACTCCGGCTCCCGGCGGGTTCGGCATCCCATCGAATCCGACCGCCGATGCGCTGTTCCTCGTCCGCGACGAGTGCCGGAACCCGCAGGACGGGTATCAACTCGAGTTCCCTGAGGACTGGTGGACGAACACCGCCATCGGCAAGGTGCCGGCCTGCAGCTGGTTCAGCCCCACCTTCTACCAGGTCCCCGATCCGGCCGTGGTGCCCGACGAGATCGCGATCGAGATCTTCGTCGTACAGGGCGACCGCGGCTACGTGCGGCGCATCCTGAGCCGGGAGGAGATCATCGTGGGGGGGACGCAGGACGCCGTCCGTCTCGAGATCGACGGCACGGCCGATGGCAGCGACGGCGGATCGTACGAGTACGTGGTCCAGCTGGGGCCCACGCTCGAATCCGGGCCGAATCTCGTGGCGCGCACGGATACCGCGATGGGCGGAACCTTCGACATCACCAAGGGCGTGCTGGATCGGATGATGGCCACCATCCGCTTCATCGGGACGGTGCAGTAGGGGCGCGACTCAGTAGTAGTCGGAGCAGCTCAGGAAATACCCGCACCCGCGGCAGATGAGCTTGCATTTGCGCTCCTCCATCGTGGATCCGCAATTCGCACAGGTTCGCATCAGGGCCTCGGGATCGGGCTGCGATCGGCGCGGCGGCCGAGCCTCGGTGGGTCTGACAGTCTCGATCGACGGCATCGGCGGAGGATAGTGCGCGCGGCCCGCCACTTGCATCGGATTCAGGCAGGAGGTGACACGATGGAAGCCGATCGAACCAGGGACAGCATCGAGCAGCTCGAGGATGCCGAGCTGAAGAACCCGATCACCGAAGACGACGCCACGCTGGGCGAGGCCGGGGACGCGATGAATCCGGAGGGCGAGGCGCCCGAACGCGACAAGGACGACGGCGAAGGCCCGGTCCCGCATACGACCCAGATGCCGCGCTGACACTCGGCCCGCGCCGGTACGATGCGCGGGTGACCATCGCAACGACCGACACCGCGCTCGACGAGCTTGCCGGCGACTTCTGGACGGCGTGGCTGGCCCAGCACCCGGTCTACGCCACGGCGATCGGCGAGCGGACCCACGACCATCGCATCGACGACAACTCCCCCGCCGCCGATGCCGCGTGGCGCGCCGCCCTGGCGACATTCGATCACCGCCTTGACGCGATCGATCCCGCTGGGGACCCGGTGACCTATGCCGCGCTCAGGGAATCGATCGCCACCGACCGGGCATTCGTGGACGCCGATCTGGCCTCCTTCAATATCGACCCCATGGACGGACCGCAGACGGAGCTCCTCAACATTCCGTCCTACCAGCCGATCGGCTCGGAGGCCGATGCGACTGCGCTGATGGCACGCTGGCGTTCCATCCCCGGCTTCCTGGACCAGGCGAGCGCCAACCTCGTGCGGGGACGTTCCGACGGACGCATCGGCGTGGCGAGCCTGTGCACGAAGGTGCTGGAGCAACTGGACGACCTCATCGCCCTACCAATCGAGGAATGGCCGCTGACTTCCCCGGCCGATGCATGGCCGGCGATCCGCGACGAGATTCTCGGCGTCATCGGCGAGGAGATTCGGCCGGCGTTCGAGCGCTACCGCGCGGTGATCGCGGAGAAGATCGCACCCCACGCCCGGTCCGACGACCGGGCCGGGTTGTCCCATGTTCCCGGCGGGGCCGATGCGTACGCGATGCTGGCGCGAGCCCATACGTCGCTCGAAGTCGATCCCGCCGACGTCCATCGGATCGGCCTGGAGGAGATCCGGCGCATCGACGGGGAGTTCCTCGAGTTGGGTCGACGACTGCTGGGCACTGACGACCTCCGCGCCACGCTGACGACACTGCGCGACGACCCGACGCTCTACTTCTCCACGCGGGATGAGATCGCGGCCACGGCGGTCGAGTCCCTGGCGCGAGCCAATGCCGGCATCGGCGAATGGTTCGGACGACAGCCCGTCGCGCTGTGCGAGGTGGTCGTGATGGCGGCGCACGAGGAGAAGCACTCGACCATCGCCTACTACCGTGAACCCGCCGCGGACGGGAGCCGGCCGGGCCAGTACTACGTCAACACGTACGCCCCGGACACGCGACCCCGGTACGAGGCGGAGACCCTCGCCTTCCACGAGTCGGTGCCCGGCCACCATCTCCAGATCGCCATCGCGCAGGAGCTCGAGCACCTGCCGGCATTCCGCCGATTCCTGGGCAGCACCGCGTACCTCGAGGGCTGGGGGCTGTATACCGAGCGCCTCTCCGAGGAGATGGGGCTGCTGTCGAGCGAGATGGACCGCTTCGGCGTCCTCTCCTTCGACGCCTGGCGCGCCGCCCGACTGGTGGTCGACACCGGACTCCACGCGCTCGGCTGGACCAGGCAGCGGGCCATCGACTACATGGCCCAGCACACCGCCCTGGCGCCCAACAACATCGCGAACGAGGTGGATCGCTACATCGCCTACCCGGGTCAGGCGCTGGCCTACAAGCTGGGCCAGCTCGAGATCCTGCGGCTGCGCGCGGAGGCGCAGGACCGCCAGGGCGACCGGTTCGACATTCGCCGATTCCACGACACCGTGCTCGCGGAGGGCGCGCTCCCGCTCCCCGTGCTGCGGCAGGTCGTGGAACGGGCGCTGGTCTAGGCTCCGATGGAGCGCCGCGACCCATATCGGATCCTCCAGGTCCAGCCCGATGCCGACCCGGACGTGGTCAAGGCCGCGTATCGCGTGCTGGCGCGCAAGGCGCATCCCGACGCCGGTCAGCCGATCGACGAGCATGGCGAGCGGCGCATGACCGACCTCAACTGGGCCTACGCCGTCGTCCGCGATCCGGCTCGCCGCCAGGCCTGGGAGTCGGAGCGCCGCCGGACTCCTCCGTCGACCCCAGGCGAGGACGCCACGCATGGAGCTCCGCGAGGCCCATTAGGCGCCGATGGCGGTGGAGCCCGCCTCGACTTCGGCCGCTACGAGGGCTGGACCCTGGGCGAGGTCGCGGCGCGAGACCCCGATTACCTCGACTGGCTCCGCCGCCACGCTTCCGGCGCCCGCTATCGCGACGCCATCGACATCCTGCTGCGCAAGTATCGGCCGCGACAGCCCTCACGCTGATCGCTCGGACGGACCATCTGCTGGTGCGTGATGCCCGCATGTACTCTTTCCGCCGGCGCACCGGACTGCCACACTCGTTCAGTTATCGTTTCGGCGCGATCTCCGCGCCCGCAATCTTCGGCGCACGCTCTGCCCCGCGCGTCGCCGCATAGGAGAATTTTCGACCATGCAACGCCTGCGCAGCACGTGGCTCGCCCTGATCGGCGGCGCGATCCTCGTCACCCTGTCGGTTTCCGCCGCCTTCGCCGGCGCGCCGTCGGCTTCCGTCGATGGCACGCGCGGTCAGACGATCGCCGGATTCGTCCACGGCCTGCTGTTCGAGGGTGGGACGCTCGAGGACGGTGAGGGCTCCGAGGCCTGCGACCTCAACGAGGACCTCGACGAGGACGCAGAAGAGGAGGCCGAGGACCAGGAGCCTGCGGCACCGGCCGAGGATGTCGATGAGTGCGAGGTCGAGCACAGCGACTGCGACGTCGATGAGCCTGCTGCCGATGCACCTGCCGAAGGTTTCGGCGCCGTACTCGATTCCGACGACTGCGACGCCGATGAAGATGGCGACGACGACGAGCATGCGGAAGAGGCCGAGAGCGCCTCAGATGGGACCCATGGCGCCTGCGTCCGCGAGGTGGCCCACGACAAGGAAGCGGTCGGGGGCAAGAACGACAACCATGGCGGCGCCGTCAGCGAGGCAGCCCGCACGACCTGCCGAGAGGATGGGTCCGAGGCATCCGATGACGATGGGGATGTCGAGTCGGCCAAATCGGAGGCGAAGGCCGCCGAAAGGGAGGCTCGAAAGGCTGAACGCGAGGCCGCGAAGGAGCAGCGCGAGGCGGAGCGCGATGCCGCGAAGGAGCAGCGCGCGACCGAGAAGGCCGAGCGCCATGCCTCCCAGGGCGCGGACGACGAGGATTCGGACGACTGAGGTCGCCAGATCATGAAGGGAGCCCGGGCCACGTGGTCCGGGCTCTTTCGCGCCCGGCGATCGTCAGAACACGATCACCCGACGCGCGCCGTTACCTCGGCGCATCGCTGCGAAGGCGTCGTCGAGTTGATCCAGCCCGATGCGCTCGGTGACCAGCAGATCCAGCGGCAGGTCACCGGCAAGGTAGGCGCTCGCGATCATCGGGAAGTCGCGCTGGGGCACCGCCGACCCGTAGTTCGAGCCTCGAACCTGCTTGCCGTCCTCCACCAGCCGGTAGACGTCGAA
>JBDSJJ010000098.1:0-6174 GCA_039917415.1 Candidatus Limnocylindria bacterium | reverse complement strand
GGAGCACCTGGCGCTGGAGGTTCGATTCCTCGACCACGTCGTCGTCGACCAGGCCGATGGTGCCGATGCCCGATGCCGACAGGTAGAGCGCCGATGGCGATCCCAGCGCGCCGGCGCCGATGAGCAGTACCTTGGCGTCGAGCAGCTTGCGCTGCCCTTCCTGCCCGATCTCGGGGATCAGCGTCTGTCGCGCGTAGCGTCGCTGCTGGGACGGCGTGAGGAGCTGCCTCGGCTCCTCCCATGGTCCGCCCTGCTCCTTCCAGTGACCAAGCGGCGCCTTCATGCTGACGACCTTCGTGTATCCCATCTCCATGAGCTTCGCGGCGGCGCGCCCGGATCGCCCCCCGACGGCGCAATGCAGGAGCAGCGGAGCGTCACGGTCGGGGGCCACGTCGCGGATGCGCTGCGCAACCTCTCCGAGCGGGACGAGGGTGGCACCGTCGACGTGCCCGGAGTCCCACTCGCTCTGCTCGCGGACGTCGATGACGCGGTAGCCGTCGCGCGCGAGCGCCACCGCCTCGGCTGCGCTCACCTCGCGGATCTGGGTGGTCATGGGGATACGGATTCCTTGCTGTGAGAGTTGGTGAATCGGCTCATGGCGCGGATCCCCCGGCCAGGACGTCGGCCTCGTCCGGCCAACGCGCCTCGGCACCGATCACGGCGCCCTGGAGCACCTTGTAGCCGAGCAGCGCGCACTTCAGGCGCGCCGGCCCGATCGGCACGCCAAGGTTCTCAACGACTTCCTTGGGGTCGAGCTGTCGCAGCTCGTCGAGTGACATTCCGCGCAGCTCGTCGGTCATGATCGAGGCCGATGCCTGGCTGATCGCGCAACCGCGACCGTCGAACGCGACGTCGATCACTCGCTCCTTCGCATCGTCCAGGCGCAGCGTCATCGACATCTCGTCGCCGCAGGTGGGGTTCGAATCGGCGAAGTGCAGGTCGTGCGGATCGAGCGTGCCGTGGTTGTGTGGCTCGCGGTAGTGCTCGAGGATGAAGTCGCGATACAGGTTGTCCATCGTCACGCCACTCCGAACAGCGCCCGCGTGGCGTGGATGGCGGCCAGCAGGCGCTCGATGTCCTCGATGCCGTTGTAGACGTAGAAGCTGGCCCGGGTGGTGGCCGGAAGGTCGTAGCGGGCCATGACCGGCTGGGCGCAATGGTGGCCGGCACGGACGGCAACCCCGTGTCCGTCGAAGACGGTGGCCACGTCGTGCGGATGGATGCCGTCGAGCACGAAGCTGATCACCGCGGCATGCTCGTCGGGCGAGGCCGGACCGAGCAACCGTACCCCGGGCGCATCGCCCAGCGCCCCCCAGGCGCGCTCGAACAGGAAGCGCTCGTGCGCCCTCACGTTGGCCATGCCGATGCCTTCGAGGTAGTCGATCGCGGCGTGCAAGCCGACCGCCTCGGCGATGGCGGGCGTCCCGGCCTCGAACTTGAGGGGAACCTCCGCCCAGGTGGTGCCGCCCAGCGTCACCTTGCTGATCATGCTCCCGCCCGTCATGAAGGGCGGCATGGCCTCGAGCAGCTCCCGGCGACCCCAGAGCGCTCCGATGCCCGACGGCCCGAGCATCTTGTGCCCGGACAGCGCGAGGAAGTCGATGCCGAGGCGCACGACATCGACCGGCATGTGCGGGACGCTCTGCGCGGCATCGAGCACCACCAGCGCCCCGGCCGCGTGGGCCATCGCGCTGATCTCCTCGATCGGGTTGATCGTGCCGAGGGCGTTGCTCACGTGGCCAACGGCCAGGAGTTTCGGGCCGCGGGCAAGCTTCACGCGCAGGTCGTCCAGGTCGAGGTGGCCGTCATCGGTGATGGCGACGTAATCGATCGTGGCGCCCGACTCCGCCGCCAGCTGCTGCCACGGCACGAGGTTGGCGTGGTGCTCCATCTCGGTCGACAGGATGAGATCGCCGGAGCCGACGTTCGTTCGGCCCCAGCTGTAGGCCACGAGGTTGATGGCCTCGGTCGCGTTCCGGACGAACACGACTTCGCGATCGCTCGACGCGCCGATGAACCTGGCGACCGCCTTGCGGGCACCCTCGAAGCGCGCGGTGGCGTCCTCGCTCAGCTCGTAGATCCCACGATGGACGTTGGCGTAGTGGTGGCCGTAGGTATCGGCAACGGCCTCGATCACGGCACGCGGCTTGGGTGCCGATGCCGCCGAGTCGAGGAACGTCAACGCCTGCCCGGAGCGGTGCGGGCGATCGAAGACCGGGAAGTCGGCGCGCAGCGCGGCACCGTCGAAGACATCGGTTACCAGTTGCTCGATCGCCATGTCCGCCAGCCTCAGTGCTGGGCGACCGGCTCGGGCGCCGACGCCTCGTCGGCGACGCCGGCGGGGAGTCCGGTCTTCTCGCGAACCCAGTCGTAGCCATTGGCCTCGAGCTGGTGGCTGAGCTCCTCGCCGCCGGACATCACCACCCGCCCGTCGAGGAGGACGTGGACGAACTGCGGCTTCACGTAGTTCAGCATGCGCTGGTAGTGCGTGATCATCAGCACGCCCATGTCGGGCGAGAGGGTGGCGTTGATCCCCTCGGCGACCGACTTCAGCGCGTCGATGTCCAGGCCCGAATCGGTCTCGTCCAGGATGGCCATGGATGGGCCCAGGATCGCCATCTGCAGCATCTCGAGGCGCTTCTTCTCTCCGCCCGAAAATCCCTCGTTCACGTAGCGCGTCGCGAAGACGGGATCCATGCGGAGGAGCGTCATCTTCTCTTCCATGAGCTTCCGGAACTTCGCGAGCGGGATGCCGGTGTACTTGATCGACGTCTCGCCGGACGCGTCGGGCTGCTTGGGGTGGTGGATGGCGTTGTAGATGTTGCGGAGGAAGCTGGCAACGGTCACGCCGGGGATCGCGCTCGGGTACTGGAACGCCAGGAACACGCCGAGCTGCGCCCGCTTGTCCGGCGTCAGCTTGAGCAGATTCTGGCCGCGCCAGGTGACCGTCCCGGAGTTCACGCGGTACTCCGGATGGCCCATCAGGGTGAACGCCAGGCTGGTCTTGCCAGAGCCATTGGGGCCCATCAGGGCATGAACCTCACCCTGCTTCACGACCAGGTCGAGGCCCTTGAGAATCTTCTTCTCCCCGATGCTCACTTCGAGCCCGGAGATGACGAGTTCGTCGGTCATGCGTTCCTTGCTTCCTGCGGGATGGTGGTCGCTCGCTGATTGCGGCGGCGGCGAACATGCTGTGGGTACGGAGGGCCACCGGCGGCAGCCGCCACCTCGGCCAGGTTGGTCGCACCGAGCGAGCTGGACAGGGATTCGTAGACCCGCTGGAAGACCTCGTGGACGCTGCACGGCTCCGGCCGATTGCAGTGCTCGAGGTCCTCGGCGCCGGCACACGGCATCTCGAGCAGCGGGCCCTCGAGTGCGCGAACCGCCTGGGTCATGGCGATCTGCGCCGCCGGACGCGTGAGCCGATACCCGCCGGTCTGTCCGCGCGTGGCCTGCACCAGGCCGGCGCGGCGGAGGTCGCCGACCAGCTGCTCCAGGTACGCGTGCGGGAGCTTCTCGCGTCTTGCGATCTCGGTGAGCGACAGGCAGGCGTCATCGTCGACGCGGGCCAGGGTCACGAGAACGCGGATGCCGTACTCCGTGCGCGTGCTGATCTTCATCGTCAGATCCGCACCCGGACCTCGTCGCCCTCGACGACGGTCTCGTATGCGCCCACGGGTCGAACCGGGGGCAGGGCGAGCACGCGCCCGGTGAAGAGGTCGAAGCGGCCGCCGTGCCGCGGGCACTCGACGCCGTGGTCATCGAGCTCGCCTTCGCCCAGCGTGCCGCCGTCGTGGGTGCACACGTTGTCGATGGCTCCCCACTCGCCGTCCTCCGTCAGGCCGATGCACAGCGAGCGGCCGTCCACCTCGACGACGCGCACGGACCCGGGCTCGACGTCGGAGGTGCGCCCCACCGTGACGAACCCACCGGTTCGCTGCTCGATTGCCGTCATGCCGCCACCTCGTCCGACGTGTCGCTGCCGATCCGATCGGCCAGGGCGGCGATGATCCGCTCCCGTATCGTCTCGTCGACGATCTGAGCCACGACCTGTCCGAAGAATCCGCGCACAATCATGCGCTCTGCCTCGTCAGCGGCCAGGCCCCGCGATTGCGCGTAGAAGAGCATGGTCGGATCGATGGCCCCGGCGGTCGCGCCGTGCCCGCAGCGGAGGATGTCGTTGGCCTCGATCTCGAGCACCGGGATCGGCTCGGCTCCGGCCTGCGGGCTGAGGAGGAGATTGCGGCACTCCTGGTAGCTGCTCGTCTGCTTCGTGCCGTGGCGAACGTTGGTGACGCCGTAGAACGACGCGTGGGCGCGGTCGTACAGCGCCGACAGATAGAGCAGGTCGCTCGTGGTGTGGTCGGCGGCGAGGTCCTGGACCGTGTTGATGTCGATCTGCTGGTCGTCCCCGGCCGCAAGCAGGCCGAGCACCTTCGACGTGCCGCCCTTGGCGTTCATGAGCACGTCAAGGCCCAGCTTCGTGATTCGCGAGCCGATCTCGGCATTGAGGGTCGTCACCGTTGCGTCCTGGCCCACCACCACGCGTTCGGCGCCGATACGCCACGCTCCGTTGCCGAGCTGCTGGAGGTTGGCGTAGCGCAGCCGGGCATCCTGGCCGACGGTGACTTCGACGATGCCGCCATACCATCCGGCCGCGCCATCGGGAGACACGACCTCTTCGAGGAGCGTCGCGCTGCTCGACTCGCCGGTGACGATGACCGACACCGGGTGGAACGCCGCATCGGCCTTTGGAATGGTCTGCCGGGCGACCAGCGTGCCGTCGACGGTCACCCCGCGCGGCACGTAGCAGAACAGCCCACCGGTCCAGGCGGCATGGGCGAGTGCCCAGAAGTGCGCGTGCGAGGAGGGCCCATCGGCCGCGCCGAGGTGCCGCTCGACGAGGTCGGGGTGCTCGCGGATGGCAGTGCGCAGGTCGGTGAGGATGACCCCCGCCTCAGCGGCACCCGGCGGCAGGTGCGTCTCGAGCTCGGGAACGTCGAGGAGCAGGTCGGCGTCGCGGGGCAGGGCGTCGAGTGACGTCCGGCGCCACTCCTCCTCCTGCCCGGTCGGCAGCGGCGTGGCAACGGCACGCTCCCACCATCGGGCGCGCAGCGCTCGCAGCCAGTCGGGCTCGTCCCATCGGTCGCTGATGCGGCCGATGGCATCGGCATCGATGGCCGATGCGGTCGAGGCCAGGGTCATCGGATCAGCCGACCGCGCCTTCCATCTGGAGCTGGATGAGGCGGTTCATCTCGACCGCGTACTCCATCGGCAGCTCCTTGACGATAGGCTCGATGAAGCCGTTCACGATCATGGCGGAGGCCTCGGACTCGGACAGGCCGCGGCTCATCAGGTAGAACAGCTGCTCGGAGCCGACCTTGCTGACGGTGGCCTCGTGGCCGATGGTCACGTCCTCCTCGTCGATCTCCATGTAGGGATACGTGTCGGATCGCGCGCTGTCGTCCAGGATCAGCGCGTCACAGCGCACCGTCGACTTCGACTTCTCGCAGCCGGGGTAGACCTTGATCAGGCCGCGGTAGGAGGTGCGGCCGGTGCCCTTGCTGATCGACTTGCTCGTGATGAGCGAGGTCGTGTTCGGCGCCGCGTGGATGATCTTGCCGCCGGCGTCCTGGTGCTGGCCGTCGCCCGCGAAGGCGATGCTCAGGACCTCGCCGTGCGCCCGCTCGCCGAGCAGGTAGATCGACGGGTACTTCATCGTCAGCTTGGAGCCGAGGTTGCCGTCCACCCATTCCATCACCGCGTCCTCGTGGGCCACCGCCCGCTTGGTGACGAGGTTGTAGACGTTCGAGCTCCAATTCTGGATCGTCGTGTATCGGACGCGCGCGCCCTTCTTCACGATGATCTCGACCACGGCGCTGTGCAGGCTGGCGGTCGAATACGTCGGTGCGGTGCAGCCCTCGACGTAGTGCACGCTCGAACCCTCGTCGGCAATGATCAGGGTGCGCTCGAACTGGCCCATGTTCTGGGTGTTGATCCGGAAGTAGGCCTGGAGCGGAAGCTCGACGTGGACGCCCTTCGGAACGTAGATGAACGAGCCGCCCGACCAGACGGCGGTGTTGAGCGCGGCCAGCTTGTTGTCGTTGGCCGGAATCACCGTTCCGAAGTACTCACGGAAGAGCTCGGGATGCTCCTTCAGCGCCTGGTCGGTGC
>JBDSJJ010000097.1:0-9691 GCA_039917415.1 Candidatus Limnocylindria bacterium | reverse complement strand
CGAGGTCCCAGACGATGCCACCAAGCGCCGGTCCCGCCGCGACGCCGGTATGGGTGAAGAGCGTCAACCACCCGAACGCACTGCCGCGCGACTCGTCAGGCGCGCTGATTGCGATGTAGGCCCCGATGGCCGGCAGGAAGAGCGACGCGGTGATCCCCGACAGCACCGCCCATGCGAAGAGCGGGACAACGCTCCCCGCCGCCAGCGCGACGAGCGGAATGAGGTTGACCAGTGCATTGCCGACAATGGCGATCATGAGGACGCGGCGCGTCCCCCACGCGTCGGCCACCGCGCCGAATGGCAGCTGGAAGAAAGCCTGGAGGCCGAACCGGACCGACGCCAGGAGGCCGGCATCGGCGAGCGATCCGCCCAGCAGCTGGACCTGGAGCGGCACGGCGACGCCCGATGCCCACTGGCCGAGCATGAAGGTGAAGGTGGCCGCATACGCGGGCCACAGCGGCTGCCGGTCCAGGTGGCTCATCGGCGATTGAGCGACTCGTGGAGGCCGCCAAGGAAGGCGACGGCATTCGCGCCAAGCGCCCCGACGGCATAGCCGCCCTCCTGCAGCGCGATGACCGGCCTCCCGAGGGCGCCGAGCCGATCTCCGATCCTGAGGTAGTCACTCGAGCGCAGGGCGAGGTTGCCAATGGGGTCGTCGACGAAGGTATCGAAGCCGAGCGAGAGGACGATCGGTGCGTCCGGCTCGAACGCGGAGATGGACTCGAGCGCGAATTCCAGCGCCTCGAGGTACGCGTCGCCGTCCGATCCGGGCGCAAGGGG
The DNA here is from genome assembly GCA_039917415.1 of Candidatus Limnocylindria bacterium. Lineage (GTDB taxonomy): Bacteria > Chloroflexota > Limnocylindria > QHBO01 > QHBO01 > JACDBZ01. Next base: position 8,911 of record JBDSJJ010000097.1, on the reverse strand, counting down.
AAGGTTGATGTTGGCGCCCGCGGCGCGCTCGCCACCCCGCTCGGGGGCGTAGCCGGAGTAGTAGGGATAGATCCCGGCGGGATCGCCGTGGAGGCTGATGTAGAGCACGTCGTCACGCTGCCAGAAGATCTGCTGCGTCCCGTTGCCGTGGTGGAAATCGATGTCCAGGATCGCCACGCGTGAGGCACCCCGGGTGACGAGCGACTCGGCCACGATCGCCGCATTGTTGAAGTAGCAGTAACCGCCGATGAGGTTGCGACCGGCGTGGTGGCCGGGCGGGCGGCACAGCCCGTAGGCCAGCGGCGCCCCTGCGAGGACCCGATCGGCCGCGGTCAACGCGATGTCGACGGCCGCGCGGGCCGCGGCGGCGGTTCCCGCCACGATCGGCGTCGCCGTGTCGAAGCAGTAAGCGCCGAGCCGCTGATGCCGTGGAACCGGCAGCGCCTCGAGCGGCATGCCTCCGGCGTAGGACCGCAGGAGGAAGGTATCGGGCAGCAGCGGGCGAGACGGGTCCCAGCCCGCCGCGATCGCGTCGGCCCAGACATGCTCCACGAGATCGATGAGCTCGACCTCGTGCACCGACGCGATCGGATCGGGTCCGTGGGCATCGGGGTGCTCGAGGCGGTAGTCGCCGGTCGCCAGGAGAGCGTCGCGGATCGCCACCGCTCGATCCGGCGATTCGTAGCACGGCACCTCCCGCCCGGCGACGAGCTCGATGAGGCCGTCGTGGGCGAGATGATCGTCCGAGGCGATGAGAGGGATCGATGCACCGGGCATGAGCTGAACGAGAATAGCGACCAGCCCGTATCCTCGGCACGACGCATTGTTCAGGGAGCTGATGACGGACACGCATGCCGGCGCGCGACTGTGGCGCAACCTGGCTGACGAGGTGGCACGAGCCGTGGTCGGCGGCGAGCCCGCGCTGCGCCTCATGACCGTCGCGCTCCTGGCGGAGGGTCACGCGCTGCTCGAGGACGTGCCGGGCGTCGGCAAGACGTTGCTCGCGCGCGCCTTCGCTCGCGCGCTCGGCCTCGAGTTCGGGCGCGTGCAGGGGACGCCGGACCTCCTTCCGTCGGACGTGACCGGCTCGAGCGTCCTCGTGGACGGCGGGTTCCGCTTCCTCCCCGGCCCCATCTTCACGAACGTGCTGCTCGTCGACGAGATCAACCGCGCGACGCCGCGTACCCAGTCGGCATTGCTCGAGGCGATGCAGGAGCGCCAGGTGAGCGTGGATGGCGAGACCCGGCCGATCGTGGCGCCGTTCCTCGTGCTGGCGACCCAGAACCCCATCGAGCTCGAGGGCACGTTCGCGCTGCCGGAAGCCCAGCTCGACCGGTTCCTGGTCCGCATCCTCCTTGGCTATCCTGACGAGGCCGATGAGCGCGTCATCGCGCGCCGCTACCGCGCGTCCGAGGAGCCGCTCGAGGCCGTCGGCGTCGTGATGGATCCCGCCGCCCTGCCTGCGCTCCGCGCGTCGGCTCGGACAGTGGCCGTGAGCGACGAGGTGGAGGGCTACCTGGTCCGCATCGTTCGAGCAACGCGCGAACATCCCGACCTTCAGCTCGGCGGAAGCCCACGGGCCAGCGTGGCCCTGTACCGCGCCGCCCAGGCGCTGGCCATGCTCGACGGGCGCGACTTCGTCCTTCCCGATGACGTCGCCGCCCTTGCCGGTCCCGTGCTCACGCACCGCCTGGTGGTCGACGTCGACCGCGAGCTCCGCGGCGCTACGGCCGTCAGCGTGATGGACGAGGTGCTGGAGCAGGTCCCGGTGGGAGTCGGCGCGGGCGCGCGCTGACGAGACGATGAGCGGCTGGACGGTCGTCGGCCTGGCGATGGTCGTCCTGGGCGCCGTGCTCGGAGCGCCCGGGCTGCTGCTGGTCGGTGGCCTGACGCTCCTGTCTCGATGGCTGACGACGCTGTGGTCCCGATATGGACTCGACTCGATCAGTTATGAGCGACGCCTGGGCACGACGCGAGCGGTATGGGGCGACGAGGTTCCACTCGACATCGAGGTCTGGAACCGCAAGGTCCTGCCGGTGCCGCTGCTCACCGTGGACGACCACGTGACCGACACGATTCGCATCGCCGGCCGCACCCTCGTCGCCAGCGAGCGCCCGGGCCAGGGCGCGCTCCAGAACTCGTGGTCGCTCCTGTGGTACGAGCGCGTCATCAGGCACCAGGTCATCGATGCCCGGCGGCGGGGAGCGTTCACCTTCGGGCCGATCAGGCTCACGGTCAGCGATCTCTTCGAACGCGGCACCAACAGCGAGGACCGGGAGCTCCTTGGCGAGCTGCTGGTCCGCCCGCGAACGGTTCCCATGCGCGCACTGCCCACCGCCCGAGCGCCGCTCGGATCCGCCCCGACCCGGTCGAGCCTGTTCGAGGATCCGTCACGGCATGCCGGCGTGCGTCGGTACGAGCCGGGCGACCCGATGCGGCGCATCCATTGGCGCGCCACCGCGCGGCTCGGGGAGCCGGTCAGCCGGCGGTACGAGCCGGTCAACGAGCGACAGGTGCTGATCGCGGTCGACCTCCAGACGGTCCCCGGGCCGTACTGGCTCATGATCTTCGACGACGACCAGGTGGAGGCGCTGTGCGTCGCGGCCGCCTCGATCGCGCGCCGCCTGCTGCACAGCGACACGGCGTGCGGCCTTCTCGTCGGGGCCCAGATGGCGGGTGGGCGCCGGTGGGCCTACCTTCCGCCCGCCGCAGCGGCGCGCCAGCTCGGCCGGATCGAGGATGTCCTCGCTCGGCTGCAGCCGATCGTGTCCCTGCCGTTCGAGAAGCTGCTCGGCGTGGTCCCGCGCCGCCTCTCGCCCGGTGGCACCATCCTCACCCTGTCCGCCCGTGACCCGCAGCCATTCGCCGAGCGACTGCGCCGGCTGTCGCGTTCCGGCTACGCGGTGACGCACCTCGCCTTGGGGCCGAGCCGCGCGACCGACGCTGCCATGATGCGTTCGCTCGGCATCGCTGCACGGAACGCCGACCTCGAACCCGGATGGAAGGACGCCGATGCGCTTGTTCTTGCCGGCTGACCGCATCATCGGCTGGATCCTGCCGGTGCTCGCCATCGTGGCCGAGGGAGCATGGCTCACGGTGGTGTACGTGGCCGTCGAGACGTCGATCGACGGTCGTCCGCCGCTCCTCGGCACGCTCGAGATGTCGGTGGCGGCCGGCGGGGCGGCGCTGGCCGTCCATCGGCGGGCGCTCCGCCCCGACGACAACCCGCTCACCTTCTTCACGGTGCTGGCCGCGGTCGGGGCCATCGGCTGGGCTTGGGACGACAGCGTCCGCGTGGCGATCGCGTCGGGCAACCTCGTCGCCGCACTCGGCCTCCATCCCGGTGGCTGGCTGTTCCTGGTGGCAGCGATGCGGGGCGTGGGCCGCGGCCTCGAGATCGACGATCGGGCCCTGACGCGCCTGGTGCTGCTCGGCATACCGGCACTGGCGCTGCCCTGGATCCTGGGCCAGCTCGGTGCCGGCGCCCTTCGATCGATCTTCGTCGAGGAGGCCTTCGTCGCCAGCCTGACCTTCATGGCCGCCGGCTTTATGGCGGCCGGGCTCGCACGCCTCCAGGAGATCGGCAGGGAGACCGGCGTCGACTGGCGGCGGAACCGGTCGTGGTTGGGAACCGTGCTGGGGGTCCTCGCGATCGTGCTGGCGGTCGGCGTACCGGCGTCGGCCGTGCTCGGCCTGCCGGTCGACATGGTGGCCCGTGGTCTGCTGGGTCCGATCGCCAGCCTCATCGGCTACCTCCTCCTGGCCGTGGCATTCGTGGCCTCGATCCTGTCGGCGGCGCTGTACGAGCTGCTGAGCCGCCTCGGGTTCTCCTTGCCTGCGCCGCTCACGCCGCAGGAGCTGGCGCGGCTGCCCGAGCTGCGCGAGTACACGATCGAGCAGCTCCAAGGCCCCATCGTCACGGTGGCGGTCCTGTGGGTCGCCGTCCTCGTGCTTGCCGTGGTCGTGATCCGCGTCTGGGTCCGACGTCGGGTGCCGCGCGCGACCCGGGGCGGAAGCGAGGAGCGCAGCTTCGCCATCCCGCAGCGCTCGCTCCGCCTGCGCTCCCCACGGTTGCGGGGACGTGGCGCGACCGGCCGGCGTCGAACGCCGACCGATGCGGTCGGCGCGTACCTCGCCACCCTCGACGAGCTAGCCGCCCACGACATGGAACTCGCCCGCCGGGAGCATGAGACTCCGCGCCGGCACGCGGTCCGAACCGGGCTCGCGGAGCTCGGGCCGCTGCAGGCGGACTACGCGCTGGCGCGCTACGGCGGCCGGTCGCTGACACCGGCGGAGGATCGTCGCGCCGTGGGCCGATGGCGGCGTCTCCGCGACCGGCTGCGCAACCTACACTGACCGCGATGAAGATTGCCCACGTCCGGGAGCGCACCGCTCCCGCCGGTACAGGGTGGAGGCTTGCTGCCGCGCTCGACGCCGACGGGAGTCGCTGGCTGGACCTTGAGGAGGCGCGTCGCGCCATGGTCGCGGCGCAGCCCAGCCGAGCCCACAACAGCGCGCTCTTCCGACAGCCGATCACCACGCTCGACGCGCACCTGGCAGGCGGCCTACGGGTCGACGCACTCGCCGATCTGCTCGATGCATCGGTCGATTCACCGCTCGATGCGGCCGATCTCCACTTCGGTCCGCCGATCCTGGCGCCGCCGTCGTTTCGCGACTTCTATGCGTTCGAGCGACACGTCGGAACCATGTGGAAGCGGCGCGACATGGAGATCCCGGAGGCGTGGTTCCGCCTGCCCGTCTTCTACTTCAGCAACGTGTCGGGAATCCGCGGTCCCGGTGAGGCGGTCTGGGCGCCGCGTGGCTCGAAGGAGCTCGACTACGAGCTCGAGGTGGCTGCGCTGGTCGACACGCCGGTGCGCGACCTCGAGGCGCCTCGCGCGGAGGAGGCAATCGGCGGCTACATGATCCTCAACGACTGGTCGGCGCGCGATCTCCAGCGCGAGGAGACCACCGTTCGGCTCGGACCTGCGAAGGGCAAGGATTTCGCGTCGTCCATCGGCCCCTGGCTCGTCACGCCGGACGAGCTGGCGGATGCCCGCCACGGCACGGGATACGATCTCCCCATGACCGCCACCGTCAACGGTGAAGAGCTCTCGCATGGTACCTGGTCGAGTGCGCACTTCGGCTTCGGCCAGATGATCGAACGTGCCTCCGCAGACGTCCTGCTGCGGCCCGGCGACATTCTCGGCTCCGGCACCGTGGGAACCGGCTGTCTGCTCGAGATCCGCGATGAGAAGCTCGGACGCTATCTGCAGCCAGGCGACACGGTCACCCTCGAGATCGAGCGTCTGGGCGCCCTGACCTCACCCGTCGTCGATCGGCCCCGATGAGCGCCTCGGTGGATGCCCTCCTGGGCCGGCTCGCGAACGCCGAGCGCCGCCTGGCGGACCACGCGGGCGGACCGGTCCCGGCCGGCCTCACCGAACCGGACATCGGCGGCGAGGAGCGCTGGGAGGCCGGACAGGTCTGGGCCCACCTGGCCGAGTTCCCTGCCTACTGGCTGGGGCAGATCCGGGTGGTCATCGATGCATCGTCGGCCGATGCCGTCCCCTTCGGGCGTGTGAAGACGGACCCCGAACGTATCGCGGCCATCGAGCGCGATCGCCACACCGATCCGCCAGCCCTGCTCGAGCGGGTGCGCACATCGCTCGCCGAGTTGAGCGATGCTGCGCGGAACTGGGAGGCCGAAGCCTGGCGGGCTCGCGGAGCGCACCCGACCCGAGGCGAGATGACGGTGGAGCGCATCCTCGAGGAGTTCATCGTCAGTCATCTCGAGGAGCACGCGGACCAGCTGGACGGTCTGGCCGGGGATGGCACCCCGGCGACCTGAGACGCGACTCACGACGCGGGCGTCGCCACACGACTCCCCGATAGAATGAGGCGACATGTTCTACGTCAAGCGCGGCGAAGTCCCGCACAAGCGCCACACCCAGTTCCGCAAGGACGATGGCGGCCTGTACGCCGAGGAACTCTTCGGCGTCGAGGGCTTCAGCGGGCGGGCCAGCCTGCTCTACCACCACACACCGCCGACCCAGACGTACCAGATCGAGAAGGTGCGCGACGTGCGGATCGAGCAGAGCGAGGACGAGGCCTCGGGGCCGCATCGGCATCGGCTGGTCAACACGAAGGACCTGAAGCCGAAGGGTGACGGCGTCTCCGGCCGCATCCCGCTCTTCTACAACGCGGACGTGACATTCGGCGTCGTGCTTCCCGCGGAGCCGATGGAGCGCTTCTACCGCAACGGCGAGGCGGACGAGATGTATTTCGTCCACACCGGCACGGGGACGCTCGAGACGAACTTCGGGCCGATCGAGTACGGCCCGGGCGACTATCTCGCCATACCGATCGGCACGACGTTCCGGCTGCTGCCGTCGAGCGACGACCAGCGCATGCTGTGGGTCGAGTCACCGTCGAGCATCGTGCCGCCCAAGCGCTACCGGAACGACTTCGGCCAGCTGCTCGAGCACTCCCCGTACTGCGAGCGCGACATCCGCCCGCCGGCCGAGATGGCGCCGCACTTGGAGTCCGGCGACTTCGTGATCGAGGTCAAGACCCGCGGCCGCATCACCGCCTACCACTACCGGCACCATCCTTTCGATCTCATCGGCTGGGACGGGCACCTGTGGCCGTTCGCCTTCAACATCGGCGACTTCGAGCCGATCACGGGTCGGGTCCACCAGCCGCCACCGGTGCATCTCACCTTCCAGCCGCGCAACTACGTGATCTGCTCGTTCGTGCCGCGCAAGTTCGATTACCACCCGCTGGCCATCCCGGCGCCGTACAACCACTCGAACATCAACAGCGACGAGGTCATCTACTACGTTGCCGGCAACTTCATGAGCCGCCGCGGCGTGGACATCTCCTCGTTCACCATTCACCCGGCGGGGATTCCGCACGGGCCGCATCCGGGATCCGTGGAAGCGAGCATCGGCAAGGAGGCGACGGAGGAGCTGGCGGTGATGATCGACACGTTCCACCCGCTTCACCTGACGCGACAGGCTTCCGAGCTGGAGGACGACCGCTACCCGTATTCGTGGATACCACCCGAGGACAAGGAGGCGTTCGCGCGCGAGCTCTCCGAGCGCGGGCCCGAGGCGTTCCCGGACTGATCCGATGGTCGGGCCGCGGCAACCTCAGTCTGTCTGAAGGGCAGCCACGTCGCCGTCAAGCGTCGCCAGGTCCTCTCGCACGCCGTCGGGCAGGCAGGCGATGTGCTCATCCGGGGTGGTCGTGGATCGTTCCAGCCCGGTCACGGTACAGCGACGAGCGGGCGGAAGGTAGCATCGGTCCTGCAGAGGAGGCCGCAATGACCGAACCGACCGCCGTCCCCGTGAATCTCTTTCAGAACGACCGCGAGCTGATGGTGGTCGCCCCGATGCCGGGTGTGGCGCCGGAGGACATCAGCGTGGATGTCACCGACGATGGCCAGCTGACCATTCGTGCCGCCCAGCACGGCGAGGGCCAGGAGCGCATCGACTACCTGGTGCGCGAATGGTCGTACGGTCCGTACGAGCGCACGATCGAGCTTCCGTGCCCCGTCGACGCCGTGCGCGCGAACCTCACCTACGGCAACGGCGTGCTTTCGGTGACGTTCCCGAAGGCCGATGCAATCGCTGCGGGGAGGTTGCTCGTCCGACGCACCGGACACGCCCGGGGCGTGGCAGCGGGCCACAGCGGCACCCGCGGCGGCGCCGACGATGACCTCGATCCGAACGACGGCAGCCGCGCCACGACGGTCGCGTGACGCTCTACTTCCTGCGGCATGGCGATGCCGGCTCCCCACGCTCTGGTGACGACGACGCTCGCGAGCTGACCGATGACGGGCGGACCGCGCTCCGCGCTGCCGGTCGGCTGTGGAAACGGCTGAACCTGCGCCCCGATCTCGTCCTCAGCTCGCCGCTGCCTCGCGCCCGTCAGACGGCGGAGGTCGTGATCGAGGCGGTCGGGGGCCGGCTGGAGGTCGACGACCGACTGCGGCCCGGCGCATCCTGGAGCGACCTCGGACAGGCGATGGCCGCGCATCCTGAGGCGCGCCGCACGCTGTTCGTCGGCCACGAGCCGGACCTCTCGTCGGCCATCGTCCACCTCACCGGTGCCGCATCGGTACGGATGCGGAAGGGTGGCCTCGCGTGCATCGAGTTCTACGGCGTTCCCGAGCCCGGTGGCGGCGAGATTGCATGGCTCATCGATCCGGACCTCTACTCCGACGAACCGAACGGAGGCTGACTCGTGCCCCAGTACGCCGACACAGCCGAGGATTCCTGATGTTCCTGCACCAGTTCTTCGTCAAGGGCCTCGGCCACGCCAGCTACCTCGTGGGCGATCCCGAGGCCGGTGTGGCGGCGGTGATCGACCCGCGTCGCGACGTTGATGCCTATGTCGCCGCAGCCGGCGACGAGGGGTTGCGCATCACGGACGTGCTCGAAACCCACGTCCATAACGACTATGTCTCCGGGGCGGACGAGCTCCGGCTCCAAGCGGGCGCAACGGTCCACGCCTCGCCAAAGGCGGATCTCTCCCGACCGCACCAGCCGATGAGCGAGGGAGATGAGCTGAAGGTTGGCTCCCTCCGCATCCGAGCGATGGCCACGCCTGGGCACACGCCCGATCATCTTGCGTTCCTGGTTGCCGACCTGTCGCGCACCGACGAGGACTGGGTGCTCTTCTCCGGAGGCGCACTCCTGGTCGGGACGGCCGCCCGACCCGATCTGCTGGGTGGGCCGGAGGAGGCTCGGGCGGCCGCGGCCACCCTGTACGAGACTCTGCGCGATCGGATCGCCCCGCTGCCCGACTGGATCGAGCTCTACCCGACGCACGGTGCCGGTTCGCTGTGCGGGTCGGGCATCGGCGGCAAGCGCTGGTCCACCGTGGGCTTCGAGCGGCGCCACAA
>JBDSJJ010000096.1:0-6583 GCA_039917415.1 Candidatus Limnocylindria bacterium | reverse complement strand
GCATGACCTGGGCCGACCTCTACCCGTGGCTCCTGGTGTTCCACGTCCTGTGCGTGCTCGCGTTCCTCGCGATCACGGCGTGTCGATGGGCGTCTGGTGGAGGGTTCGGCGCGAGCGCGACCGCGCGAAGCTCATGGCGTGGTTCGAACTGTCGGGCAGTTTCATGACGTCGATGCTGCTCACCGGCCTGCTGCTGATCGTGAGTGGTGTCGTGGTGGGCGTCGCCGCTGGGTGGTGGTTCAACGGCCAGTGGTGGCTGTGGGTGTCCATCGCCCTCCTCGCCGCGATCGTCCAGTCGATGAATTCGCTCAATGCGATCCCGATGGTCAGGATGCGCCAAGGCCTCGGGATGCCGAATCTCGTGGATGCGCGGGCAGGGACGACCCCTACGCCTGTGGACGACGCGACCCTCGACGCCCTCCTGCTCGATCGACGGCCGCTCTTCGGGAGCGCGTTCGCGATCGCCGGGATCGTCGTGATCACCTGGCTGATGGAGACGAAGCCGTTCTAGCGGACCGCCCTGTGGGGCAGGAGGATCGATGATGGCGACTGGATCACTGGCGATGGTTGACGCGCGACCCGCGCTCGACCTCGATCCCATCGGCCGGCGAGCAGCGCATGCGGCGGTCGGCCTGACCACCGGGAGCGCGACGGCCCTGGCGGCATTCTTCGCGGTCGGGGAACCGTGGGGCACAGTCAACGACAGCCTCTCGATCGGTCTGGCCTGGGCCACCGTGCCGATCGCCCTCGCCCTGGCCCGACGCCACCCGGCGTCCCCGCTGCTGCGCCTCGGCCTCGCCGCCGACCTGGTCGGGGTCGCAACGACGACCGTCTTCACATCGCTGCTGATCTCGCGCCGGATGACGTTCGAGGACAGCCTGCCGCCGATCCTCACCGGCCAAGCGCTCATCGGGACCTGGCTGATCCTCGCCGGAGTCTCAGCCTGGTCGGACCCGGCATCTCGTCGCGCATCGACGCTGGGCATCACGGGCGGGGCGGGCCTGATCGCGACGGCTATCGGCATCGCGACCGGTGGTATGGAGAGCCCCGTGGCTGCCATCGGGTTCATCTCGGCCCTTGTCGGCACGGCCGGGTTCTACGCGCTGCTGGGTCGCCGGCGGGCGCAGGTCCGGTGACGCGGCATGGATGAGCGACACGGGAGCCAGACGCGGGTCGGCTCGTTGGCGGTGCTCGTGCGAGGGGGGACCGCCGGCGGTGCTGTGGCACAGCCTGTTCGTCGATGAGCGCTCCTTAGGGGCTGCCGTCCGCGCCAGTCGCGTCGGGGCTCGCGGGGACCCATGAACGAGATGAAGGAGGAAAGACGATGGTGTCGAGGCGGGACCGCCGCGGTCCTGTGGCTCGTTGCGGGATTGAGCAGCACGTTCCTTGTCCCATACATGACCGACCAGCTCCTGCTGGCCGTGTTCGCGATCGGCGCCATTGTCGGGATCGTGCTCGCCGCCGCCAGTCTCCTCCGGTGGAGCGACCGCCTAGCGAGGTGGAGCGCCGCCACTGGGGCGGTGTGGCTGGTCGTGTTCGCAGCGATCACGCTCGCGAACCTCGGCGACCCCGTCGAGTACCTAGTACCGGTCGTCTGGATCGCCGTGTTCGGCGCGGCGGCAGGCTGGGTGTCGTACCGACTCGCCGGAGGCCTCCGCGCCTGACGAGCGCGTGGCGTCCGCACCCAAGGCACTCGGAGGCAGGAGGTCAGCTCAGGTAAGCAGTGGATTCGATCGTCACGGGAAGCGGCTCGATCCTCCTGTTCCTTCACCTGCTGGGTGGAGCGTTCTGGCTCGGCGCATCGATGTTCGCCAACGTGGCTGTCGTGCCGTACATCGGCGCCCGACCGGCGGCCGAGCGCGGCGAGCTGGTGCAGCGACTGATCCTCGGGCCGGAGCGGCTGCTGATCGGCGCCGCGCTGCTGGCCGGGAGCACTGGCCTGTTGCTGGGTGTCACGAGCGGCCGGATCGGAGGTTTCGACGACCTGAGCTCTCCCTTCGGGACGCTGTGGATTGCGTCGATCGTGACGGCGATCGCCGTCTTCGCGACAGGAGGTCTCGTCACGAGTCGAGCGGCTGTGCAACTCGCGACACGACCCCATGCGGACGACGCCCCCAGTTCTAGGGCAGGGGCTGAGACCGCGTTCAGAAGGCTCAGGCTTGGGTTCGCCGTGGAAGTGACCGGAATCGTCTCGATCCTCGCCCTGATGGTCGCCCTGGGTCGGTCGTAGTTGCGGGTGCCGGGGACGCCAAGAGCGTCTCCGCAGCCATCGTGAATCCGTCGCGCCTGGGACTGTCCTTTCGGGCCGCGCCTCGGCGTCCGGAAGCCGCGGAGCGGATCCACACAAGCTGCGCCGTCGTCTCCGCGCCCACCTTGGACCGGGCGTTCGCCAGGTGGTGCTTCACGGTCGAGTGCGACAAGCCCAGGCGGTGGGCAGCTGCCTCCTCCTCTGGGCTGCAATTGTACGACGCGGAATGCGGCGAACGGAGCGCCAGGCGATGTCCCCCACCAAGGCGCAACTTCGAGCCTCGCGCGGGGACAGCCACCGCCAGCGATCGCCCGTCGGCCAGTCAGGTCGCTGACGCAGCGTCGTCGAGGGCCGCCAGGATCGCCGCCGCCGCCTCGTCCAAGGTTCCCAGCGTGATTTCGATGTACGCGGTCGCGGCACCGATGAGCATCGCGTTGTAGGGCATGTCACTCGCGTCGCCCGATCTCCGGAAGTCGCTGCGGAACAGGATCACTGGCTTCCCGCGCGCATAGGCGTAGCCGCATTCCCAGCTCGTTCCGGAGTCCGGATCTGCGCCGTCCATAATCGCAACCACCCCGTCCGCCCAGTCGAGCCCCTCGAGATCCTTGAGGAAGATCGCTCGACCTGTTTGCTCGCCCGCCGGGTTCTCCTGGGGCACGAACACGTCATGTCCACCCTCGCGGAGTCGAGCGGCCAAGCCCATGTTCCAGTCGCGCTCCGGGGTCGTGAACAGCGGGCCGGCGAGATAGATCTTCACGGCATCACCATCGTGGCAGGTTTGCCCCGGCGGGACCAAGCAGCTCGTGTACACGTTCAGTGATGCGGGCCAGCTGCTGATCGGCTGCCACGTCGACGGTCACTACGCCGCCGGCATGACGGGCACGATCACGGTCGAGGGCTGACGCCCCGGCTCACGCCTCGATGCGCAGTGCCGGAAAGCCGTCAAGCAGGTCCGCCGCCACAACCTGGTAGATCGCGTGCTCGTCAGGGATCCCGCGCAGCCGATGCGTGCCGAGATGACGGAAATCGACCGGTACAGAGTCCACCAACACGCTGTGGGTCGTGCGCGAGAGCAGGATCTGGCCGCCGTGCCCGCATGAGCAGAGCCGCGCGCCGGCATTGACGGAAATGCCCTGGTAGCCGCCGTCCACCAGGGTGGGCCGCCCGGTGTGCATGCCGATGCGGACGCGCACGGCAGTCCGGTCCGGCCAGGCATACGAGCCGAACGCCCGCTGGATGGCGATGGCCGCGGCCAGCGCATCGGGGGCATGCACGAATACGGCGAAGAACTCGTCGGCTCGGGCATCGACTTCGAACCCGTTGGCGCGCCGGATCGCGGTGCGCTCCAGTCGACGCGCGGCGCTGAGTAGCGGCCGGTACGCATCGCCGAGATCTGCGACGAGCTGGCTCGAGTTCTCGATATCGGCGAAGAGAAGGGTCAGCTGCCCGGTCGGAAGCTTCGGACGCAGCTGGCCCTCGATGAATCCCACCGGCACGATCCCGTGCTTTCGCGCCGCCTTCAGCAAGCGGGAGCGTGCGAGATCGCGAGCTCCTTCATCCTCGAACACGACCCGGTTGAAGCGCGCGAGAGCGTTCCGGACGTGCGGCTCGTCGTGGATCGGAAGCAGCCGGCGTTTGTTGGTGTCGACGTACGCGAAGGCCTTGTCGGGCAGCTTCGCCCGTTCCTTCGCTCCGAGTTCGGCCATGGTCCGTCCATGATCGCAGACCGTCAGGGAAGGCGGGGGAGCACGTCCCGGCCGAAGGTCTCCACGAATCGTTCCTGGTCCGGCCCGACCCGGTGGAGGTAGAGCAGACCGTCGCCGTTCGTGTCGAGAAATGCCTGGGTGTCGACGCAGTAGATATCGCGTTCTTCCACCACAGATCGCTGGTTGCTTCGAGGCTCATGGGGTTGTCACTGCAAAGGGCGTTCCTTGCAACTCCGTGCAATTGATCACGGCGCAGGGGTCGGGTGGACTCCTGCGTATATCCCGTATATACGCAGGCCCGAGAGCCCCACTACGTGGTGGCCGCAGCGCCTGGCGCTTTCCCCTTGGATAATGCCGGCATGCCAATCGCCGAGCTAGCCACCCACGCTTGGCCGGAGAACGGGAGCGCCGCTCCGGATGCGCCGACGATCGTTCTGATCCATGGCGTGACCGGCTGGTGGCGAACGTGGTGGCGAGTCGGGCCGGCGCTGGCGCACGAGGGCTGGCGCGTGATGGCGGTGGATCTGCCCGGGCACGGACGGAGTCCGCGGATCGACGGCTTTACGACGGTGCAGGAGATGGCCGAGGACGTGCGCGCCGTCATCGATGGCCTGGGAGCTCCGGTCGACGCGGTCATTGGGCATTCGCTGGGTGCCGCGGTCACGGCCGAGGTCGCGTTCACGCGTCCCGAGCTGATGCGGCGAGTCGTGCTCGAAGATCCGCCGGCGTTGACCCGCTCCGACGACATCGAGTGGCAAGAAGGCCTCGAGCGCGAACTGATCGCTGCCGGTGCGGATCCCGAAGGGGAGGTTGCCCGCGAGCTGGCTGAGAACCCTCGTTGGCAGAAGGAGGACGCGCGACAGGATGTCGAGGGCAAGCACCTCGCCGATCGCGAGGGCCTGCTCGCCTCATTCCGTCGGCACACCGGGGCGCGCGTGCTGGACCTCGCCCCGCGGCTCGAGGTTCCCGCGCTGTACGTCCTCGCCGCCGAGGAGCGTTCGGTGCTGCGGGGGCGGTCCCGCCGGCAGCTGGAGGAGACGCTGCCCGCGACCGCCCGGATTGCCGTTGCCGATGCGGGCCACACCGTCCACCGCGACCAATTCGACTGGTACATGGCGACCGTTGTGAATTGGCTCGGCGCATGACGTCGATCGAGGAGGTTGCCGCGTGGCTCACGGAATCGCGGTCGACCGTGGGGCTCACCGGCGTCGAGGCGATCGAGCGCAGCGTCCGCCGCTGACGTTTACCAGTCGCGGAAGATCTCGGCCTCGCTGGTGGTGCGCTCGATATCGCCATCGAAGGCGCGGAGCTCGTCGCCGGCGATCTTGTACTCGTGCTCCGGCGCGGGGTAGGCACCGGATCGGACCTCGTCGGCGAAGGCGGTCAGGCCCTGACGAATCTCGCCCGCGACATCGGCGAAGCGCTTCACGAAGCGCGGCATGACGCCCTCGTTGATGCCGAGCAGGTCGTGCCACACCAGCACCTGGCCGTCGCAGCCGGGTCCGGCGCCGATGCCGATCGTCGGAATCGTGATGATCGCGCCGATCCGCTCCGCCACCCGAGCAGGGATGGACTCGAGGACGATCGAGAAGGCGCCGGCAGCCTCGAGCTCACGCGCGTCGCGGAGCAGCTGGCGCGCCGCGATTGCCGTCTGTCCCTGGGCCTTCATTCCACCCAGCTTCGTGGCGGTCTGGGGCGTCAGGCCCACGTGACCCATGACCGGAACTCCGGCATCGATGATGGCGCGGGCGCGCGACAACATCGGTCCCGCGCCCTCCAGCTTGACCGCATCGGCCCCGGCCTTGACAAGGCGGACCGCATTGGCGACCGCATCGGCGTCGGATGCCTGGTACGAGCCGAACGGCAGGTCCCCGATGATGAGGGAGTGCGGCTTCGCCCGTGCCACGGCACTGGTCAGCATCACCGTTTCCTCCATGCTCACCGGCACGGTCGTTTCGTAGCCGAGCACGTTGTTGCCCGCCGAATCGCCGACCAGGATCATGTCGACCCCGGCCTCCGAAGCCAATCGCGCCGATGGATGGTCGTACGCGGTGACCATCACGATCTTCGTGCCGGCAGGCTTCATGGCGGCGATGTCGGCCAGGCCGATCGCCTCGCGGGCTTCACTCATGCGGCAAGCGTCCATCGCGGCGTGAAAGTTGTCAACGCGGGAGCATGGAGCGGCATCACCCGCCACACCACGACGGAGTTATCCAAGGCGATCGTATATACCGAATATACTCCGCATGGACCGGGTGCCCCACCGAGGACTCCGGTTTCAACCGTCGAGCCGGACGTTGTCGATCAGTCGAGTAGCCCCGACCTGGATCGCGGCTACCAGCGTCAGGTCGTCGAAGTCGGCGACCGCAACGTAGTCGACCGCCACCCCCGCTGACTGCAACGACGTCCGGGCCGCAGCGACCGGATCATCTCCGCGCCGATTCGCCAACTCGCCGGCCTTTAGCGCACGTGGTAGCGCCAGCGCGGCCGTCCGCTCCGCCGGCGACAGCAAGACGTTGCGCGAGGAGAGCGCCAGCCCATCGGCGTCGCGGACGGTTGGGAGCGCCACGATCTCGAGGTCCAGGTTGAGATCGGCGACGACGTGGCGCACGACCGCAATCTGCTGGGC
>JBDSJJ010000095.1:0-4986 GCA_039917415.1 Candidatus Limnocylindria bacterium | reverse complement strand
GGGGAGAGGGTCCCGGAGGACTGCGTCGCCAGTTCCTTCATGCGGCCCGGCTGCGCCTCGACCGACCGACGGACGGCCGCCGCCTCCATGCCTGGAGCGAGCTCCCCGCCGAGCTTGCCGCATGCCTCTCCACTGCAGGGGTCCGTGCCTCGGAGGGCCGGCTGCCGGTCGGTGTCGGAGCAGAGGTCGAGGGATGACCGCGGAGGAGGACGTCGTCGACCAGCAGAAGCGGATGACATTCCCGAATCCGCTGCTCGTCGTCGTATCGGGTCCATCGGGCGTGGGCAAGAGCACGATCGTGGCCGAGCTGGCGCGCCATCACCCGCAGGTCGTGCCGATCGTGACCGCCACGACCCGCGCCCAGAGACATGGCGAGACCCACGGTGTCCATTACCACTTCCTCGCGCGCGACGAGTTCGTGGACCTGCGTGATCGCGGAGGGCTTCTCGAATGGGCCGAGGTGCACGGCGAGTGGTACGGGACGCCGGTCGACCAGGTGCGAGGCATTTTGGCGGCCGGACGTGATGCCATCCTGACCATCGACCCGCAGGGCGCGCGCCAGGTGCGTGCCGCGGTGCCCGATGCGCTGCTGCTGTTCGTAAAGCCGCCCAGCATGAAGGACCTCACCGAACGGCTGGTGGGGCGCGGCAGCGAGTCGCAGGAGTCACTCGAGCGCCGGCGGCGCGATGCCGAGCAGTGGATGGCCGATACGGCCGACTACGACCACGTGGTGGTGAACGAGACCGGGCATCCCGACGAGGCCGCCGAGCTCATCTGGGAGATCATCCAGGCCGAAGCCCGCCGCGAGCCGCCGCGCCGACCCCGCGTATAGCCGCGATGACCTCGTCGCCTCGTGTCGCGCGCGTGGCGGTCGACGCGCTGGCCGATCGCCCGGAGCGCACCTTCAGCTACGCCATTCCTGATGGCGTCGATGTCCCGACACCCGGCTCTCTGGTCCTGGTCCCGTACGGCCGGCGCACGGCGCTCGGCTACGTCCTGGGCGGCGATCCGGACGCGGTTGACGGCGTTCTCAGGACAATCGAGGCCGTCGTTTCTGCGCCGATGCTCACGCCGGATCTCCTCGAGGTGGCGGAGGAGATCGCGCACTACTACCGCGCGCCGATCGGCACCACGCTGGCAGCGATGCTGCCGCCGGGCCTCGAATCGCGCGTGGTGCGCACCTGGGAGGTCGTCGACGCCGGGGCCCTGCCGCCCGACCTGGCAGCTGCCGTGGGATCGGGAAACGAGCTCTCCGACGCGACCGTGCTGAGAAGCGCCCCGAAGCGCGGCCGGGAGTCGTGGCTCGAACGCCTGCGGAGGTCGGGCGCGATCCGATCCCACTGGTCGTTGCGCTCTGCAGAGGTCACGCCGCAGCGCGTGCGGGTCCTTCGTCCACGCCTGGGAGGGTCGCCGCTGCGCCGCCGCGCGCCGGTGCAGCAGGCACTGCTCGCGGCGCTTGGGGACACCGAGCAGACGCTCGGTGACCTCGCGATCTCCCTTGACGTGGAGCCCCGCACGCTGCTGGCTCCGGCGCGTCGGCTCGCGGCGCTGGGCCACGCCGAGCTCGACTGGCGAGTCGTGGAGCGCAGCCCGCTGGCACACCGGACCCGGATCGAACCCCTGCGCCACGTGCTCGCCGATGAGCAGCGCGTCGTGCTCGACGCGATCGCCGCCATCCCTCCGGGTGGGGAGCTGCTGCTGCAGGGCATTGCGGCGTCGGGCAAGACCGATGTCTATCTCGCGGCCGCCGAGGAGACGATCGATGCGGGAAAGACCGCGATCATCGTCGTCCCCGAGATGAGCATGGTGCCGCAGATCGCGGATCGACTGCGGGCGCGCCTGGGAGATCGGCTTGCGGTCCTCCATTCCGGGCTCTCGCCGGGCGAGCGCCATGACGAGTGGTGGCGGATCCTGCGCGGGGAAGTGCTGGTCGTGGTCGGCACGCGCACGGCGATGTTCGCGCCGCTCTCGGACCTTGGACTCATCGTCGTCGACGAGGAGCACGACGGCGGCTACAAGTCGGATCGGACCCCGCGTTACGACGCGCGCTGGGTGGCGCGACGACGCGCCGCAACGTCTGGGGCCCGGGCCGTGTTCGGCAGCGCCACGCCGGATCTCGTGACACTCGCCCGGGTGCGCGGAGGGCACGCGGAGCGCGTCGAGCTTCGGTCGAGGAGAGTGGGCGAGGTGCCCGAAGTCGAGCTTGTCGACCTGCGCGCGGAGCTCGCCCACGGCAACCGATCCATCTTCTCGGAAACCCTTGCCGACGCGCTCGGTCAGCTGCAGCCGGGACGCGAGCAGGCGGTCCTGCTGATCAACCGGCGGGGAGCCGCCACCTTCATCCTGTGCCGTGATTGTGGGGAGAGCCTGCGCTGCCCGGACTGCGACCTGCCGTTCGTGTTCCATCTCGACGGAGCGAGCTTGCGCTGCCACCACTGCGGCCGGCGCGCCGCCGTGGCCGAGCGCTGCCCCGCCTGCGGCAGCGCTCGGATCCGCTACTTCGGTGCAGGAACACAGCGCGTCGAGGCAGAGCTGCGCAGCCGATTTCCTGCCCTGCGCATCGGCCGGCTCGACTCGGATGCACTCAGCGTGCGCCGTGGCTTTGAGTCGATCTATGACGACTTTCGTGAAGGCCGGACCGACGTGCTCGTCGGAACGCAGCTGGCCGCCAAAGGGCTCGACCTGCCGGCGGTCACCCTGGCCGCGGTGATCGCGGCCGACGTGACGCTCAACCTGCCGGACTTCAGAGCCGCCGAGCGCACGTTCCAGCTGCTGGCCCAGGTAGCCGGCCGCGCCGGCCGCGGACCGCTCCCCGGACGGGTGATTTTTCAGACGTACGCGCCGGGACACTACGCGGTGCGCAGCGCAGCGTCGCTCGACGTCGATGGCTTCGCAGACGAGGAGCTGCTTCGTCGCCGCCTCCTCGGCTACCCACCCTTCGGCGTGCTTGCACGCCTATTGATCTCGGACGCCGATCGCGGGCGCGCGGAGGAGCGCGGGCAAGCCGCAGCCGTAGCGGTGGCGGTCCCGGGCGTCGAGGTCCTCGGACCGCAGTCCGCGTACGTCGCGCGCCGCGCCGGTCGGTACCGGATGCAGGTCGTGCTCCGGGCGCCCGACGTGGAGACGCGTCTGGCCGCGCTCGAGCTCGTTCCGCCGGGCATCGCGATCGACGTTGATCCCGAGTCACTGTTGTGATCGGTACAATGCGCACCGCCATGGCCATCCGCCCGATCCTGACCGCCGAAGCGCCGATCCTGCGCGAGCGCACGAAGCGCGTCTCGGCCTTCGACGCCAGCCTGCATCGACTCCTCGACGACATGCTCGAGACGATGCGCGACGCGCCAGGTGTCGGGCTTGCCGCCAACCAGATCGGCGTCCCGTTGCGCGTCGCGATCATCGAGGTGGACGACAAGATCACCGAGCTCGTCAATCCGCAGATCGTGCGGACGTCGGGCGAGCAGCTCGATTGGGAGGGATGCCTCTCCATCCCCGGTTATGTCACCGAGGTCAGCCGCCACGAGAAGGTGACCGTGAAGGCGCGCGACCGGCACGGGCGCGAGTTTCGGACGCGTGGCACCGAGCTGTTCGGTCGAGCGCTTCAGCACGAGATCGACCACCTGAACGGCGCGCTCTACATCGATCACCTCGAGTCGCTCGACGAGCTCGTGCGCGTGCACGAATCGGAGGAGGTCGAGGAACAGACCGCCGCCGGCATCTAGTGGCGGGCATCGGGCGCATCGTCTTCCTCGGCACGGGCGCATTCGGGGTCCCGCTCCTGGCCCGGATCGCCTCCCTCGCCGATGAGCTTCTCGTCGTGAGCCAGCCCGATCGGCCGGCGGGTCGCCGTCTCCAGCTTCGCGCAACGCCGGTGGCAGAGTTCGCCCGGCAAGCCGGTGCCACGGTTCTCACACCCCGCCGGCTGCGTTCCGACGAAGCGCTCCACGCTATCGGCGCGTTCAAGCCGGACGGGCTGGTGCTCGTCGCCTACGGGCAGATGGTTCCGCGCCAGCTGCTCGACCTTGGCGAGCGGCAACCTCTCAACGTCCATCCTTCGCTCCTGCCTCGCCATCGAGGCGCTGCTCCGGTCGCGGGCACGATCATGGCCGGTGACCCTGACGGCGGGGTGACCCTCATGGTCATGACCGCCGAGCTCGACGCCGGCCCCATCGTCGGGCAGTGGTCGGTTCCCCTCACCGGACGCGAGGCGACTCCCGAGCTCGAGTCGCGTCTCGCCGATCTCGCCGCGAATGTGGTACCCGGTGTGCTCGAGCGGTGGGCGGTCGGGGCCATCGACGCCCGGGATCAGGTGGAAGATCTGGCCACGCATGTTCACCAGTTCACGCGCGAGGATGGCTGGATCGATTGGCACCGTCCGGCCGTCGAGATCGATCGCCAGGTACGCGCTCTCCAGCCGTGGCCCGGCGCATGGAGCACGGTTGACGGCCGTCGCCTGCACATTCGGCGCGCTCGGCCGGTGACCGGCGTCGACGACCTTCCGATCGGGGCGCTGCTCCCGGGAGACCCGCCATGCGTGGCCTGCGGGGTCGGCGCCCTGGCACTCGAGGTCGTCCAGGCCGAAGGGCGCGCCGCGATGCCGGCCGATGCCTGGCGGCACGGACTGGACCGTGAGCATGTCCTGCTCGGCGCCGGCCGTCCGACGGAGCCACCGGGCTAGTCGCCTGATCCGGCGTTTCGGCAGGCTGCGCGCCAGCGGATATACTCGATTCAGCCCTCACGGAGGTGGGCATAGCGATGATTTTCGATCCGATCTACATCGTCGTGCTGGTGGTCACTCTCGCGATCACCGGCTGGGCGGCGTGGCGTGTCCGTTCCACGTACTCCAAGTGGTCGAAGGTTGATTCGGGGATCAACCTCGACGCCTTCGACTTCGCACGTCGACTCCTCGATCGCCAGGGCCTGTCGCACGTCAAGATCGAGCCGACC
The DNA here is from genome assembly GCA_039917415.1 of Candidatus Limnocylindria bacterium. Lineage (GTDB taxonomy): Bacteria > Chloroflexota > Limnocylindria > QHBO01 > QHBO01 > JACDBZ01. The sequence continues at coordinate 42 of JBDSJJ010000095.1, read as the reverse complement.
CCCGGTAAGCTCACTGATCACTACGACCCGCGAGGCAAGGTG
>JBDSJJ010000094.1:0-5261 GCA_039917415.1 Candidatus Limnocylindria bacterium | reverse complement strand
TCGTTCGCCGCACGGATCACCCACGACGTGCCCGACATCCGGCCCACCGTCGTGTGCTCGACGCGCGACCGGAACATCCTGGCCATCGAGTCCGAGGTCCGCGGCGCCATCGCCAACGGGGTGCTCTCGTTCCTCGTCGTTCAGGGCGACATGCTCCCCGAGGTCGAGCATTGGAGCAACAGCTATGAGATCGTCGAGTACCTCCGCGCGCTTCAGCCCTCGGTTGCGCCCGTCGAGTTCGAGGTCGGCATGAGCACCCGGTCGCGCCGATGGATGCTGCGACGCCGGATCGCTGTCGGCGCCCAGTTCCTCACCACCGGGCCCGTGATGGACCCGGAGAGCGTGCAATCGGTCGCGGACCGCCTGGAGCTGAAGCCGGGTGATCCCCCGGTCTACCTCGAGATCACCCCACCGATGTCCGAACGCTGGGTCCGACGGCTCGAGTCGGTCGGCGCCATCCCCATCAGCGACGCGCTCCGAAGTCGGCTGCACGGCATGCCGGACAAGGAAGCCCGGGCGCAGGGTTGGCGCCTGGCCAGGGAGTCAGCCGCGCGTGCTCGCGAGGCGGGCTTCGCCGGGATCGTCCTGATGGGACTGCGTTACGAGACGGTCGTCGGCGAGGCCTACGAGGCCTGGCACATGGCCGATCAGGCCGGCTGACCGACCACGTCCTCCCATGGACGACGAAGCTCCCGGATCGAGGTCGGCGGCAGTCCTGGGAACAGCCTCGCGGTCATTGCGTCAGCGACGGCCTGCCAGGCCCGCATCGACTCGTCGGTCGGCAGGCCGGCACGGAGGCTGGCCTCGGTCACGATGTCGCACAGCGCGCCGACCTGCGGCGGGAGCAAGCCCCACGCCATGCCGAAGGCGAGCTCACGTGTCACGGGTGCCCGAAGCTCGCGGCTCACGCGCTCGTCGTATCGCTCCGCGAGCGCTCGAAGCTCCTCCGCGGTTAGCCGGCTCGAGCGCTCGATCATCGGCTCGAGTGGCGCTCCGTCGCTGATCCATCGCATATGGGCATGAGGCGCCCAGGGCTCGCTCGCCGCCATGACCCATTCGTACTTCTCCGGAGCCGCGGGGCATAGACCGTATATACGATTCGACCCACCGCGCCGCTTTGACGAACAGAGTGGGCCTCCGTAGCATCGGGCGGTGACCACTCAGCGCCCGAACCGGGCAGGATCGCCCGATCACGAGGGCGCCATCGCCGGGGCGGCGTACACCCGTCATCGGCGCATCCATCGCTCGCGCAGCCATCCGCGGCCGCGCATCCTCCAGCTGCTGGCCACCGGCGGCAATGGAGGAGCGCAGGAGTCCTACACCGGGCTGATGCTGCGGCTGGATCGCTCTCGCTATGACGTCCGCGCGCTCTCGCTTTCTGCGGGCTCCGCCGTGCAGCGGCTCCGTGGGCTCGGGATCCCGGTGGATGTGCTCGACGCCGCCGATGACGGCCAGGCCGTCGCCGACCTGGCGGATTGGATGCGCCACCACGAGCTCGACCTCGTCCACGCCCACATGTACCGCGCCGAGGTGATCGGCACCCGGGCGGCCGTCGAGGCCGAGACGCCGGTGATCATGGCCACCGTCCACTCGTCGCGCGTTCGCTCGCCGGAGGACACCGCGCTCCTCGCCTCGCTGACTCCGCGCATGGATCGGCTGATCGTTCCGTCGGAGAGCATCGAGCGCAAGGTGCGCGCGGAGGGGCGAGATGGGGCGCCGTTCGCCGTCATCCCCAACGGCGTGGACCTCTCGCGGTTTGCCGCGTCGCCCCCGCCGTGCGGTATCCGCCAGGAGTTCTCGATCCCGGCCGATGCCCCGCTGATCGGCGTGGTCGGGCGGCTCGAGCCGGAGAAGGGTCAGCGCCACCTCATCGATGCCATGCCCGCCATCCTTCGCGCATCGCCCGATGCCTGGCTGATCGTCGTGGGCGAAGGCTCCGAGGCGGATGCCCTGCGTTCCCAGGCGGCGTCACTGGGGATTGAGGTGGGAGGTCGGATCGTGTTCACCGGCCGCCGGTCCGATGTCGCGGCGATCATCGGCGAGCTCACCGTGGCCGTCATTCCCTCGCTTCGCGAGGCCCAGGGGATCTCCATCCTCGAGGCCATGGCCCGATGTCGACCGGTGGTCGCCTCCTCCGTGGGCGGGATCCCCGAGGTCGTGACCGATGGTGTCGACGGTCTGCTCGTCCCCCCCGCCGATGCGCAGGCGGTGGCGGCTGCCGTTCAGCGCCTGCTGTCAGATCCGGAACTCCGGGCGCAGATCGGGCGTGCCGGGTACGAGACCGTGGCCGAGCGATTCAGCATCGATGCGCAGGTGCGGCGCATCCAGGGGACCTACGACGAGGAGCTGGTGCGGGGGTCATCGGCGCCGCCCACCGGGCTTCGTCGCGGCGTCCGTCTTCCGCCGCTCGTCGCCCGTCGCAGCGCGGCGCCCTGGAGCTGCCGCCACTCTAGGACGGGTCCGGCGGCTCGCGGTCGCGAGGGGTCGCACCTACGGGGTGCTCGCCGCCGGAGACCCGTGACACGCTCCGGATCCGGTGTCGGAGAAGGTCCCCGAAACGGGGATGAAGCTCCACGCGTAGCCGTCGGAACGGAGATCGAGGCGAAGCACTCCATGGGTGTCGCTGGATCGCACCTCGCTATTCGCTTCGGTGGCGAGGAAATCGCGAAGTCCCGCGCCTCCTGTTCCGACCACGAACTCTCGCAGGCCGTAATCGACGTCCAAGGCTCCCCGCGGATCCATCGGCGCGAACCGCTCGTAGTCGTGATCGTGGCCGTTGAGGATCAGCTCCGCCCCGGCCGCGTGGAGCGTCTCCCAGAGGGGCTGAACGTACGAATGCCCGCCGTGGCGGCCGCTGCTGAAGCGCGGATGATGCCAGTACGCCGCCACGCAGGCGCGAGGCTCCGACGCGAGGTCGTTCTGGAGCCACGCGAGCTGAGCGTTGCAATCGACCGCCGGGTCATCGCAGTTCGAATTGAGTGCGTAGATTCGCCAATCACCGAGGTCATACGCGTAATAGCCGAGGCCGGCCGGCCCAGCCGTCGCGCCGAAGTACCCGTAGTAGCCGTCCCCTCCCGGCGTGTGATAGTCGTGGTTCCCCGGTGATGGCCGGGTGCGAGCCATGAGGCGCCCCCAGCTTGGCTCGTAGCAGCTTGCAAAATCGTCTGTCGTACCGTCCGAGTACGCGTTGTCGCCAGTGGTGAAGACCGTGCCCTCGATGCCCTCCAGCAGGGCGGCCGTTTCCTCGTCCCCCGTGGTTGAGCAACGGGCGATGTCGCCCGCGCCCACCAGCACGGCACTCGTCGAGGCCGGATCGCCGGCGGTTGCGGTCGGCGTGGTGCCGCTCGGGGTCAGGGTGTCAGTCGGGAGTACGGCTATCGCGATCAAGCCGACGACGATCAGGACGACGGACGCCAGTCGGTGGAGCCAAGATTGCCTGCGCATCGGTCCCTCCCCCGCGGACGCCCTCCCAAGCCGGATGAATCTCGGCCACCATCATATTTCTGCGGCCGGCTGCCGTCCATGAGCCTCCCCGCGCCGAGCCGTCAGACCCGGTCGCGGTCTCCGAGGCGGAGGATCGCCATGAGCAGCACGTAGATGAGCATCCAACCGATGAGCGCGACGAGCGCGGCAACGTCCAGCGTCGCGTCTCCCGCTCGCACTTCGTTGAACTGGAAGATGCCGCGGAAGGGTGCCACGAACGGCTCCGTCACGCCGTAGACGAAGTCCACGATCGCGTTCTGCTGGTTTGCCACGAGGAGCAGCATGAGGATCCGCAATCCAAGGAGGACGGCCAGGACGCCGAACAGCAGCGAGAGCACGCGCCGCACGTAGTACAGCGGCCCTGCCCCGGCGGGCTCAACGTACGCCGCCTGTCCCGAGTTGACGTTCACCTGGGACCCGGCCGGTTGTGGCGGATAGGGATCGGCCACGGGTCGTTCGCGCTCGACGTAGGTCTGCCGCTCGACCACGCGCGTCTCGTGATCGACAGGATCCATCGGATCCGCGGGATCGGAGCGTCGATCGTCAGTCATTGCTGAGAAATCCTCCGTGAAGGAGATGGGCGTTCATCACGGGTCGGTGCACGCCCCGTGCCAGACGCTAGGTCGCCGAGTGACCGTGCTCCCCGATGAGAGGCACGAAGACTACCGCCCCCAGGTTGCGGCTGCTGAACTCCGCCCCCGAGCGCTCGAACAGGGTGAGCTCCTGGTGTTCTCGGTCGCCGATCGGCATCACCAGCCGTCCGCCGTCCGGGTCGAGCTGGTCCAGGAGCGGCTGCGGAACCCTCGGTCCACCGGCCGTGACGAGAATGGCCCGATATGGTGCGCGAGTTGGCCAACCCACGGTCCCGTCGCCGATGACCACCTCGACGCCCTGCGCGAACCCCGTGTCTTGCAGGTGCCGACGCGCATTGGCCGCCAGGGAAGCGTGGCGCTCGATGCTGACGACCCTTGCTCCCAACCGCGCCAGTACGGCCGCCTGGTAGCCGGATCCCGTTCCCACCTCGAGCACCGCTGCATTGAGCCAACCGGCCTTCGGCCGAACGGCCGAGGTCATCAGGGCGACGACGTATGGCTGGGAGATCGTCTGTCCGGCGCCGACCGGCAGCGCATGGTCCCCATAGGGCTGCGCGTCGTCGACAAAGCGATGCCGCTCAACGGTGCCGAAGGCTTTGAGCAATTCGCGATCGGTGATGCCGCGCGCCTCGAGCTGCTCGGCCACCATTCGCGCCCGCTCCCTCGCGGGCGCGTCTTCACCGGCGGGGTCGCGCGGCCGCAGGAATCGCGGCCGGCGCATTGATCAGGAGCGGGCGACCGGCTCAGCCGGCCGCGGTACCCGAGCCGGCACTCGCGGCGCGGCGCGTTCGGGTCGTCGTGGCGCGCGCCGGGCGCTCGGCCTCGGACGCATCGGCGGCGGTGCCGTTGCCGGTGTCAACGGTGCCGAGTGACGCGGCATCGAGGACGTCGTTGAGGATGCGGTCGGCCTTCTCGCGCACGAGGCGGCGCGTCTGCTCCCCGCTGCGGGGAGCCAGGAGCACGCCGACGGCCAGCCCCACGAAGAAGAATCTGATCGCGATTCGCACGCGGCTGAACATGGGGAAATCTCGTCCCTTCGTGTGGTGATTCGTGCTTATGCAGTGGCAAGAAGGATACCACCGGAGCTTCTTGGGCCTTCTGAAGGCTGTTGGGCTCGATATAGCGAGCGAATTTCACCGGAAGGGACGATGGGGTGGCGTTTGCTCGGGATATCGAGCACTCGTC
>JBDSJJ010000093.1:0-8437 GCA_039917415.1 Candidatus Limnocylindria bacterium | reverse complement strand
CCACGAATGACCAGCTCTGGCCCGAACGTCTCGCCCTCGTACCGCTCCAGGTGCTGGAAATGGTTGATCAGCATGATGCCATTGCGCGCCGCGATCCCCAGCACCGTGAAGAAGCCGATGAGTGACCCGAGCGAGATGATGCCGCCGGTCAGGAACGCGGCGAGCACGCCACCCACCAATGCCGACGGGAGCGTCAGGAAGGACAGCACGGCGAGACGCGTCCGGCCAAACGACGCCTGGAGAAGGAGGAAAATGCCGACCGCGGCGCCGATGGCGAAGAGGAGCAGACGGAACTCGGCCGCCTGACGCTCCGCGAATTCCCCGAGGAGCTCGGGATGGTAGCCGCGCTCGAACTCGACCTCAGCCAGCGCTGCCTCGACATCGGCCACCACCGACCCGAGGTCACGGCCCTCGACGTTCGCGCCCACGTCGATCCGCCGCTCGAGTCCCTCGTGACTGATGCTGTTGGGAACGGCGGCGAGCCGGACATCGGCGATGTCCCCGAGCGCAACTCGGGCTCCCGTGGGCGTGTCAAGGAGGAGTGCCTCGATGTCCGACATGCTGCGCCGCGTCTCCGGCGTCGACCACACCTGGACGTCCTGGGCCCTCCCCGCGAAGAAGACATCTCCCACCTCCTCGCCGGCGATGAGCGTCGCCGCCGCGCGCCGCACATCCCCGGGCTTGAGGCCGTGGAGCTCCGCGGCCGCGAGGTCGACCTCAACCTCGATCTGCGGGATCTCGACCTGCAGCTGAACGTGAAGGTCGATGATGCCGTCGATCCCGCCGAGGGCCTCCTTCACATCCTCCGCCCGTTCGTGGAGCGCATTGAGATCCGGACCGTAGATACGAATGACGATCGCCTCGCTCGTCCCGGTCAGGACCTCGCGAATCCGCTCCTTGAGATAGGTCTGGACATCTCGCCGCAGGCCCGGGTACCCATCCACTACCTCCTGCACCGACGCGAGTGTGGCGTCATAGTCCGCGGCTGGGTCCACGCTGATCCAGTTTTCGCCGAAGTCGACGCCCACCACTTCGTCCGCGAGCAGGGCCTGCCCGATGTGCGCTCCGAAGTTCCGCACGCCCGGGATCGCGCGAAGCTCGCGGCTGGCCTTCGTGGTGATCCGCACCTCTTCATCGGCCGATGTGCCCGGAGCGGTGACCCAGTGCATGAGAAAGTCACGTTCCTTGAACTCCGGCAGCAGGGACTGGCCGAGCTGGGGCCAGATGACGACCCCGATGAGGCTGATCACGGCAGCCGTGGCGAATGCCTGTCGCGAGGATTGGACGACCCGCGCCAACGCGACGGAGTACGCCCGTTGCAGCAGGCGAGCCACCGGAGCATCCCGCTGCTCGAGCCCGGAGTTGCGCAGGAGCAGGAGTGCCAAGGCCGGCGTCACGGTCAGGGCCACCAGCATCGATGCGATGACTGCCAGGCCGTACGCGACGACCAGCGGCTGGAAGAACGCGCCCGACAGGCCCTCGATGAAGAAGACGGGAGTCACGGCGACGACGTCGATGAGCGTCGCGTAGACGATTGCGCTCCGCACCTCGAGCGATGAATCGAGGATGATCGACGCGGTCGACCGACTGCCTCCCTCCCGCCGATGCTGCCGCAGCCGCCGCACGATGTTCTCGATGTCGATGATGGCGTCGTCAACCACGACCCCCACCGAGATGACGAGGCCCGCGAGCATCATCGTGTTGATCGTCACGCCGCGCAGCTCGAGGACGAGAGCCGCGGCCATCAGTGACAGCGGAATGGCGACCACGCTGATCAACGCGGTCCGCCAGTCGAACAGGAACAGGATCAGCACGCCGAACACCAGGAGGCTGCCGAGGAGCAGCGCGTTCGTCAGGTTTCCGAGAGCCTGCTCGATGAAGCTCGCCGGGCGGAAGATCTCGGTGTCGACCGCGATGCCGGCAAGGCCAGGCCCCATCTGCTCGAAGGCATCCTCGACGCCGCGGGTGACCTCGAGCGTATTGGCCCACGGGAACTTCTCGACGATGAGCATCAGCCCGGGCCCATCGTTGATGACGGCGTCGCCGACCAGGGGCTGGTGATCCTCGACCAGCGTGGCGATCTCGGAGAGCGGAACCTTCTCGCCCCAACGATTCTCCACCGTGACGTGCGACATGTCGTCGGGACTGAGGATCGGGGGTAGGTGGTGGATCGCGAGCCGCTGGTTCGGCGTCTCGATGAAACCACCGGTCCCGGTCGTGGAACCCGACGTGAACTGGAGGAGCCCGACGTCGAGGCCCTCGGCCGTGGCTGCCATTACGTCGTCGAGGGCAACGTCGCGATCCGCCATCCTCTTCGGCTCGAGCTGGATCTGGAGCATCCGCAGTCGCTCTCCCCAGATCGCCACGTTCGCAACTCCCGGAACACTCAGCAGCCGGGGTCGGATCGACCAGTACGAGGTCATCGACATGTCGATCAGCGAATGCTCGGTCGAGCTCAGACCAATCTTCATGACCCTGCTGGTCGCCGAGAGCGGCTGCAGGATGACCGGCGGGCTCGACCAGGTCGGCAACGACGCGGTAACCCCGGCGATCCGCTCCGCGACGAGTTGTCGCGCCTCGAGCAGGTCCGCTCCGCGATCGAAGATCAGCTCGATCGAGGACAGGTCGCGCACGGACTTCGAGCGCATGGTCGTCAATCCTTCGACCCCGGCGAGCGCCTGCTCGAGGGGGACCGTCACCAGCGACTCAACCTCGGTTGCGGAGAGTCCGAGCGACGGTGTCTGCACCTCGACCCGCGGCGGCGCAAACTCCGGGAAGACATCAACCGGGGCCGAGCGAACCTCCTCGATGCCCAGGGCCATCATCCCGACAGCAAATGCGAGGACGAGGAACCGGAACCGCAGGCTCGACGCGACGATCCAGCGCATCATCGCGCTCGGCAGTCAACGTGGCCGCCGGCCGCGTGGATCAATGCCCGCCGCCGACGCCGGTCTCCGCCCCCCACAGCTCCGCGGCGCCGACCGTCACGACGAGAGTTCCCGTCGTGGGGCCGCTCGTCAGCCGCGCGAGGCTGCCGTCGATGGCCTCGACCTCGATCGGCTCGCGAATGTAGACGAGGCGCTCGGAGTTGACGTACGTCCAGGTTGCACCCGCTGCGTCGTAGAGGATCGCGGCATACGGGATCATCAGCGCCCCGCCAGGCCCGCCGCTGATGGCGGCGGTCTCCACCCCGAGCCGGGTCGCGGCCAGGTCGGAAAGCTCCAGCCGATGCCGATCCGAGTCGCCGATCTCGGTGATCGTGATGGGGTCTTCGGCCGGGGTGACGTCAACGGACGCCTGGCCGCACCCGGACAACAGCATCCCCGCGATCACGAGCAGCGGCCAACGGGTGACGAGCGATTTCATCTCAGGCTCCCATGACCTGTGGTTGAGGTGGACGGGCCGGGTCCGTCGTTGGCTCACCGACCGGCTGCGGACTGGGTCCCCAGCGCATGTAGAGCGCCGGCAGGAGGAACAGGTTGAGCAACGAGGCCGTGATCAGGCCACCCAAGATCGCGATGGCCATGGGCCGGATGATCTCGAAGCCGGGCAAGTCCCCCATCACCACGAACGGGAGCAGCACGAGGGCACTGGCCAACGCGGCTGCGAGCGTCGGCGTGAGCCGATCGCGGGATCCGCGCAGCACGACGTCCCGCGTCGAGTCTTCGCCGCTTTCGCGCTCGAGCCTTCGGTAGTCGTCGATCAGGCGGACCTCGCCACGGGCGGTGAGTGCGAGCACGGCCAGGAGTCCGGCCAGTGCCCCCAGCGAGTCGCTCTTCCCCACGATCACCACCGCGAGGAGGCTCCCGACGAGCGCGACCGGCATCGCGGCGAACGTGATCAGCGCCAGCCGCCAGCTGTTGAACGCCGCCTGCAGCAGCAGGAATATGAGGAGCGCGACAACCCCGAACGCGCCGAGGGACCGAATCTGCTCGGCTCGCTCCTCGTCCGCCACGGCCCGCACCTCCGCGTGATACTCGAGCGGGAACGCCATGGTGCGAATGCGACTGTTCAGATCGCTCACGACAGACGAGACATCCCGCCCGGCGATGTCGATCCCGATGTCGAGCCGCCGGGCGACGCCTTCGCGATGCACGATCGTGGCCGAGGGGGCAATGGATACATTCGCCACGTCGGCGAGGCGCACGGTGCCGCCGTCGGGTGTCTCGATCAGAAGATTGCCGACGTCGGTCACGCTGTCGCGAATCTCCGGCACACCGAGGACGATCACCTGGAAGACCTTCTGGCTTTCGAAGAGTGAGCCGACCTCGATTCCCGACAGGAGCGTGGTGGCCGCTCGTCGGATGTCGCCGGCCTTGAGGCCGCGGGCTTCCGCGCGCTCCAGGTCAACCGCGACCTGGATGGTCGGCTCGACCTCCTCCTCCTCCACCGACGCGACCTTCACTCCGTCAATACCCGCAACGGCATCGCGGACCGAGCTGGCCTGCGTCCGCAGCACGTCGAGCTCCTGGCCATAGACCCGAATAACGGCATCGTGCTCCACGTCGGACAGGACGTCGTCAATGCGGTCGGATTGATAGGAGATCAGCTCGCCACGCATCCCCGGATAGCCCTCGAGGGTCTCCTGGATCCCCGACACCGCCGCCTCGTAGTCCGCCGCCGGATCGATGCTGACCCACAGCTCCCCGGAGTTGACGTTGACGACGAGATTCGCCATCGCCGCACGCCCGATGTGCGCGCCGACGTTCCTGACGCCATCGATCGCAGCCAGCTCGCGGCCCGCCGCGGAAGCCACGCGCACCATCTCTGCTCGCGATGTCCCCGGAGGGCCATCCCAGTGGATCAGCAGGTTCCCATTCCGGAAGGTCGGGATGCCAGCCCGGCCGAGCCCGGGCAGCACGCTGACCACGACCAGGACAGCGACCAGCGCCGTCAGGGCGCCCGCGCTCACGAACAGGGGACGTGGGCGGTTGACCAGCCTCCACAGCACGGCCTGATACCGGCCCTGGAGCCATCGGGCAACCGGCGGGTCATGGCGCGGCCCCTCGGGGGTAGGGAATAGGATCGCACCGAGTGCCGATCCGACGGTCAGGGCCACCACCATGGACGCCAGCACCGCCAGGCCGTATGCAAACGCCAGTGACGGCAGGAATGCGCCGGCCGCCCCGGCAAGGAATAGGAGGGGTGCGGCCGCCGCCAGGGCGATGAGCGTCGCGTACCCGAGGGCGCCCCGTCCCGAGGTGGTTGATTCCAGCACCACGGCCGCCCAGGAGCGTCCCTCGTCGCCCGGCTGTGGCTGACGGATGCGTCGCATCACGGCATCGGCTCCCACGACGGCATCGTCCACGATCACGACGAGCGCCAGGGCGAGACCGCCGACCACCATGACGTTGATCGTCGCGCCGAGCGCGCCGAGGACGAGGCCGGCGGCGGTCAGCGAGAGCGGGATCGCCAGCGCCACGATGAGAAGCGCCCGCCAGTCCAGGAGCAGCATTCCAAGCCCGATCGCCGCCAGGATCAATCCAGCGATCAACGCCCACGCGACGTTGCCTCCGGCCTGTTCGATGTAGTTCGAGGCTCGGTAGATCGTCGCGTCGACGGTGATTCCGGTGAGGCCAGGCGCGAGCGCATCAAGGGCGTCATCGATCCCGCGCGTCACCTCGAGGGTGTTCGCCTCTGGGAACTTCTCGATGACCAGGAGCAGGCCGGTTTCGTGCTGGATCACCGCATCGCCGATCAGAGGCTGATGGTCCTCCACCACGGTGGCGACGTCGCCGAGGCGGAGGCCGGACCCCGCGATCCCGTCCGCGTTGTCGAGCGCGACCTCGGCGAGCTGGTCGGCGGAAACGATCGGCGACACGTGCTGGACGCCAAGTCGCTGATTCGGGGTCTCGATGAAGCCCCCGGTGCCGGGAGTCGAGGCCTCGAGGAAGCTCAGCGGCGAGACCCACAGGGCATTCCCCGTGGTGCGGATCACGCGTTCGAGCGAAACACCCGAGTCACGCAGCCGCTGCGGGTCCACCTGCACCTGGATCTGGCGGTCGCGCTGGCCCCAGATCGACACGTTGGCCACGCCGGCGACACCCATGAGTCGCTGGCGGACCGTCCAGTGGGCGATGATCGACAGGTCGATCATCGGGACCTCCTCGGACGAGAGGCCGACCATCATCACCCGGCTCGTCGTCGAGAGCGGCTGGACCATGGCCGGGGCCCGCGACACGTTCGGGAGCGCGTGCGCCTGGGTCATCCGCTCGGCGACGACCTGCCGTGCCTGGACCGGATCGGTTCCGGGTTCGAAGGTCAGCACGATCGACGACATGCCAGCCACGGATCGAGACTGGATCGAATCGAGGAATGCCACACCGCTCAGGAGATCGGCCTCGATGGGAACCGTGATGAGCTGCTCAACTTCCTCGGCGGACAGGCCGAGCGCCTCGGTCTGGACTTCAACGTGGGTGGGCGCGAATTCCGGCGTGGCATCGAGCGCCATCGTTGGCAGCAGTGCCACTCCCGCGAACATCACGGCCGCCGCTGCGCCGAGAACGAGTATCCGGAACCGAAGGCTCCATAGAACGATAGCGCGAGTCAATCGATCAACCCTCCCTCCGACAGTGGGTCGACGCCCTGACGAGTCAGGGCCTGCGGCCGCCATGGCCTTGGTCAGGTGGTGCCGCTAGCGCATCTGTAGGTCCGACGTGAGCACGCGCTAACGTTTGGACCAGGGAGATGCGCCGATGGGTGCGCAAGGCGCCCTGCCCAAGCGGGGTGCCCTACATTGCCTCCGGCGTCCACCGCGTATGAACCGCCGCACTAGCGGTGGCCGAGCCCTCCCCAGTGGACACGAGTGCTGATGAAGTGGGCGGTCGAGGCTGCTCGGTCTCTGCACGTGTCGACGATGTTCTGGGCCGAAAGTACTACCGGACGGCCGCCGAGACAATACTCTTGTGTCAAGTTGCGCCTCTCTGGGTGGTGACAGAAGGCAACACCCGGGCGCTCGCTACAATGCGCCTGCCATGACGGACTCGCTTCCGCAGGTGCGCCTGCACGACACGCTCAGTCGCCGGATCAAGCCGCTCGATCCACTCGAGGCCGGCAAGGTGACCGTCTATGCGTGCGGCAGCACGGTCTACAAGTACGCACACATCGGGAATCTCCGCACGTACCTGTTCGGCGATCTCCTGCATCGGACGCTCGAATACCTCGGGTACCAAGTGCGGTACGTGAAGAACATCACCGACGTCGGCCATATGCGGAACGATGACCACGACTCCCTTGCCGGCAACGACAAGATCGAGCTGGCCGCCGAGACCGAAGGCAAGAAGCCTGAGGAGATCGCCGAGTTCTACACGCGGGCATGGCTCGAGGACGAGGCACTCCTCAACATCCTTCCTGCCGACCTCATGCCGAAGGCGAGCGACCACATCGCCGAAATGATCGAGATCACGGCCCAGCTCTTGGATAAGGGACTCGCCTACGAGGTCGCCGGCACCGTGTATTTCGACGTATCGGCGTTTCCGACGTACGGCCGCCTGTCGGGCCAAAAAGTGGACGAGACGCATGCGGGGCACCGGGTCGAGGTCGAATCGGACAAGCGAGACCCGGCGGACTTCGCGTTATGGAAGCGGGCGGGTCCAGACCGGCTCATGAAGTGGCCCTCGCCCTGGGGCGACGGGTTTCCGGGCTGGCACATCGAGTGCTCGGCGATGAGCCTCAAGCACCTCGGTGATCGCTTTGACATCCACACCGGTGGGATCGACCTGAAGTTCCCGCACCATGAAGACGAGATCGCCCAGTCCGAGGGAGTCCTTGGACACCCGGTGGTCAGCGTCTGGATGCATGGAGAGTTCCTGACGTTGGGCGACACCAAGATGGCGAAAAGCGCGGGTAACATCATTCGTGTCGCGGATCTGCCGGACAAGGGATACGAGCCTTTGGCCTTCCGGTATCTCGCCCTGACCGCGCACTATCGCTCGAAGCTCGACTTCACCGATGACGCCATGCACGCGGCGGCCTCGGGCCTGCGCCGGCTCCGGCGAGCCGCGTCCGGCGCGCTCGTTGAGGTGGACCTGTCGGCGAAGCCGATGGCGTCGTATCGCGCGCGATTCGTCGAGGCGATGGCTGACGACCTCGCGACGCCGAGGGCGCTTGCGCTGACCCACGAGGTCGCCTCCGCCACCGACCTGGAAGATTCTGGGCGCGTGGCCCTGCTCCGAGACTTCGACCGGGTGCTCGGCCTCTCGCTGGACCGTCCCCCAGGGACCGACGCGCCGCTCCCTGCGGGTGCCAATGAGCTGCTCGAGCGACGTGCGGCCGCCCGAGCGTCGCGTGACTACGGCGCCGCCGACGCCCTGCGCGATGAGCTGGCCGAGCTTGGGGTCACCGTGCGCGATACGCCAGCCGGCCAGGAGGCGATCCGCGGGGAGTAGGGCCGCGGAGCCTGGCCAGCGTCGCGCGCCGGATGAGCGGCTACGGGTCC
>JBDSJJ010000092.1:0-11227 GCA_039917415.1 Candidatus Limnocylindria bacterium | reverse complement strand
CCCCGATCGCACGCTATGCAGAGCTCGTCGAGCGAGCGCCGCGGGTGGTGAGTGCCGCCGATCCCTCGGCGCGCACCATCGTTTACGGGCATGTCGGCGACGGCAACCTGCACGTGAACATCCTCGGACCGGCAACCGACGACGTTGCCACCGATGACGCCGTGCTTGCCCTCGTCATTGGCCTGGCGGGCAGCGTGAGCGCGGAGCACGGGATCGGCACGGCAAAGGTCGCTTGGCTGGTCCGGGATCGGGGCGAGGCTGCGGTGGCGTCCATGCGCGCGCTCAAGACAGCATGGGACCCCGGAAACATCCTCAATCCCGGGGTCCTCTTCGAGCGATAGAATTCTCGTGCGGCCCGCGCGATCACATGATCACCCGGGCCGCCGCGAGGTCAGTCGTCGTCCGTCTCCGTTCCGATGACCGCGAAGGCCGCGTCAAGCTGGACCTCGACCTGGCTCCCGTCGTCCTTGCGGACCTCCACGCTGAAGGCCGCGCCGCCTTCGCCGATCTCGGAGTCGGTCACGGTGCCGCCGCCAACAGCATCGAGCGCCGCCGCGCTGGCCCGCTCGAGGTCGCTGCCGGTCAACGGCTGATCACTGTCACGGTTCTCGACCTCGGCCCCATCGGTATCCGTGTGGCCCACATCGGTGCCCTGCACCTCGGGGGAGGAGGTCGAGCCAGTCTCCGCCAGCCCTACGCCAACGCCTGCGCCGACCAGTCCGAGCGCCAGCGCTCCACCGATCAGCCATCGTGTTCTTCCAATCATTGGATCAGGTCCTCATCTCGTGCGAAGCGGGTTTACTGGGCCGACCGTAGCGAGTGGCACCTGATGCCTCGCTGAACACTTGCTCGGGTGCTGATCAGTCGTCGGTGCGTGGCAGGCGGACCTCGACGCGCGCTCCGCCGAGCGGGCTTTGCGCGATCGCCACCCGCCCGTGGTGCGCTGCCACGAGCTCCGACACGATCGCCAGTCCCAACCCGCTGCCGCCGCTGTCACGGGCGCGCGCAGCATCCAGTCGCACGAAGCGCTCGAAGACGCGTTGGCGGTCAGCCTCGGGGATGCCCTGCCCGTCGTCATCGACCTCCAGGATCACCTCGTCTCCGACCTCGGAGACGGACAGCGCAACGGTCCGATTCGCGTGGCGCGCGGCGTTCTCGACCAGGTTGGCAACCACGCGGCGCAGGGTTCCTGCGTCGCCCCGGACGCGCCCGGCGGAAACCCGGCTCACATTGACGCGCATCGGGCGCGAAGAGTGGAGAGCCTTGGCGGCGTCGAAGACGAGGTCGTCCAGGTCGACGGGGCCACTGATGAGCTCGAGCGTCCGCTCGTCGGCACGGGCCAAGAGCAGCAGGTCGTCGACCATCCGGGCGAGTCGCATGCTCTCGGCGAGCACCGTCTCGGCCAGCTCTTCTGCGGCATCGGGATCGGGATGGGCCAAGGCAACCTCGGCGCGCTGCCGGATCGTAGTGATGGGGGACCGAAGCTCGTGCGACGTGTCGGCCACGAGTTGCTGCTGCCGCGTCCGGGCCTCCTCGAGCCGGTCGAGCATGGCGTTCATCGTGTGTGCCAGCCGCGCCAGCTCGTCGCCCCCGCCCGGCACCGGCACGCGACGGTGGAGCTCGACTTCGGAGATCGCGTCGACTTCCGTGCGGATCGCCTCGACTGGTGCCAGGGATCTGCCGACGAGCTTCCATGCAACCACCCCGACGAGAAGCAGGAGCAGCGGCAGGCCGATGGCCAGCAGCAGGCTGACGACCTCGGTGGATTCCCGGACCAGGTCCATCCCGCGGGACACCAGCACGGTGCGTGCAACGCCGCTTCCCTCGATCCTCGCGGCCAGAACCAGGACCTCATCGTCGTCGACGGTGACGGTGGCCGTTTCGCCGTCGTGGAGACCCACCGCGAGCGGCCGCAGCGGTGCCTCGCTGCCGCGCGCGATCACGTTGTCCGACCCGTCGAGGACCTGGATGAGCAGGTCGTCGGTGATCGGCAGCCGAAGCTGCTCGAGCGGCGTCCCCGCGTCGATCTGCATGGCGATCTCCTCGCCGCGCACCTCGAGATCGAGACGGACCGATTCAGTGAGCGATACGCGCAGCAGGAGCACAAGAGCCACCGCCCCGATGAGGAGGGTGGTGCCGACCAGCGCCACCGCCACGCCCGCGGTACGTCCGCGGATGGAGAGGGACGCCCGACGAAGCCCCGCCAGCCGGTCTCGCATCCTCAGCCTCCGGCCGCCTCGAGCCGATAGCCCGCTCCGCGAACGGTCTGGATCGCATGACGACCGAATGGCCGATCCAGCTTGTTGCGCAGGTGCCCGACGTAGACCTCCACGATATTCGGGTCGCCCTCGAAGTCGTAGTCCCACACGTGGGCCAAGATCTCCGACTTCGACACCACTTCGCCGACGCGACGAAGCATGAACTCGAGCAGGGCCATCTCGCGCGCCGTGAGCTCGAGGGATGTGTCGCCACGCCAGGCGCGGTGGGCAGCCGGATCCAGTCGCAGGTCACCAGCCTCCAGCACGGTTGGCCGCTCCGGGGCGCCACGCCGCAGGAGCGCGCGGAGCCGCGCGACGAGCACCGCGTGCGCGAACGGCTTGGTCAGGTAGTCATCGGCGCCGCTGTCGAGCGCCTGAATCTCGTCCGTCGCGGCATCCCGCGCGGTGAGCATGAGGATCGGCGTCCAGATGCCAGCCTCTCGCAGCTGCGCGCAGATCTGGAGCCCATCCACCTCGGGCAGCATCAGGTCCAGCACGATTGCGTCGTACGGCTCCTCGGTGGCGAGCCAGAGGCCATCGGTGCCGTTGAGCGCCACGTCCACGGCAAATCCATCGGCAGCCAGTCCACGTCGCAGACCGGCCGCAAGTCGCTTCTCGTCCTCGACCACCAGCACGCGCATCGGCGACATCATGCCGCACCAACCTGAACGACCCCTGAACCAGCGCTGACCCGATGACGCCGGGTGGCAGGCGCTAGCATCGCAACGCATGACGGGTCTCGAAGTCATCAGCCTGGAGCAGCCGGATCGATTCAATCGCATCCTGCGCCATTTCCTCGATGTCGGGCGAGGACGGTCAACGCCCCGATGAGCGAGATCGAGCGCATCCTCGAAGCTGCCGATGCGTTTCGCGCGCGCGGTGTTCGGGTGGGGTTGGCGACGGTGGTCGCCGTTCGAGGCTCTTCCTATCGCCGGCCGGGAGCCCGCCTGCTGGTGCCCGAGGAGGATGCCCCGGTCGGGCTGATCTCCGGCGGCTGTCTCGAGGAGGAGGCTGCTCGCCTTGCGCGCGAGGCGATCCGCGCCGACGGACCGCTCCTGGTGACCATCGACCACTCGGCCGAGGGAGACGAGCTGTGGGG
Source organism: Candidatus Limnocylindria bacterium (assembly GCA_039917415.1). Classification (GTDB taxonomy): domain Bacteria; phylum Chloroflexota; class Limnocylindria; order QHBO01; family QHBO01; genus JACDBZ01. The sequence continues at coordinate 7,870 of JBDSJJ010000092.1, read as the reverse complement.
CATGGGGCTGGGGTGTCGCGGCGTCATCGATCTCCTGGCCGAGCCGCCGGCAATGGCCGCCGAGACCCTCGACGCCCTGCGTGGCGCCCGCGACGGCACGCCGACCTACCTGCTGACCGACCTCGCCGGTGATCGGCGGCGGCTGACCGAATCCGAGGCGACGGCGCTCGGCGAGCGGGCTTCGATGGCGGTGGCTCACGGCAGGCCGGTCGTCATCGGCGAGGCGGTGCTCGACCCGATCCTGCCTCCGCTGCACCTCGTGGTGTGCGGCGCCGGTCCAGATGCCGGTGCGCTGGTCGCCGCCGGGCTGCGCCTCGGTTGGCGGGTCAGTGTCGTGGACTCACGGCGTAACCTCCTCCGGCCCGACCGATTCCCCGGCGCGGCGCTCCACGACCTCGACCCAGCCAAAGCCGCCGATGCCCTGGGCGCGGATACGTGGACCGCGGTCGTCGTCATGGGGCACGACTACCTGCGTGACTCCGCGTTCCTCGCCGGCTTCCTTGGCCGGCGCATTGCCTATCTCGGGGTGCTGGGTCCGCGCGATCGGACCGACCGGCTGCTTCGAGAGCTCGGCACGAGGCCGGCGGGGCATGCGGTGGCTTCGCTCCGCGCGCCAGCGGGCCTCGACATCGGTGCCGACGGTGCGGAGGAGGTGGCCACCGCCATCGTCGCTGAGATCCTCGGCGTGGTGCGTGGAGGCACCGGCGGTCCACTGCGCGAGCGCCCGGGACCGATCCACGGCTGAGGCGTCGCGTCAGCCGCCGATGAAGCTCATCTCCACCTTCGGCAGGTCGACCGTGTCCAGCGTGCGCAGCTCGGAATAGCGATCGTCGCGGGCGCTCCAGATCGACCGGAGCGCCTCGAGGAGCTCGGAGTCGTCCGAGCCGGATCGCAGCACGGCGCGCAGATCGTGCCCGGAGGTGGCGAACAGGCAGGTGAACAACTGGCCGTCGGCCGAGAGCCGTGCCCGCGTGCAGTCCCCGCAGAACGGTTGCGTCACGCTGCTGATCACGCCGATTTCGCCGCCCCCGTCACGGTAGCGGTAGCGCTGCGCGACCTCGCCGCGATACTCCGCTTCGACCGGATCGAGCGGCCAGCGGGCGTCGATGGAGGCGACCAACTCGGCGGCCGGCACGACGTCGTCCATTGCCCATCCGTTCGATGCGCCGACGTCCATGTACTCGATGAATCGGACCGTGGTGCCGGTTCCGCGGAAGTGGTCGACCAGCGGGAGGACCGCGTGCTCGTTCAGCCCCCGGCGGATGACCGTGTTGACCTTGATCGGTCCCAGCCCCGCCGCCTCGGCCGAGGCGATGCCCTCGAGGACCCGGGACACAGGGAACCCGACGTCATTCATGGCCTGGAAGGTGGGATCGTCCAGGGCGTCGAGGCTGACGGTGACCCGGCGCAGGCCCGCATCGGCCAGGTCCTGTGCCTTCGACGCCAGCAGCGAGGCATTCGTGGTCAGGGTGAGGTCGTCGATGCCGTCGATGGCCGCGAGCATCTCCACCAGCAGCTCGAGGTTGCGCCGGACCAGCGGCTCGCCGCCGGTGAGCCGCACCTTTCGGACGCCTAGCCCCACGGCAGCACGGACGACGCGCGTGATCTCCTCGAAGTCCAGGATCTCGGCCCGCGGCAGGAACGCGTGGTCGCGCCCGAAGACCTCCTTCGGCATGCAGTACACGCAACGGAAGTTACAGCGGTCGGTGACGCTGACGCGCAGGTCGCGCATCGGCCTGCCGATGGTGTCGAGCAAAGTCAATGGTTCGGGCATGTGCGCTCCATGGTGCCAGCGAGGACCGCGTCTGCCAACCGCGTCATCCGACAAGCCGTCCGATGCCGATCGTCGCGCCCAGGATGACGGCGACCGCGCCGCCGCCGACCATCGCGATTCGCGACGCGGCCGGCTCGCAACGTGGCAACCGGGCGCCGCCCAAGCCGAGCCCCGTGCCGAGCCCCCCGAGCAGCAGCAACACGGCCGCGATCACGGCGCTGATGTCGAGCGGCAGCGCGGCTCGACCGCCGTCGATCCCGGACTCCGACAGCGTGAATGCGAAGCGCTGGCGGGCCATCTCCGCGCCCGAATGCGTGGACAGGGTGCGGACGCTCGTGTCCCACGCGGTGGCGGCGGGCAGGACGACCGCATCAGCGACCCAGTCGATCGATCTGGCTGCCGTCGCGTGGCCCTCGCCGTGGGACCCATCCGCACTTCCGGTTGTCAGCGCGACCCGCGTGGTGGAGCCGGTGTCGAGTCGATCGAGGCTGAGCTCCAGAGACGACGCGGCCAGTGCGTCGGTGGTGGTGATCACGATTCGGTTCAGCCCCGGCCGACCCGGCACGATGCTCATGCTCATGCTCATGCCGGGCGCGATCGTGCCGAAGGCGTCCGGGATCGGTTCGATCGCGACACCCAGCGGCTCGTCGACGGGTGGCGTGCTGGCCAGCGCCGCCGTCATCACCAGGACCGTGGTCGCCAGCATCAGCTCGATGGTCACGCGGTTGCGGAGTCCGTCGAGCCAGACCATCATCCGGCCGCCGTCGAGGAAGTTCAGTCCCCCGAGCGCGAAGGCCCCGGCAGCGAACCCGCTCTTCATCAGGAGCGTTCGGCCGTACTCGGTGTCCAGGTCGAGCAGTACGCCGGTCTGGACGATCGCACTGTGAATGCCGGTCAGGACGACGAGGCCGATGGAGACGAGTGCCAGCGCCGAGAAGCGCGGAACGCTGGTGCGCATCGTGGGTGGCCCCTCGCCGAGGAGCCGGGGCCAGCGCGAGAGGATGACGAGTCCGACGATTCCGCCGATCCACACCGCGGCGCCAGCGACATGCACGACCTGGCTCAGGATCGCCGCCGGGCCGGGAATGGCCGACGCGTGACCCGCGAGCACCAGGAACACCACGCCGGTCAGGCCGATCGCTGCCGCCGCGAGACCGGCCACGCGGGTCGGCATCACGAAGAGCGCGACGCCTCCGAGGACGGCGACGGCGGCCCGCGCGAGCTGAAGGACCCCGTTGCGACTCCCGGTCAGGTACTCGGCGACACCGCCGGCCTCGAGGCCCGACACCGTGGCTGCCATCAGGGTCGCCAGGCCGGACACGATGAGTGCCGCGCCCATCGCACGGACGAGGAGCTGCGGCATCGGCCCCGCGCGAACCACCACCCGATGAAAGACGCTGATGCCGATGGCCAGGAGCAGGCCGAGATAGGTCAGCCAGCGACCAATGACCGCGGACGGCTCCGCCGCATCGTGAATGACGTCGTCCCCGCCGCCGGCACTCGCGACGCTCACGTCGCCGATGCCGAAGCTCAGGAAGCCCTCGGCGGTGTGGCCGTCGGCGGCGGAGAGGGTGCGCCAGGTGAGCGTGTAGACCCCCTCGCCCAGCTCCGGGGCTGGGAGCACGAGGGCGAACGGATCGTCCGGATCCACGGTTCCGGCGCGAGCGACGACGACTTCACCGCTCGCATCGGCGATATCAAGAGAGGTCAGCTGCGTCTCGAGTGGCTCGCTGAACACCAGCCGGATCTCGTCGGGAGAGTCCGGCAGGACCACGCCCGCTCCCGGAGAGCTGGTGACGAGTTGGGCGTGGGCAAGAACCCGCCCGCCCACCGCGCCCGGCAGGGCCGGGGCGGCGAGCAGTGCGAGCAGGGCGAATGCGCCGGCAAGGCGAAGCGCCCGGGGGTGGGGCATCAGGCGCGGCGACGCGCCAGGGCGAGCCCGAGGGCCACCAGGCCGGCGACCATTCCGGCACCACCCACGACCAGCGCGACTGTGGCCGTGCCAGCCGCGGCCGCTCCGGCTTCGGCGTCCCGTGCGGTGTCGCCGGCGGCGGGTAGGACAACCGGGAACTGCCCGGCCGTCGCGTCCTGCACCTCGCTGAACGTGTCGGGTCCGGACGTGAACCGCTCGTCGATCGGCTCACCGTCGATCTCGCCGAAGATGTGGAAGGTGTACGCGCCGGCGGCGGTCGGGAAGAAGACCGCTCGGTACGCGCCCGGCTCGCCGAACCGCGGCGAAATCTCGAGGTCGCGCGTCTGGTCGGCGAAGATGACCTCGGCGTCCAGGGTCTCCTCGAGTCCCTCCGCCGGCTCGCCGTCATGGGTGACCCGAAGCTCGAGTCCGCTCTTCTGGCCGTTGAAGACCGGCTCGTCAAGGAACCCGACGATCATCGTGATGTCGTCGATCTCCCGGCTCTCGTGAGCCAGGGTGGAGCCGGTGCTGGCGATCATCGCCAGCACCGCCCCGAGGACGGCTGCCAGTCCGAGGCGTCGAAACATGTTCAGGTTCTCCTCGCGGGTTGCCGAGCGCGGCCCGCCTACGTTCGCTTACTCGATCGTAAGAGCGAACGTCGCAGGAGGCGCGCGACCGGCCGTGTTGCTCGCGATGGCGGGCATGCGGTCGGGGGCGACGAGGCGCCCGGGGCGTTGCAGCGCTCGTGGCGCTCGGATCCGATGGCGTCGCAGGGCGGTCGCGATGATCGTGATGAGGTCGCGTTCGACTGCGCCGATGGCAGCGACGATGAGCGCCGCGAACGCGGTGAAGGCGGCCAGCACCGGGAGGGCCAGCGGATATTCGGGTCCGACCAGTGCTCCGAGCGCTGGGACGTGCCCATGGGCCAGCGCGTGCTCGATGTTCTCCTGCAGCAGGAACCCGATGGCGACGACGACGAAGAGGCGTGACCACGCCGCCATGAACCGGAGACGGTTGGTTCCAGCGGTAGGGAGGCGCAAGGTCCCGGCGCGGAGGGCGAGCCGTGCGATCCGGAGCAACCAGCGCGCGATGACGATGGCCCCGACCACGGCGATCACCGTGCTGGCGGCCGCCCAATACCCGTGCCCCGCGCCGCGCAGGGCCTGGGTCAGTGCCTCGCCCGGACCGAGCTGGGCCAGGAAGATCGCGTCATGGCTGGCGAGCAGCACGACGCCGGCGAGCGCCCAGAAGGCGATTCGCGGTGAGATGCGCGCGAGCAGATTGGTGAGCCGCATGTATCTCATACGGTACCCGGAACGCTTCATACGCCCGGACCGCGAGTTCGGGTCAGGCCGACTCGCCGTGACCGTGGGGATGCTCGACCATCCGCATCCGAAGCGCGGGGAGGGGCCGCGGATCCGGATCGGGCTCGTACTCGTCCGTCTCGCCGGCAATCGCGTAGGTCCATGCCGGCCCATCGTCGACGATCGCGCGCAGCGCATCGACGAAGGCGTCGACATCGGATCGGGTCGAGCCCAGCCCCAGGCTCATGCGTGCCGCACCGGGCAGGCGTTCATGGTGGCCGGCGCGCGTCTCGTCCAGCAGGCGGGTCGCTTCCGCGTCGCTGACGCGGAGGAGTCGCATCATCAACGGATGAGCGCAGAAGCACCCATGCCGGATGCCGATCCCGTGCTCCGCCGAGAGCACCGCCGCGAGCAGGTCGTGCGGCACACCGCGGAGGTTGAAGGTGGCGAGGCCGACGCGCGGATGGTCGGACGCCCAGATCCGGTAGTGCTCGAAGCCGGTGACCTGGCCGAGGCGTTCGAGCGCGTAGGTGAGCAGGCGCACCTCCTCCGCGTGGATTCGGTCCATTCCCGCCTCGGCGAGCGTGTCGCACGCCACCCCAAGGGCCACCGCGCCGATGACGTTCGGTGACCCGGCCTCCTGCCGGTCCGGCAGCTCCGCCCAGACGGTCTCATCCGTCGTGACGAGCTTCACGGCGCCGCCGCCGCGGAGGAAGGGATCGCCGGCCGACAGCCAGTCTCGCTCGCCGATGAGCGCCCCCGCGCCGTACGGCGCGTAGAGCTTGTGGCCGGACAACGCGAGGTAATCGATGCCGTCGCCCGCCATGTCGATCGGCGCATGGGGCGCCAGCTGGGCCGCGTCCACGAGGAGTCGCGCCCCATGCTCGTGCGCCACGCGAGCCACGTCGGCGACCGGCCAGATCTCGCCGGTCACGTTCGAGGCGCCGGTGATGGCGACGAGGTGCGGGTCACCGCAGTGCGGCAGGTCGCGCAGGGTGGCAGCCAGTGTCTCGAGCATCTCGGCAGGCGACTCGGGTACCGGCAGGTACCGCACGCCGATACGCTTCCAGGGAAGCAGGTTGGCGTGGTGCTCCCCGGCGAAGCACACGACATGCGTCCCTTCGGGCAGCACCCCGGCCATCAGGTTGATCGAGTCGGTGGTGTTGCGCGTGATGATCACGGCATCGTCGTCGCGCGCGTTGACGAAGCGGTGAATCGACTCTCGCGCCCCCTCGTAGGCGGCGGTAGACGCCCGCGACTTGAAGCCGGCGCCCCGGTGAACGCTCGAGTACCAGCCGAGGAGCTCCTCGACGGCGTCATGCACGATCTGGAGGGCAGGGGCCGAGGCCCCGTAGTCGAGGTTGATGTATCGCCGCGTCTCACCGGTCACCAGGGGCACCGAGGTATCGGCGCCGACCAGCCGGACGAGGTCACTGCCGTGAAGCGATGGCTCTCGGGTAGCCGTCATGTGCCACATCCTACCCCCCTCTCAGGGCAGGAAGACCAGCTTGGCCGCTGCCAGGACGAGCACGCCCGCGAGGGCTCGACGCAGGCTGAGGATGCTGAATCGCGCAGCCCCGAGCCTCGAGCCAAGGAGTCCACCACCGATAACCGCGACGATCCAGGCCGGCAGCTCGGGCGGCAGGATGAGGCCGCCGCGCAGCAGGCCGCCGATGCCGGCCACAGAGTTCACCAGGATGAAGGCGCCGGAGAGCCCAGCCGCAGCGCGGGTCCGGGTCCAGCCGGCCAGCACCAGCAACGGCGTCAGGAAGATCCCGCCACCGGTTCCGGTCAGTCCGGCCAGCAGTCCGATGCCGGCGCCGGCCGCGATTCCACCAGCGAAAGGCACGCCGCGCACGTCGGCCGTGTCGTCGGTGGCTCCGGCGGTGGCGAGCCGAACGGCTCCGGCCACGAGCACCAGCCCCACCAGCGGCCGATAGATCTCGCCGGGGAGCTGGATTGTTCCGCCCAGGAAGGCCATCGGCACCGATCCGATGGCCAGCGGCACGAGCTGGCGCCATGGAAGGTGTCCCGCCCGATGGAACCGCACGATGACGATGGTGGCGACGAAGAGGTTGAGCACGAGTGCCGTGGGCCGCATCGACTCGGGCAGGACGCCCACCAGGGCCATCGCCGCCAAATAGGCGGACGCCCCGGCGTGACCGACGCTCGAGTAGAGCAGCGCGGCGGCGAAGAAGAGCGCTGCGAGCAGCAGCGCATCGGGACTCATGGCCCCATGCTACGGGGTGGTCAGGGCTGCCAGATCGTGGTGTCGGGTCGGAAGATGACCCACGCGAACCAGAAGGGCTGGTCGTTCGTCACCGACTCCAGCTGCGACCCGGCCAGCTCGCCGTCGATGGCGGTGCCACCGGCGTTCCAGGTTGAGCCGGTCGAGATATCGGTCATGCGTTCATCCCCGGCGGGCTCGAACTCGAGGGTCTTTCCGTCGGGCGTCGTGCGCGAGTAGACGACCGCGGAGCCGACGAGATCACCGCCGGCCACCGTCGCCGCGCCGAGGCCGGACGAGGTGCCGGGGGTCCACAGGATGACGATCGGCTCGCTGCCCACCTCGTCGTTCACCACGCCGACCTCGGCGAGATCGGGGAGCGGATACGCGACCTCTTCGTCGTCGAGTGCCACGCCGACGATCCGCACCTTCGGGTTCAGCCGGCCGTCGAGAAGGGTCGTGTCCTGGAGCAGGAAGGGCGTTGAATCGGCACGGTCGTAGCCGCCGTACGGGTTTGCCCCGTACTCGCGACTGTGGCCGGTGTCGCGCGTCAGCACCTCGCCGTCGGGGTGGAGCTCCCGGAACTGCGCCCAGCGGACGAGCTGCGAAGGCAGGAACTCAAGCGCGGTGCCGCTGAACTGGCCGACGATCCC
>JBDSJJ010000091.1:0-20238 GCA_039917415.1 Candidatus Limnocylindria bacterium | reverse complement strand
GCGCGACGCCGGCCTCCCGGTCGGCTCCGCGCCGCGGACCCGGGTCGTGACCACGGCCCTCGACTTTCCGACAATCGGCCACCAATGGCTGGCGCGTGGGCCCCTCGGCGTGGAGCTCGTCGTCGTCCCGACCGATGACGGGCTCACGGTCTCCCTCGACGACCTTGCCGCAGCGATCGATGAGCGCACGGCACTGGTCGCCATCGGCCACGTGTTCTTCACGTCGGGTGCGCTGAACGACATCGGCGCTCTGTCGGCGCTCTGTCGGGAGCGTGGTGCGCTGCTGCTCGTCGACGCATACCAGGCGACCGGCATCGTGCCCACGGATCTCGGCGCGACCGACATCGATCTCTACGTCTCGGGGACGCTGAAATGGCTGCATGGTGGACCGGGCACCGCATTCCTTCGGGTCCGTCCCGCGCTGTGGGATGCGCTGCTGCCGACCACCACGGGATGGTTCAGCAGCGCCCGGCAGTTCGACTTCGCCGTCGATGCTCTCGACCTGGCGGCCGACGGGCGGCGATACGAGCTCGGCACGCCATCGGTGCCATCCGCGGCCATCGCCCGCGGCGGGATGGAGCTCGTTCGCGAGATCGGGGTCGATCGGCTCGGCGAACGCACCCGCGACCTCGGCGATCTCCTCGTCGACCTCGCCGAGGCGCGTGGGCTCGACGTGCGCGCCATCCGCGATCCGCAGCGACGGGGAGGGATCGTTGCCATTGGCGCGGAGGACCCGCGATCCACGGTGAATGCCCTGGCCGACGAGGGCATCATCGTCGACTTCCGGCCGGAAATCGTGCGCTGCTCCCCGGCCTTCTACAACACCGATGCGGAGGTCGAGCTCCTGGTGGATCGACTGGCATCCCACCTGGGGAAGGTCGCAAGCGCCGTCAGCTGAGCTGGAAGAGGCCCATCCGATGGGCGATCGCCGCCGCTTCGCTGCGGCGATTGACTCCGAGCTTGCCGAGGATGTTGCTGACGTGCACGCCGGCGGTGCTCTCAGCCATGAACAGGGCATCGCTGATCTGGCGGTTGCTCCTGCCATCCGCGACGAGGGCGAGCACCTCGCGCTCACGCGGCGTCAGGCCGAGCTGGGCAACGGCATCGTCGGCGGTGTCGACACCCTCGATGCCGATGCGCGCGCGGCGGGCCAACGCCTCCACGTTCTGCCGCAGCGGGCCGGCGTCGAGGTCGATGGCGAGGGCGTGGGCCTCGGACAGTGCGGCGGCTCCATCGTCGCGGCGCTTCCCGCGGAGGGCGACCGTGGCCAGGCCGAGCAGCGTCCGCCCCAGCTCGAATGGTCGGCCGATGCTGCGACGTGCGATGACCGCCGCTTCCCAGATGTCGAGGTCCACCTCTCCGCGCGCCCGGGAAGCGAGCGCATCGCCGAACAGCAGATCGGCCTCGATGGTTCGTGCCGGCTTCTGGGCGATGCCTCGCACGCGGGCAACGTGCCGGCGCACCTCGTCCCGCAGCTCGGTCGCCCGTTCCTCGGCCACCGCGGCGCGCCGTCGGTCTGAGACCTCGCGCGCCATCTCCGCTTCCTGGACCTCGGCCCGCAGCCCGATGATCATCAGCCTCCGCGCATCAGTATCGAGATCCGGGTCGGCAAGGCGTCCGAGTGTGGCGGCCACCAGCTCGCGCGCCACGCGCGGTTGGCCGTTCACGATGGCGAGTTCGGCGCGGCGAACGCCGATGAGATCCGGGTCAGGACCGACCACCTGCTCGCCCAGGCCCTCGTAGGCCACCAGGTCCCGCTCGACCTGCGCGAGGTCCCCACGGCCGATGCTGAGCTGGATGCGGTTGGAGAGGAGCCAGCGCATGGCGTAGCGCGTCGGCTCGTTTGCGATCTCTTCGTCCAGGACCCGACCGGCGTCCTTCCAGCGACCGAGGTCGTAGAGAGCACGGCCCATCTTCGAACCGAGCTGACCACCAAACCGCGCTTCGGCCCCCAGCCCCCGCAACCGCTCGCGGGCCGATCGCGCGATGTCGAGGGCTTCCTCGTGCAGGGCCGCCTCGTCGAGCGCCCACCCGAGGCCGACGCCGCTCAGGAAGATCGCCTGCGCGTCGCTCAGCTCGAGAGCCAGCATATGCCCGTCACGCAGCATCGTGATGCCTCGCTCCAGGTCGGATCGGCAGGCCAGATCCAGCCCGAGGGCGGTGAGCGCCAGCGTCTCGCCGAGGCGCGCCCCGACGGCACGCGAAACCGCGAGGGCCGCCTCCGCCATCGCCATCGACTCGCTGAAGCGGCTGCGGATCATGAGTGAGTGCGCGAGGTCGGCGACGACCAGGGCTCGTTCTGGTGTGGGCGGGTCGAGCGGGATCAGCTCGACGGCACGCTCCATGGCGCGCACCCCGGCCTGCCAATCGCCGGCCTCGTTCAGGTACCAAGCCAGCCGGTGGTGGAGAACGCCAGCCCGCATCGGCTCCGCAAGGGTATCGGTCTCCGTCAGGGCCGATCGCACGAGGTCGATCGAGCGGCGAGTGTCGCCGGCCTGGGCGGCGGCCTCGGCGGCCTCCTCGAGGATCACGGTGCGCTCGAGGCCGGGCGGCAGGCGATCGGCCGGCACCCGGGTCCACAGCTCCAGTGCCCGCTCCAGGAATGCCTGCCCCTCGCGGTGTGCGAAGGCGTGGACCGCGGACCTCCCGGCAGCAACCGACGCTGCCAGGCTGTGCTCCAGGTCGTGTGCCATCAGCCAGTGGTGAGCCAACTGCGCCGCGATTCCGGCACGCTCGTGGGGGTTGCCGTCGGCGCGCCGGTCGAGCGTGACGGCATGGGCGGCATGCAGCCGCGTGCGCTCGTTGGGCAGCAGGTCCTCGTACACCACCTCCTGCACCAGCGCATGGCGGAACCGGTAGCCCGGCGTCTTGTGCGGCGCGGTCGGGATGAGCAGGTGGTGCTCAACGTTCTCGCGGATGGCCGCGGTCAGGGCGTCCTCGGGCAAGGCGGCCACCGCGGCCAGGGTCTCGTGGTCGACGCTCTGGCCGCCGACCGACGCGATGCGCAGCACCTGCTGCGCCGACTCGCTGAGACGACGGATGCGCTCGTCGAGCGTGTCGCGCAGGGAGCGCGGGAGAGCCAGCCCGACCTCGCCCGCTGCCATCAGCTCCTCGACGAAGAGCGGATTGCCGCCGGATCGGGCCATGACGGTGGATACGAGCTCCGGTGGCGGCGCGCCATCGATGATTCCCGCCAGGAGATTCGCCAGCTCCACGTCGTCGAGTGGTGCCAGCTCCATGGAGTCGACACCCTCGAGACGGGCAAGCTCCGCCAGCAGCGGCCGCAGCGGGTGGCGCCGGTGCATCTCATCGGATCGATAGGTCCCGACGATCAGGAGCCGGGCGTCCCCACCGCTGCGCACGAGGAACTTCAGGAGGTCGCGAGTCGACGAGTCGGACCAATGAAGATCCTCGAGCACGAGAACCAGCGGCTGTCGCTCCGCGAGCCGTCGCACCAGGCCCAGCACCACCTCGAAGAGACGGGCCTGGTCGGCGGGCTGCCCGTGGCGACGACCGGTCGGGTTGGGGTCGGAATCGAGATCGGGGAGCAGGTGCGCCAGCTCCGGCCGTCCCGGTCCGATGAGTTCGTCCAGGCGGTCGCCCGGCAGCGACCGAATCAACGGACGCAACGCTCCCACGAATGGTGCGTACGGGAGCCCGGAGTCGCCCAGCTGCAGGCAGTCCCCGACCAGCACCTGGGCGCCGGCTTCGCGGGCGACGCTGGCGAACTCGGAGATCAATCGTGTCTTGCCGATCCCGGCGTCGCCGGCGACCAGGCAGACCCTGGGCCGGTGCCTCGAGGCGAGGTCGAATGCGGCGCGCAGACCCGTCAGTTGGGCGCCTCGGCCGACGAATGTCGGACTGCTCACGCGGACCATGTCGCCGATCATACCCATGGCGTCCCCCGAGCCGGCCCCTCGTCGATGGCAGGAGCCACGTGACGTGGCCGGCCCGGCGACCGGCTCCCCCCGGGCGCGGATCTCCGCGCCACGGTCGCCGCGCCCCCCCCGGGCCAAACCCAACGTCGGGAGACTAGTCTAAAGGTCGGCGCCGCACATCTGGAAAACCTTTATTTTCTGCCGCTCAGGTCCCGGATTCCCACGACTGGCTGTATGCCAGCTGCTCGGGCGTCAGAGGGTCGATGCGGATCCCCATGCTCTCGAGCTTGACGCGGGCCACCTCGCGGTCGATGTCGTCGGGAATGCCGTACACCTGCGGCTCGAGCTCGGCGACATGCTCACGCAGCCACTCGAGTCCCAGGGCCTGGTTGGCGAAGCTCATGTCCATCACCAGGGCGGGGTGACCCTCGGCCGCGCCGAGATTCACCAGGCGCCCATCGGCCAGGACGTAAATGCGGCGGCCGTCGGGCATCAGGTACTCGCGCGTGAAGGGCCGCACCTCTCGGCTCGAGTCCGACTGCTGCTCAAGGGCGGCAAGCTCGAACTCGTCGTTGAAATGCCCGGCATTGGCAAGGATGGCGCCATCCGGCATGAGCGGGAAGTGATCCGTGCCCCATACGTTGAGATTGCCGGTGGCGCTGATGAAGACGTCACCCACCGCGGCGGATGCGGCCGCGTTCATCACCCGGTAGCCGTCCATTGCAGCCTCGAGTGCCCGGATCGGATCCACCTCGCACACGACGACATTGGCACCCATGCCGTCCGCCCGCGACGCGATCCCGCGACCGACCCAGCCGTAGCCGCCCACGACGACGGTCTTGCCGGCAAACAGGATGTTCGTCGCGCGCAGGATGCCGTCGATCGCGCTCTGACCCGTGCCGTAGCGGTTGTCAAACAGGTGCTTGGTGAGCGCTTCGTTGACGGCCACCACCGGGTAGCGCAGCTTGCCGGCATTCGCCATGGCACGCAGCCGGATCACGCCGGTCGTCGTCTCCTCCGTGCCGCCGATGACGATGTCGAGCAGCTCGGTCCGCTTGGTATGGAGCTCATTCACGAGGTCGGCGCCATCGTCCATGGTGATGTGCGGCTCGTGGTCGAGGGCCGCGCCGATGTGCGCGTAGTAGGACTCGCGGTCCTCGCCCTTGATGGCGTAGACCCCGATGCCGTGGTGGACGACCAGCGATGCGGCCACGTCGTCCTGGGTCGACAGCGGATTCGAGCTGCACAGCACGACATCAGCTCCCCCGTCCGCGAGCGTGCGGACGAGGTTGGCCGTCTCGGCCGTGACGTGCAGGCAGGCGCTGATCTTCCATCCGGCGAGCGGCTGCTCGTCCGCGAATCGCTGACGGATGGCAGCCAGCACGGGCATCTGGCGGTCGGCCCATTCAATCTTCAGCCGTCCGACATCGGCGAGGCCGATATCGGCGACGTCGTGCTTCACTTCGGTTCGCGTTGCCACGGAATTCGCATTGCCTCTCGTATCGGTCGCATGAGTCCCCAGCCACCGGCCCGCCGACGCGCGAGGCGCTCGATAAGCTGGCAATGGGTACGGTAGCCGAGGCGGGCGTATGCCGCGACGGCGGGGCCGTTGTCCGCGTGCACGTTGAGCGCGACGTCGTGGACCCGCCCCAACAGCTCCCCGGTCACGGCGCTCGTCACCATCTTCGCGAAATCGTGCCCGCGGAAGTCCACGTGGGTCATCACGTTTCCGACGACGGCAATCTCCTCCCGCGCGTTGATGGCGTGCGTCCCCGCTGCGCTGACCAGCCGACCTCGGACGCGAACCCCGTAGTAGACGCCGTCCTCCACGATCGAAGCCGGGAAGCCGCCGCGATAGCCGAGCTGGTAGAGCTGATTCAGGTCGTCGATGTCGAGGGCGGTCAGCCGCTGCGCGGGTCCGGCGAAGGGCGTGAAGCTCGGCCCGTCGACGACCATGCGCAGCATGGTGAGCGGGGCCTCGAGCTCGTAGAGGTCGTCGACGGCCGCCTGGTGCAGCTCGGTTGCCTGGAGGTACGCATCGCGCGGCTTGAGAACCGATTCGAGGATGGCGCGGCATCCGTCCGGGGCGCCCATGAGGAAGAGTGGTTGCGGAACGAGGCCCTCGTGGTGCATCACCAGGGCGGTGGGCATGCCGGACCCATCGTGAGCCATGGCCCACGCCACGCGGCGGCGGTTCGGGCCATCGAGATCGCCCAGGGCGTAGGCGGCATACAGCCGGTCCCGGCGCAGGAACGCGGCGATCTCGCCGCGATCGCTGACCGCTCGCGCGCGGGTCCTGGTCAACGCGGCTACGGCCATGGCTGCCGTGAGCTCAGTACGTCAGGAGGGCGTGGATCTCGAACTCGTCGAGCTTCTCGCGACCCTTGAGGGCACCGAGCTCGACCATGAACGAGAGGCCGGCGATCTCGCCGCCCAGCCGGCGCACAAGCTCGATCGTTCCCATCACCGTTCCTCCGGTGGCCAGCAGGTCGTCGACCAGGAGCACCCGCTGTCCCTTGGCGATGGCATCGGAGTGGATCTCGAGCGTGGCCGTCCCGTATTCGAGCTCGTACTCGACCTCGATCGTCTCTGCCGGCAGCTTGCCCAGCTTTCGCACCGGGACGAATCCTGCCCCGAGCTGGTAGGCCAGCGGCGCCGAGAAGATGAATCCGCGCGACTCCATGCCGACGACGACGTCGACCTTGGTGTCGCCGATCGCGCTCGCCATGCGGTCGATGACCTCGCGAAAGGCGTCCGCGTTCTTGAGCAGCGTCGTGATGTCGTAGAACAGGATGCCCGGCTTCGGGAAGTCGGGAACTTCGCGAATCAGGCTGCGTAGGTCGTCGACGCTCGAGACGGTCACGGGATCGGGCACTCCAAGATGCGAGCGGATGCGCCATCGGCGCCCGGAGAGTCTAGACCGATGCACCCGCGTGCGGCAATGGAGCCCGGCGCCCGCGCCGTGCGGCTCCCTGCCCTGGGAGCTATCGCCCAGTCGCCGCGCCGAATACCTACGGTCGCCGGGACGCGCACATGACAATGCCGGATCACGCCATGGTGCGGCCCTCGCGACGTCGGCTCAGGAGGCGCCGGTGGCACCCGACTCCAGACGTGAATCGGCCCGACCGATCTCGGTGACGACATGCTCAGCGAGCGCCTTCACCGCCGGCGCGTCGTACTCCGCGTCTTCGGCTTCGCCGCGGTAGGCCGCGGCCGCCAGCTCGAGCACAGGCCGATGCATCCTCGGCAATCGACAAAGAGCCCAATCAGCGGCGGTACCCTTCGAGCGTATGCCGCCGGTCACCACCGTCGTCCACATCCGGGCCAGCGTGAGCAGCACGTTGCGCGTATCGGACTCAAGTTCCTCCAGCATCGGCACGACCTCGTCGGAGATGGCCCGCACGACGTCGGCGTGTGGCACCGGATCGAGGAGGTCCGCAGCCGGAACGCCGAAGAGGGTGCGGCTGGCGAGCCGGACCATAGTGACCAGCAACGCAACGTCCGGACTCGTGTCGGGCGACGGCGGGAGGCTCCCATCGGCGAGGTCGTCACGCAGCCATTCGCCGTACTGGAGGTCGAATCGAGGCGGGTAGTGCCATGGTCGAACCTCCACGAGAACGAGGAGCGTCAGCTCGACGGGCCGCCAGGCCATTGGACGCAGGTCTCGGCGCGAGATGGGGATGAGCCCGCCCACGACGGCGCGCTTCTCGGCATCGGTCAGCCGACGGCTGACGACGCCCAGCAGGTCGAGGTCACTGTCGCGGTGCAGTCCACCCGTGACCGCCGAGCCATAGAGGTAGGCCGCGACGACGGTACCCGCCGGGACCGCCGCAACCAACACCCCGACCACCGCGGCGGCCTGATCCTCGGTCGGGTCGCGATTCGCCATGGACATCGTCAGGTCGATGCGAGACGCCGCAGGACGGTCTGGAGGACGCCGCCGTTGCGGAGGTATCGGACGTCGATCTCGCCATCGAGGCGGGCGATCGTCCGGAAGCGCACCTCCCGACCGTCGTCGGCGCGAGCGGATACGGTGACCTCCATCCGGGGCCGCAGCCCATCGGCCAGTCCGGTGATCGCGAAGACCTCGCGCCCGGTGAGGCCCAGCGATGCGGAGGAGTCTCCGGGCAGGTACTGCAGGGGAAGGATCCCCATGCCAACCAGGTTCGAGCGATGGATGCGCTCGTACGACTCGGCGATGACCGCACGCACGCCCTGGAGCATCGGGCCCTTGGCGGCCCAGTCCCGCGACGAGCCGGAGCCGTACTCCTTGCCGGCCAGGATGACGAGTGGAGTGCCCTCCTCGGCGTACCGCATCGCGGCGTCGAAGATGCTCATCCGCTCGCCGCTGGGAAGATGCTCCGTCACGTTCCCCTCGGCATCCGGCGTCAACAGGTTGCGCAGGCGGATGTTCGCGAACGTGCCGCGCATCATCACCTCGTGATGGCCGCGTCGCGATCCGTAGGAGTTGAAGTCACGGCCCTCGACCCCGCGCTCGGTGAGCCAGCTGCCGGCGGGCGAGGTTCGCGCGATGACCCCGGCCGGCGAGATGTGATCGGTCGTCACGCTGTCGCCGAGGACGGCCAGGACGCGTGCCTCCACAATGTCCTGCGGGTCTGCCGGCTCCTCACCGACGGCCTCGAAGAACGGGGGCCGCGCCACATAGGTGGAAGCCGGATCCCACGAGTAGCGGTCCCCCGCGGGCACGGGCAGGTCCCTCCACCGATCGTCGCCGTCGAAAACCGAGGCGTAGCTGCGCGTGAAGATCTCGCCACGGACCGCCGACGCGACGACGTCGGCCACCTCGGCTGAGCTCGGCCAGATCTCGGACAACATGACCGGCTTGCCATCGCGATCGGTTCCGATCGGCTCGGTGGTGAGGTCGATGTCGATCCGCCCGGCCAACGCGAACGCGACGACCAGTGGCGGTGAGGCGAGGTAGCTGGCGCGGGCGAGCGGATGGATGCGTCCTTCGAAGTTGCGGTTGCCCGAGAGCACGGCGACGCCCGTGATTCCGCCGGCCTCGATGGCCTCGGCGATCGGCTCGGCCAAGGGACCCGAGTTGCCGATGCAGGTCGTGCACCCGTAGCCGACCAGGTGGAAGCGCAACGCCTCCAGGGGATTCATCAGGCCGGCGTTCTCGAGGTAGTCGGTCACGGCTCGCGAACCCGGCGCCAGCGACGTCTTCACCCACGGCTTGGTGGCCAAACCGCGTTCCACGGCCCGCTTCGCGAGCAGGCCGGCGGCGACCATCACCGAGGGATTGCTCGTGTTCGTGCAGCTGGTGATCGCGGCGATGACCACCGACCCGGTGCGAATCGGATGAGTCTCGCCGGCGAGGTCCACCGGCGTCGCGCGGTAGTGCGCCTCGTGCGGCGGCGGCTCGGGATCGTGACGCGGCGGAGACGTATGCTCGTGCTGGTCCGCGTGTGGGTCGCGCGTGTAGGAGGGCGCGTCTGAGGCCGGGAACGATTCGTCGCTTGCCTCGTCGACGGTGCCGCGGGGCTCCGCGTCCTCCTCGACTGGATGCTCGTGCCGTGTACCGTCGGAGTGGGTGTGCAGGCCGTCGGGGAACGCCGCCCGGAAGCTGTCGCGAACGTCGGACAGGGCCACCCGGTCCTGGGGCCGCCTCGGACCGGCCAGGGACGGCACCACCGTCGCCAGGTCGAGGCTGAGCGACTCACTGAAATGCGGCTCGGGCGACTCGTCGGTCCGGAAGAGCGACTGCGCCTTGGCATAGGCCTCGACCCGTGCGACGACGTCCTCGGGGCGGCCGGTCATGCGGAGGTAGCGCAGGGTCTCGTCGTCGATCGGGAAGAGCGTCGCCGTCGCCCCGAACTCGGGGCTCATGTTGCTGATGGTGGCGCGGTCGGCGAGGCCGAGCCGCGAAAGACCCGGCCCGTGGAACTCGACGAACTTGCCCACCACACCGTGGGAGCGGAGCATCTCCGTCACGAACAGCACAAGGTCAGTCGCCGTCGATCCCTGCGGAAGCTCGCCATCGAGCCGGAAGCCCACGACGATGGGCATCGGCTGATAGAGCGGCTGACCGAGGAGCGCCGCCTCGGCCTCGATGCCCCCGACACCCCAGCCCACCACTCCGAGCCCGTTGATCATCGTCGTATGCGAGTCCGTGCCGACCAGGGTGTCGGGCAGCAGCACGCCGTCCCGCTCGCTGACCACGTCGGCGAGGAACTCGAGGTTCACCTGGTGGACGATGCCCGTCCCGGGAGGCACGACGCGGAAGTCGCGGAAGGCCTGCTGGGCCCAGCGCAGGAGGGCATAGCGCTCCCCGTTGCGCTCATATTCGCGCTCGACGTTGATGGCGAAGGCGGCGTCGGTGCCGAACTGGTCGACCTGCACCGAGTGGTCGATGACGAGGTCGGCCGGCACGAGCGGGTTGACCCGGCTCGGGTCGCCGCCGAGCTCGGCGATGGCATCGCGCATGGCCGCAAGGTCGACGACACACGGGACGCCGGTGAAGTCCTGGAGGATCACCCGCGCCGGCATGAACGGCAGCTCGGCCTCGGCGGGCTGGCCGGGATCCCACGAAGCCAGCGTCCGCACGTCGTCCCGGGTCACGAGATCGGGGTGCGTCGCCGCCCCACGCAACATGTTCTCGAGCAGGATCTTGACGGTATAGGGCAGCCGCTCGAGATCAGCGGCGCCGGCGGCATCAAGCCGGTAGTAGTCGAAGGATCGGTCCCCGACGCGAAGAGAATCGCGGGCGGCATCGGGGTCAAGGGGTGGATGGGACGTCACGGTCGCCTCCTTGTCGTCGCCGCACGGATGCGGCTGCGGTGAGAAGTCGGCGCCGGACGGGTGCGCCCGTCCCGGGTCGAGTGGACGTCCAGTATACCGAGCGCTGCGAGCCGACGGCGTCGAGGCCGTCCCGCTCGGCCCGCTTGCCGTCAAGGGCAAACGGGAACCGGTGGAGGCGTGGGTGGTGCAACGCGCGGTCAGCTGACCGCGGGCACCTCCGTTCGTTTCGTCAGGGCGTCGAGCGCGTGCAGCGCAACGTCCACCGGATCGGCGCCGCCGCTCACCGGGATGCGGACCTGGTTCGAGGCGGTGTCGGGTCGAAGACCGGCAACCTGCAGCGCCACGCTCACCTCTCGGCGATCAGGCAGACGCGCCCACTTCAGCGTGACCTGCGTGTCGTCCACGCGGACCTCGGGCACGCCCGCCGCCTCGGCCGCCAGGCGCACCCGCACGGCCGTGAACAGCCCTTCGACGGGGGCGGGGATGGGTCCGTAGCGATCGACGAGCTCGACGCGCAGGGCCTCCGCGTCAGCCGGCGCGCGCACCTGGGCGAAACGCCGATACGCCTCCAGCTTCGGCCCCGAGTTCTCGATGTAATCGTCCGGCAGGTACGCGGACCCTGGAAGGTCCAGGCGGATCGGCGGTTGCTCGGGAGGCGGAAGGTGGCCGCGCAGCGTGTCAACCGCCTCAGCCAGGAGCCGCGTGTACATCGCGAACCCGACCGCCGCCATGAAGCCGTGCTGCTCGGCGCCGAGGATGTTTCCCGCACCACGGATCTCGAGATCGGAAAGCGCGATCTGATACCCGGCGCCGAGGTCGGACGCGCTGAAGATGGCGTGCAGCCGCTTGCGCGCGATCGGTGTGAGCGGCATCCCGCGCCGATGAAGGAGATACGCATGGGCCCGACGATCGGATCGGCCGACCCTTCCGCGGAGCTGGTAGAGCTGCGCCAGGCCGAAGGTGTCGGCGCGCACGATGACGATCGTATTGGCATTCGGGATGTCGAGCCCGGACTCGATGATCGTGGTGCACACGAGCACGTGGGACCTCCCATCGCTGAAGTCGAGCATCACGCGTTCGAGCATCCCCTCGGCCATCTGCCCGTGGCCGATGGCGACGCGCGCGTTCGGGACGAGGCGCCGGACCCGCTCTGCCGCAGCTTCGATCGTTTCCACCCGGTTGTGGACGTAAAACACCTGGCCGCCTCGATCGATCTCGCGGCTGATGGCATCGCGCACCAGCCCGTCATCATCCTCGGCGATGCGCGTCTGGATCGGCAGGCGCGCTTCGGGTGGCGTCTCGATCACGCTGAGGTCGCGGATCCCGACCAGGCTGAGGTGGAGGGTGCGCGGGATCGGAGTCGCCGACAGGGTGAGGACGTCGACCTCGCGGCGCATGGCCTTGATCCGCTCCTTGTGGCTCACGCCGAAGCGCTGCTCCTCGTCCACGATGAGGAGACCCAAGTCGGCGAAGGCGATGTCCTTCGACAGGATCCGGTGCGTCCCGATCAGGATGTCCACGCTGCCGTCCGCGACGCCGGCGACGATGCGTTCCTGCTCCTTCTTCGACACGAACCGGCTGAGCATTCCCACGCCGATGGGGAACGCAGCGAGGCGCCGCTGCAGCGTGATGAGGTGCTGCTGCGCGAGGACCGTGGTCGGGACGAGCAGCGCGACCTGCTTCCCATCCTGGATGGCCTTGAAGGCCGCGCGCAGCGCAACCTCGGTCTTGCCGTATCCGACGTCGCCGACGACCAGCCGATCCATCGGGCGGCGGCGGACCATATCGGCCTTGACCTCCTCGATGCTTCGCGCCTGGTCGGGCGTCTCGGTGTACGGAAAGCTCTCCTCGAGCTCGCGCTGCCACGTCGTGTCGGCGCTGAACGCGAAACCGGGCGCGGACTCTCGGGCGGCATAGATCTCGATCAGCTCCCGAGCGAGGTCCCCCACAGCGCGGCGCACGCGTGACTTCGTGCGCTCCCACTCGGTGCCGCCGAGCTTGCTGAGCGCCGGCGCCGGCCCGCCCGAGTAGCGCGTGATGCGACCGACCTGGTCGGCCGGCAGGAAGATCTTGTCGGAACCCGCGAAATCCAGCTGGAGATATTCCTTGACATCGGCACCGAATGTCCGCTGGGTCATGCCGACGTAGCGCGCGATGCCATGGTCGACATGCACCACGTGGTCGCCGGGCTCGAGCTTGCCGATCAGGTCGCGGGTCACGACGCGCTTCGCCGCGGCGAGACGCCTCACCCTGGTTGCCCCGAACAGCTCGTGGTCGGTGAGCAGCAGCAGCCCGCTGGAGGGATGGCTGAACCCACCGGACAGCGAGCCATGCACCAGCCCGATACCGCCGGGGGGAGGGAGATCGCGGAGCTCGGCCACGGGGCCGGCGGGGCGGCCGGCCTCGTCCAGCAGCTCACCGACGCGGCTCGCCTGGTCGGTAGTGACCACGACGCGCCGACCGCCATCCGCCAGCTCGATCAGCCAGCTTCCCGCTCGCTCGGCACGACCGGGGAGGGATGGTGCGGCGGCGAAGCCCGATTCTGCTGCCTCGCCCTCATCGAGCTGCTCGGATGCAATCGATGAGATCCGTCCCAACGTCTCCGCGGCCTGGTACGGCGACGGCCATCCGGGCGGCAGCTCGTGGCTCGACACCAACCCGGCCAGGCGGTCGGCCGCCTGCGAGTCGAGATCCCGCGCCAGCGCGTGCAGCTCGTCGGGGTCGGTGAGAACCAGGTGCGCATTCGCGGGCAGGTGATCGGCGGCCGGCCCGGCGGTCAGGTACCAGGCCCATGTCTCGGCTGCTTCGCCAAGCTCACCCTGCTCGAGCCGCGCGGCGTCCTCGCGCAGCATGTCGGTCCCGAGCTCCGGCCGGCCGACCATCGCTTCCCATCCTTCCTCGGGCAGGAACTCGGAAGCAGGAAGCAGGTCGGCCTGCGCCAGGGAACGCCGAGAGGCCTGGGACATCGGGTCGAAACTGCGGATCGACTCGATCTCGTCGCCGAACTGCTCGATCCTGATCGGGTTGCCAGCACCGGGCGGCCAGGCATCCACGAGGCCACCGCGATGCGCGAACTCGGCGATGCCGGTCACCTCGACCGACGGGTCGTAGCCGCCGGCCACCAGCGCGGCGAGCAGATCGTGCTGCCCGATGCGCGCGCCGACGGCCAGCCGCCGACCGGCGCGCTGGAGCTGAGCGACGCCCAGCGTGCGCTGGACAAGGGCCAGCAGCGAGGAGACCATCACCAGCCCGCGCTCCGAGGCCAATGCGGCGAGCACGCTCAACCGCTCCGCGGATTCGTCGTGCTCCGGCAGCGCGCGCTCAAGCGGAAGCGCGGCCCGCTCGGGGAAGAGGCGCAACGTGCCGCTGCCGATCCACCCCGCAAGGTCGTCCGCGAGTCGGTGAGCCTCCTCGTCGGTTCGCGTGACGACGACGAGTGGACGCGCCGCCTCGAGACCGGCGCGACGGGCGGCGAGATGCGGGGCACGGGCGACCGCAGGCACACGTAGGACGCCCGGTCGCGGCTGGCTGGGCCGGAGGGCGTCGACGAGCGATGCAACGCGGCCATCACCGCCGCGTGAGGGAGACATGGACACGGCAATGGTAGCGGGCCGAACCGCCTACTCGACGTCGACCCCGTTGAACGCGGCCATGGTGGCGTCGACCCCATCGACGAGCCACCGCTCGGCGGCATCGGCGCCCACGGCGACCATCTCGTCCGCCAACTCTCGCTCGTCCGGACCAAACGTCGCGAGGACGTGATCCACGACCTCGCCGGCGCGGCCGACACCGACGCGCAGGCGAGCGAACTCGTTGGTGCCGAATGTGGTGATGATGTCGCTCAGGCCGTTGTGACCGCCCGCGGAGCCCGATCGGCGGACCCGCACCCGGCCGAGAGGCAGATCGATGTCGTCGCTCACCACCAGCACGTCCATCTCGAGCTCGACCTCGGTCTGGCGCAGAGCCGCGCGCAACGGATCGCCCGACCGGTTCATGAAGCGCATCGGCTTGACCAGGAGCACCCGACCCAGCGGTTCCGGCTGCGAGACCTCCAGCACGGCGGCGCCGTCCTTCAGGCTGCCGGCGCCGGTGTGGCCCCAGCGATCCGCCAGCAGATCCACCACCCGGAACCCCATGTTGTGCCGCGTCAGCCGATAGCGCTCCCCGGGGTTACCGAGACCACAGATGACCTTCATGGCGGCCGATGGTAGCCGGGTCTCGAGCCGGGCCGCGTTCCGAATGACCACGGCCGCGCGCCGGTATGCTCTCCGCCATGCGGAACGAGATCGTCGTCATCGGCGGAGGGATCATTGGATGCGCCAGCGCCGCGATCCTGGCGAGCCGCGGCGCCCGCGTGGTGCTGGTGGAGCGCACGGAGGTCGGCGCCGGAGCATCCGGACGCAACCTCGGCGCCATCCAGCATCCGTTCGACCCCGCTCTGGCACCGCTCTACCACGAGAGCCTCAGCCGCTACCGAGCGCTGGCCGACGGGACCGGCGAATTCACGATCGGGTCCGATCCCGCCGGGCTCCTGCTCCTGAACCGGGACGAGGCGGCCGCGGCGACCCAGGCCGTGCGCCAGGCCGAAGCCGTCCCCGAGCTCGCCCCGGTGCTCCTGGGCCCGGAGGAGGTCGCACGCCTCGAGCCGTCGCTGAGCCCAGGCTTCGCCGCCGTTCGACTGGCGACGGGGTTCCCGATTCCCCCGGCATCGGCAACGCTGGCATGGGCACTGCTGGCCGAGGAGCGTGGGGCACGTATCCGGGTCGGCCAGGCGGGCCGACCCGTCGTCGAGCGCGGCGCGGTGACGGGCGTCGAGCTCGCCGATGGGTCCCGAATCGGCGCGGACGCCGTCCTGGTGGCAGCCGGCCCGTGGACCCCGGAGCTCCTCGATCCGAGCGGCGAGTGGACGCGCATCCGAGCAACGTGGGGCGTGACCGTTCAGCTGCGGCTCGACGGGGCCGCGCCGACCCACATCGTCGAGGAGGACGAGGTCGACACGATCAACCGGTCGCACACCGCGACCGCGCACGCCGTCGCGGCGGGCGACGGCGACCCGCCCTCACTCTTCAGCCTTGCCAGCGCGGCGGGGATGAGCACGCTTGGGTCGACCTTCCTGCCCGCCGAGCCGGATCCGTCGCGCGTCGCAGCCCTCCTCCTGCGTCGAGGAGTGGAATTCGTGCCGGCCATCGGTGACGCGGAGGTCGTGGAGCGACGCCTCTGCGCACGTCCGCAGTCGATTGACGGACGGCCGTTCATCGGCGCATTCCCGGGTGTCAAGGGACTCTTCGTGTGCGCCGGCCACGGGCCATGGGGCATCAGCACCGGACCGGCGTCGGCTGCCATGGCCGCCCGCGCCATGCTCGACGGGACAACACCTCCACCCGCGCTGGACGCCGGCCGACCACTCTGATCGCACTCGTTGAGTCTGTGCGTTCTGCACAACGCCGCAACCGATAGGCAACCGCGCGCGGACTGTCGGAGGCTACGGGACGACACTAGGCTTCCTGCACAACGTTCATTCACCCGTCGCAGGAGCCCCCGATGCCCACGATCGACAGCGGAGACACCGCCTGGGTCCTGACGAGCGCGGCGCTCGTCATGCTCATGACACCCGGCCTGGCACTCTTTTATGGCGGCCTGGTGCGCCGCAAGAACGTGCTCAGCACGATCATGCACAGCTTCTTCATCCTCGGCCTGGTCAGCGTGACGTGGGTGCTGTGGGGATACACCCTGGCGTTCGGGCCTGACACGGGGCTCGGACTCATCGGCGGCCTCGACTGGCTGGCGCTCGAGGGCGTGACCGGAGAGCCGTCGGAGGTCTATGCCACGACGATCCCCCACCTCCTCTTCATGGCCTTCCAGATGATGTTCGCCATCATCACGCCGGCCCTGATCAGCGGCGCGTTCGCGGAGCGCAAGCGGTTCAAGGCGTTCATCCTGTTCGCCGTGGCGTGGTCGACCTTCGTCTACGCGCCGATCGCGCACTGGGTATGGTCGCCGGACGGTTGGCTCTTCGGCCTGGGCGTCCTCGACTTCGCCGGCGGAACGGTCGTCCACCTATCGAGCGGAGTCGCAGCACTCGTCGCCGCCCTGTTCATCGGGCGACGGACGGGCCTTATCGAGCCGGCCACCGAGCCGCACGACGTGCCGATGACGGTGCTCGGCGCGGGCCTGCTCTGGTTCGGCTGGTTCGGCTTCAACGCCGGGAGCGCGGTCGGGGCCAACGGCCTGGCAGCGACAGCCTTCGTTACCACAAACACCGCGGCGGCGATGGCAGCGATCACCTGGGTCACCATCAGCTGGCTGCACAAGGGCACGCCCTCGGTCCTCGGCGCGGCGATCGGAGCCGTGGCTGGTCTCGTGGCGATCACGCCGGCGGCTGGCTTCGTCACACCTGCAGCCTCGATCCTGATCGGCATGGGCGTCGGGATCGTCTGTTACGGCGCGGCCCAGCTTCGCCTGCGTGCCCGTGTCGACGACGCCCTTGACGTGTTCGCGGTGCACGGCGTGGGTGGCGCGTTCGGCGCGATCGCCACCGGCGTGTTCGCAACGGCCGCGGTCGGTGGCGTGGACGGCCTGCTGCGGGGGAACGCCGGCCAGCTCGTCACCCAGCTCATCGGCGTGGGGGTCGTCGGCATCTACTCGGCCGCGACGACCGGCGCGATCCTGTTCCTCGTCAATCTCGTCACCCCCATCAGGGTCACCGGCGACGCCGAGGAGGCCGGGCTCGATCTGGCCCAGCACGGCGAGATCGCCTACCAGCCCTAGGACATCCAGCGCAAGAAGGAGACAGAACTCATGGTCATCGCCGCACTCGCCGCATTCGCCCTCCTGCTCATCGCATGGATCTTCGCCCCGAGCGGAGCGCCGAAGCGGGAGAATTCGATGGTCGAGCCGGAGGCAGCGGCGCTCGCCGCCTAGCTCGATGGTGAACAGAACGCTCGGTGCCGATGCTCAACGGCGCCGGGCGTTCGTCGCGTCCGGTGCCCGGCTAGCTACCGGTCGAGACGGCGTGGCCCGCGCGATCGAACAGCGACCCAGGCTGCCACGCGATCTCGCGATGGCGGCGGTGGAGCAGGCTGAGCACGTCCCGCTCGAGCCGGCGCATCCGCTCCTCTTCGTCGATCTCGGCGTGGTCGTGCCCGAGTAGGTGCAACGTGCCGTGGATCGCCAGCAGAACGAGCTCCTCGACCACGCCCCAGTCCCCCTCCGCCGCCTGCCGCAGTGCCTGGTCGATATCGATGACCACGTCGCCGAGCAGCAGCGGCCCGGGTGGCGAGATGCCGTCGTCGTCCGTCAGGTGCGAGGCCTGGCCGTTGAGCGCCCATTCATGCAGCGGGAACGAGAGGACATCGGTCGCGCCGCGTTCGCCCATATGGTCGAAGTTCAGGCGCTCCATCTCCCCGTCCCCGGCGAGCGTCAGCTCGACCTCGGCCGCATCGCTGCCGTACGCGAGGCGCACGGTCTCGCACACGGAGGACTCGAGGAGGGCCAGGGCAGCATCGGCTTTAAGCGGCTCGACCGCGTTCGCGATGCGGTCGGGTCCGATACGGTCGTGGACGGTGACCGAGCAACCCATGGTCCGACCATCGTAGACCTCCGGGTAGCCGCTCCTCAAGTCCGAATCGCTCTCAGGCCTCGTCGCGGACCTGTCCGAGCGGCAGGACGTTGTCCGGATACTTGATGCGCGCGTGGTACATCCCGAGCAGCTGACCGACGAACGCGTCCTTGATCTGGGTGATGTTCTTCAGCGTGAGCTCGGCGTCGTCGAGCTGGCCATCCTCGACGCGCGCATCGACGATCCGATCGACCATGCCGCGGATGCTCTCCTCGTCCTTGCTGTCGAGTGAGCGAACCGAGGCCTCGACCCCGTCGGCCAGCATGATGATCGCGGCCTCGCGCGTCTGCGGCTTCGGTCCCGGATAGCGATACGTTCCCTCGTTGACCAGGTCCTCCCGGCCGCCGACCTCGCGCAGCGCCTTCTGGTGGAAGAAGGTCATGACGCTTGTCCCATGGTGCTGCGGGATGTATCCGATGACCTGGACCGGCAGGTCGTGCTCATAGCCCAGGTCGATCCCGTCCCGGATGTGCCCGGCGATGATCCTGGCACTCGTCTCGGCGTTGAGGTCGTCGTGGATGTTGTGAGCCCCCGCCTGGTTCTCGATGAAGGCCAACGGGTTCTTCATCTTGCCGATGTCGTGGTAGTAGGCCGCCACCCGGGCCAGCAGCGGATCGGCGCCGATGGTCTCCGCCGCGCGTTCCGCCAGGTTGCCGACCATCACGCTGTGGTGATAGGTCCCCGGGGTCTCGAGTAGCAGCCGCCGCAGCAGCCGGTTCGACGGGTTCGCGAGCTCGAGCAGCTGGAAGACGGTCATGATGCCGAACACGTTGCCGAGCATCGCGAAGCTGCCGACCGCCAGGATCACCGACAGCACGGCGTTGACGAGACCCATGCCCCCGAGCTGGAGCACGGCCGCCACGTCCCGCTGGGCGAGCAGGCTGAAGGCCGTGACGACCACGACGTTCGTCGCGGCGAGTGCCGCGAACACACGGACGAACGCGTTGAGCCGCTCGGCGCGCGTGATGGTGAGCAGTGCCACGATGCCACCGGCCAGGACGTAGACCGCGGGCTCGAGCGCTTCCCGGTTCATCACCCCTGCCAACACGGCGAGCCCGATCGCCATGGCCGCGCCCGCGGAGCTGCGCAGCAGGATGCCCACCAGCAGTACGCTGGCTGACGTCGGAACCGCGAACGCCCACAGGGTCCGATCGGCCGCGACCCGGATCGCCACGGCCGAGGCCACGAGGACCAGGAAGAAGAGCAGCACCGATCGGTTCCGGTGCCAGATCTCGGGCTCGAACCGGAGGAGGTAGCCGACCAGCAGACCCGCGACCAGGGTGGCGATCAGGGCATTGCCGACCACGGTGCCGGCCTCGACGCGCGGACGGGTGAGCCCGAGCTCCTCCAGCCGCTCGATGTCGCCGAGGGTGAGGCGCTGGCCCTCGGCCACGATCATCTCTCCCGCCAGGATCTCGACCTCGATCGGAGCCACCGACGCGCGGGCCTGGTTGCGGGCCTCGGCCGTCAGCGCATCGCTGATGATGACGTTCGGTTCGACCAGCGACGCGGCCATGTTGCCGGCAAGGCTGCGCTCCTCGTCATTCAGATCGTTGGTGATGAGGTCACGCACGGCGCTGCGGGCGGCGATCACATCGTCCTCGCGAACCGAGACGGCCAGCGTCGATTCGAGGGCCGCGCGCGCCGACGTCGCAACGACCCCCCAGCGCGGGATCGAGATCGTGGCCACCAGGTCACGGTGCCGGACCGCGATCTCGGGGACGTCGGTCGCCAGCCGCTCCTTGACCTCTTCGGGGGTGATCGTTCCCCCATCGCGAAGCTCGAGGATGCGGACAACCCGGCGCGACAGCGCGTCGAGCTCGCCCAGCTGATCGGCCTGGTTGTCGGCAGGGGGCTCCAAAATCTGGGTCACGTCCTGGACCGCGGCCGCGGCGGCTTCGCGGGCCGACTCGGTCTCCGAGGCCGAATCGAAGGTCGCGTCGCGCGAGGCGCGGATGTCGCGCGTGGCCACCTCGCCCG
>JBDSJJ010000090.1:0-8764 GCA_039917415.1 Candidatus Limnocylindria bacterium | reverse complement strand
CTTCATCTTCACCGTGGTCGCCGAGGACCTCGGCTTCCTGGGCGGCGTGGTGGTCCTGGCCCTCTTCGGCCTGCTGATCTGGCGCATCCTGCTCATCGGCTGGCAGGCAAGGGACGCCTTCGGGATGATGATCGCCGCCGGCCTGGCCAGCCTCATCCTGTTCCAGGTGCTGGTGAACATCGGTATGGTCATCGGCGTGATGCCGGTCACCGGGATTCCACTGCCGTTCGTCACCTACGGCGGGTCAAGCCTCATCAGCCTCCTGTTCGGGATGGGGATCCTGCAGTCGATCCGGATGCGGGCCCACAAGCCCACGCTGTGAGGGTACGGCGGCTCAGGCCGTCGCCGCGGGCTCGCTCGCATCTCCCGGCGGCTCGCCGCTCGGCGCGGGGTGGCTCCCATGAACGGTCAGGTCGAACGACACCGCCGGTACCTGGCCGCCCAGGCGGTGGAAGCCGTAGCGATACAGGTCGCGCCCGGCCGCCACGACGGGTGCTGCCAGGATCGCGCCGCCGATGCCGAACAGAGCGCCGCCGACCACGAGCGACGGCAACGTACGCGACGAGGACTCCGGCCCAGCGCGGCGCGCCATATCGCGCCAGCAGGCTGACGATCGGATCGAGGACGAACGCCAGGGAAAGCCCAATGAGGAAGGCCGGAAGCGCGCCACGCGCCGTCCACAGCAGCGCGAGCACCACCAGGATCATGGCCAGCGCGAACAGCGCCTGTCGGTGGCGACGCATCGTCGCGACGAGCTCGGGCGTCGACGGCATCGTACCCGGCTGTCGCTGGCCCCGGCGGCCGATCACGGGTACGATCGGCAGACATGAGCACCACCTCAATCGACGCCGCGCCTCGCCAGCGCTGGCAGATCCTCTTCAGCCGATCCGACCCGGCCCTGCGCATGCGGCAGGCCGACCTGGTCGCTGAGCTGGAGCGCGCCTTCCGCGAGGCGAACCTTCCGCTCTCGTACACCAAGGCCCTGAAGCCGCGGCCCCGCATCAAATTGGCGGCGAACCTGCCGGTCGGCCTCGAGCTCCGCGGCGAGGTGGTCGAGGCCTATTTCGACGACCTCGTCCCCGCAGACCAGATTCACGCCGCCGCCGAGCACTTTCCCGATGGGATCGCCCTCAAGGACGCGAAGGAGGTGTGGCACGGATTCCCGTCGGCCGCCTCCCAGCTGCGCGGGGCTGAGTACGAGATCGAGGTTTTCAGCCGCGACGACCTGACCTCCGACGCCCTTCGCGGATCCGTCGTCCGGCTCCTCGCCGCGGACGAGCTGAGCGGCAAGCGACGACGCGGCGAGAGCGAACGACGCAGCGATGCGGGCGACCGCGACCTGCGGCCGCTCATCGAGGACGTCGAGGTGCTCGAGGTCGACGAGGCGGCCCGCACCGCCCGCCTGCGCACGGTGCTCCAGCTCGACGCGAGCGGCGCCGGGCGTCCCGAGGACGTGGTCCAGGCCCTCGACCTGGCGCTCCAGGTCCGGAAGGCCGTCCGCATTCGGCTGCTGTTCGTTGACACTCCCCCCATCGCCCGGTAGAATTCGCCGTCCCGCGGGCTGATCACTCGGCCCGTTTCGGTGTGCGCCGAGGCGCTTCAAACGCGTCCGCGCGACGCCCACGACTCCCAGGAGAGCAACAACATGTACGCCGTCGTGACGTCTGGCGGAAAGCAGTACCGCGTGGAAGCTGGCAGCGAGCTCCTGATGGAGCGGCTGGCGGCGGATGCCGGCGGCTCGGTGACCTTCGACCGGGTCCTGCTGCTCGGTGATGGCGAGGCTGTCACCGTCGGTACGCCGACGGTCAAGGGAGCCACCGTGAGCGGCACGGTGCTGGGCGAAGCCCTTGGACCGAAGCTGATCATCTTCAAGTTCAAGCAGAAGGCCACCTACCGCCGCACGCGCGGGCATCGGCAGCACCTCGTCCGGGTGCGAATCGACGAGATCAGCGCAGACGGCAAGCGCGCCGCGAGGGCCGAGAAGCCAGCCGTTGCCGCGCCCGAGAAGGCTGCGCCCGAGGCGAAGGCCGCAGCGAAGCCGAAGGCTGCGGCGAAAACCAAGGCTGGTGCGAAGCCGAAGGCTGCGGCGAAAACCAAGGCTGGTGCGAAGGCGGGCGCGAAGACGTCTGATGAGCCGGCAAAGCGCGCCGCCCCGGCAATGGCCGCCAAGCCCGCGCGAGCGCGTAAGGCATCAGCCGACGCGGATGCCCCCAAGACTGCGGCGAAGCGCCGCAGTCCCGCCAAGAAGGCCGAGTCGAAGGAGTAACCGATGGCACACAAGAAGGCCGGCTCGTCCAGTAGGAACGGCCGCGACAGCGCCGGCAAGCGATTAGGCGTCAAGCGCGGCGACGGGCAGTACGTCCTGTCCGGCACGATCATCGTCCGCCAGCGCGGCAGCACGTTCCACCCGGGCACCAACGTCGGGATGGGCCGCGACTACACGCTGTTTGCCACGGCGGACGGCCACGTTCGATTCAGTCACGAAACCCGACAACGCAAGCGCGTCAGTATCGAAGCCGGCGAATATCAGTCCGCCTGAGGCGGGCACGGAGCACCCAGTCAGAATGAAGACCGAAGTTCATCCCCAGTTCCACCAGGCGAACGTGCACTGCGTGTGTGGCAATACCTTCACCGTTGGCTCGACCGCGGATTCGATTCGGGTCGAGGTCTGCAACAAGTGCCACCCGTTCTACACGGGCACCCAGAACATCGTCGACACCGCCGGCCAGGTCGAGCGATTCACGAAGCGCCTGGAGCGCTCACAGCGCTGAGCGGCCAGATGCGTCGGCGCCCGACCCGGTGGCCGGCGCATCTTGCGCCCCACCTGCTCTTCCTCGTCCCCGAGCTGCTGATCGCGGCCGGGCCCCTGGTCATCGCCGCGGTGATCGATCCCGCCGGACGCCCACGATTCCGCATGCCCGACTTCTTCTATGGCGGCCAGGCCCTGATCGAGGGCGTCATGATGCGCGGCCGAACGACCGTTGCGATGAGCGTGCGCCCGCCGTCGGGCGAGATCCAGACGATGTCGGAGGCGCTGCCCGCCGCGCTTTCGGCTGATCGGCGCCTGATCAGGATTCCCCTGCTTCGGGGCATGTTCCTTCTGTACGAGACGCTGGTCATCGGCACGCGCATGCTCATGCGTTCCGCGGCCATCGCTGCGGAAGGGGAGGACATCGAGCTCAGCCGCGGCACGATCGTGCTGACCGTCGTCGTCAGTCTGAGCTTCGCAATCGGCCTGTTCTTCCTGCTGCCGCTGTTCCTCTCCACCTTCGCCGAGGGGGCCACGAACAACGACTTCCTCGCCAACGCGGTCGAGGGGCTGATCCGGCTGGTGATTTTCATCGCCTACATCGCCGCCATCGGGATGATGAGCGACATCAAGCGCGTGTTCGCCTACCACGGGGCCGAGCACAAGGCGATCAGTGCCTACGAGGCTGATCGACCGCTCACCCCGGACGAGGTCGACGCCTTCGGCACAGCCCACACCCGATGCGGCACGACGTTCATCCTCATCGTGGTGGTGATCAGCATCTTCTTCTTCAGCCTCGTCCCCCGGTCCGGCGTGCCGCTGCCGCTCCTCTTCCTGTCGCGCATCGTGCTTGTGCCGATCATCGCCGGGTTCGCGTACGAGCTCGTCCGATTCGGAGCACGGCACTACGGCAGCCCGCTGGTGCGCGCGCTCTATGCGCCGGGGCTCTGGCTCCAGTCGCTGACGACCCGCCCACCGGACCGCGCGATGCTCGAGGTCAGCATCGCCAGCCTCGAGTCGTGCCTGGCCTCCGACCGCGAGGCTGCCGCCGCGCAACGGGCATGATCGACCGGCTCGCCGAGCTGGAAGCGCGCTACGAGGAGATCGGCCGCCAGATGTCGACTCCCGAGGCAGGCGCCAACCCATCGATCCTGGCCGACCTCGGCCGCGAGCTCTCCCGACTCGAGCCGGTGGTTGCCATGCTGCGCGATTGGCGCTCCGTCCGCGAGGAGCTCGACGGTGCGCGGGCCATGGCCGATGATCCGGACGACGAGATGCGGACGATGGCCCGCGAGGAGATCGAGCGGCTGAGCGCACGGGCCGCGGCGATCGAGGAAGACCTGCGCGTCCACCTCGTGCCACGCGACCCCAACGACGATCGCGACGTCATCGTCGAAGTGCGGGCCGGCACCGGCGGCGACGAGGCGTCCCTGTTCGCGGCGGATCTCTATCGGATGTACGCCCGCTACGCGGAGCGTCGGCGTTGGAAAGTCGAAGTCCTGTCGACTTCGGAGAGCGGCTCCGGCGGGCTCAAGGAGGTCATCGCCGAGGTTCGCGGTGACGGCGCGTACTCGCGGTTGAAGTTCGAGTCCGGCGTGCACCGCGTCCAGCGCGTGCCGGTGACCGAGGGGTCGGGCCGGATCCACACGTCGACGGCCACCGTATCGGTGCTTCCCGAGGCCGACGAGGTCGAGGTTCAGATCGACGAGAAGGACCTGAGGATCGATGTTTACCGCTCGAGCGGTCCCGGTGGACAGTCGGTGAACACCACCGACTCCGCCGTCCGCATCACCCATCTCCCGACCGGGCTCATGGTCGCCATCCAGGACGAGAAGAGCCAGCACAAGAACCGCGCCAAGGCGATGAGCGTGCTACGTGCTCGTCTTCTCGAGAGGGAGCAGGAGCGGCTGGCCGCCGAGCGTGGCGACGAGCGCCGCTCGCAGGTTGGCTCCGGCGAGCGGAGCGAGAAGATTCGGACCTACAACTTCCCCGATGACCGGGTGACCGACCACCGCATCGGGCTGACGGTCCACAGCCTGCCTGGCCTGCTCGAGGGCGATCTCGATCGCGTCATCGAGCCGTTGATCGAAGCGGACCAGGCGCGGCGGCTGGGTGAGATCGGCACCGATGCCGCCAGCTGACGCGTTCGGGTCCCTCGTCGCTGCCGCGGCGGAACGGCTGCAGGCGTCCGGGTCACCGAGCGCGCGGCTCGATGCCGAGGTGCTCGTGGCGCACGTCGTCGAGCGGGATCGGTCGTGGGTGTTGGCCCATCCGGATGACATGCTGGATGCCGACAGCGTCGATCGCCTGCGCACGGCGGTCGATCGTCGCGTCGCCGGCGAGCCGATCGCCTACATCCGTGGCTTCCGTGACTGGCAGTCCTTGCGCATTCGCACCGACAATCGGGCCCTCATCCCGCGCCCCGAGACGGAGCTGCTGGCGGAAGCGGCCATCGCGGAGCTCGAGCTACGGCTGGCGCGCAACGGCCAGCCGATCGTTGCCTGGGAGGTGGCGACCGGCACCGGAGCCGTGACGCTCGCGGTCGCGCTCCGTTTCCGGCAGGTCATCCGCCTGGGACGCATCCGGCTCATCGCCAGCGACCTCTCCCCGGATGCCCTGGAGCTGGCCGAAGAGAACCTCGCCGATCACCGGGCCACGGACCTGGTGAGCCTCGCCTGCGCTGATCTGCTCGAGCCGGCGGGTGTGTCTCTCCCGCTGCCCGATCTCGTCATCGCCAACCTGCCCTACGTGGCCAGCGCCGACGTCGACGCCCGCGAGGACTCGTTGGGATTCGAGCCGCGGATGGCGCTGGACGGTGGCGCCGACGGGCTCGGAGTTCTGCGGTCGCTGCTTGCCGATCTTCCGTCGCGGGCCGCTCCGCGCGCCACGATCTTGCTGGAGATCGGCGTCGGACAGGCGACGGAGATTGCTGCGCTCGGCCCTGCGGGCGCTGCGTTCGGAGTCGTCCCGGACCTCGCCGGCCTCGACCGTGTGGTGCGCATCGACCTGCGAGACTGAATCGATGACCGATGTCCTGCCTTCAACTCCCGACGGTCTCGACGCTGCTGCCCGGCTGCTCGGCGATGGAAACGTGGTCGCCTTCCCCACCGACACGGTCTATGGCTTGGGGGTCGCGAGCGCGCACCAGGATCGGCTCGTCGCGCTGTTCGCGCTGAAGGACCGGCCGCTCGACAAGCGGATCGCGATGCTGGTGGCCGACCTGCAGCAGGTCGTGGACCTTGGCTGGCAGCCCGACGACCGTGCGCGGGAACTCGCCGAGGCTCTCTGGCCCGGCGGACTCACGCTCGTCATCGGCTCCGGCCAAAGGACCCAGGGATTCCGCGCTCCGGATCACCCGGTCACACTCGACCTCATTCGCCGATCCGGGCCGATCTTCGCCACATCGGCGAACCGATCCCGCGAGCCGGACACGCTCGCGGCCGACGAGGTCCTCATTGCCTTCGCTCTGCAGCAGGACGAGCTCCCCGCGGTCGTCGATGGCGGTCCGGTTCCCGGAGGCATCCCCTCCACGGTGGTGGACCTGTCCGTGACGCCGGCCCGCCTGCTTCGCGAGGGACCGGTCGCGCGTTCCGAGATCGCGGCTCTCATCGAGCTCGCCCCTCAGTAGACGCGTCGGCGGGCGATTGCGGCCCCCAGGGCCCCCGGCCGATTACACTCGGTCGATGCGCGTCGCCATCGGCTCCGACCATGCCGGATTCGACCTCAAGGGGGATCTGTGCACGCTGCTCGACGAGCTGCGGGTCGAGTACCGGGACTTCGGCACGTTCAGCACGGACCCGGTCGATTACCCGGACTTCATCGCCCCGGTCGCGCGCGCCGTCGCTCGCGGCGATTTCGAGTGCGGCATCGTCCTGGGGGGCAGCGGGACGGGCGAGGCGATCGTCGCCAACAAGGTCCGCGGCATCCGCTGCGTCGAGGCGTCCGACCCGGTGACCGCTCGGCTCGGGCGCGAGCACAACGACGCCAACGTCCTGAGCATGGGCGCGCGGATCGTGGGGACCGAGGTCGCTCGAGCCTGCGTGCGAGCCTTCCTCGACGGGGAGTTCGCCGGCGGACGGCACGTCCCGCGCATCGAGAAGATCGCGCGCGTCGAGGCCGAGGAGGCACGCGGCTGAGCGTCACGTTGAGCTCCCGCGATCGCGAGCTCCTCGCCGGAGGCGACGGTGCCGGAACGGCGTTTGCCATGCGTCTCGTCGTTCGCGCCGCGAGGGCGACCGGCGCCACCCATCTGATCGACATCACGGGCGCGCACGTCGACTCTTGCCTGTACCACGGCAAGGCCACGTTGGACTTCGTCGATCGCCTGGCGGACGGCGGGACCCGCGTACGTGTCCCGACCACGCTCAACGTCGGCGCGTTGGACCTCATGCACCCCGAGCTCTACCGCGGCGACCGCCGGACCGCCACGGCGGGTCGCAAGCTCATGAACCGATACCGCGCGCTCGGCGCCCGGCCCACATACACCTGCGCGCCCTACCAGCTCGCCGATGCACGCCCGGCGCTGGGTGAGCAGGTCGCCTGGGGTGAGTCCAACGCCATTGCCTTCTGCAACAGCGTGCTCGGAGCACGCACGAATCGTTACGGCGACTTCCTCGACGTGGCGGCGGCGGTCACCGGCCGCGTTCCCGATGCGGGCCTGCATCGCACCGAGAACCGCCGCGCGACGCTCGTCCTGCGTTTGGCGGACGACGTGCCGACTGCGCTACGCGATTCCGACGTGCTGTTTCCCGTCCTCGGCATCGTGTTGGGGCGGCGCGCGGGATCGTCAGTCGCGGTCATCGACGGGCTCGCGCGCGACCAGTCCGAGGATCGGCTCAAGGCGCTCGGCGCCGCCGCCGCATCATCGGGAGCGGTGGCGATGTTCCATGTGACGGGCTCGACCCCCGAGGCAGCCAGCGTGGATGACGCGTTGCAGCGGCGTCCGCCCCTGGCGGTCGAGCTCATTTCCCTCGCCGAGCTCCGAGCGGCGCGCGACGAGCTGAGCACGGCGGTGGGAGAACGATTGGCTGCGGTCGCCCTGGGCACGCCTCACGCCTCGCTGGCCGAGCTCGAGCGCTACGCGGTGATGCTTGGCGGCCGCAGGATCCATGACGACGTCGAGTGCCTGATATCCACGGGCCGGGATGTGCTGGCTGCTGCCTCCGAGCGCGGCATCACCGAGCGCCTGCGCGAGGCCGGGGTCGAGTTGTTGGTCGACACCTGCAGCTACGTCGCCCCCACCCTCCGGGCATCGAGCGGCCCGGTCATGACCGACTCTGGCAAGTGGGCGTACTACGCGCCAGGCAACATCGGCGCCGCGGTCGTGTTCGGCTCGACCGCCGAGTGCATCCGTTCCGCCGTCGCGGGACGCGTCGTGCGCGATCAGGCGCCATGGGGTGGGGCGTGACCGCCGTCACCGGGCGCGTCCTGGTCCTCGACGAGCCGCTCAGCCTGTGGGGCGGCATGGACCCCGCGACCGGTCGCCTGATCGACCCGCATCACCCGCAGCACGGCGCGCTCCTGGCGGGGCGTGTCGTGTTCATGCCGTCGGCGAAGGGGTCATCGTCGTCTGCGTCCGTCCTGGCGGAGGCCGTGCGGGCAGGGACCGCCCCGGCGGCGTTCCTGCTGTCGGAGCCGGACCTCATCCTCGAGATCGGTTCGGCGGTGGCGGAGGAGCTATACGGGATCCGCGTCCCGGTCCACGTCATCTCCCCGCAGCGCGCCAGCGTGATTCTCGATGGCAGCGAGCTGCGCATCGGTCCGCGCGGAGGCGTCACAAGGGCTCCTAGAGCATCAGACACAGGTTCACGAGGAACGCCCTGATGCCGATCATCGCGACCGGCATCGGTTCAAGGCTGCCATGAGCCACCGCAGCTCCTCGTGATCTGCGACCGCGGCGGGGCTCTACACTCACCGCATGGACCTGTGGGAGCCGCTTGCGTCGGCCGATCCCGAGATCGCGGACGTGGTCAGGGCCGAGGAGGCGCGCACCACCTCGCACCTCGAGCTGATCGC
>JBDSJJ010000089.1:0-7204 GCA_039917415.1 Candidatus Limnocylindria bacterium | reverse complement strand
AGCGCCGATTCCAGCCGGTCATGGTCGACGAGCCGACCGTGGACCAGGCGATCGACATCCTCTTCGGGATCCGCGAGCGCTTCGAGGAGCACCACAAGGTCAAGATCAGCGACGAGGCCGTGCGCGCCGCAGTCGACCTCAGCGTCCGCTACGTCGCCGATCGGGCACTGCCCGACAAGGCGATCGACCTCATTGACGAGGCTGGCTCTCGGGTCCGATTGCGGTCCTCATCGGCTCCGCCGGAGATCAAGGCGGCGCAGGCTGCCCTCGGCGAGATCACGGTCCTGAAGGACGAGGCGATCGCGGGGCAGGACTACGAAGCGGCGGCGCGCCTCCGGGACGAAGAAGCCCAGGGCAAGGAGAAGATCGAGGAGCTGAAGGCCAAGTGGCGCGAGGACCAGGGCAAGGAGACCCCCGTCGTCACCGACGAGGACATCGCCCAGGTCGTCAGCATGTGGACTGGGATCCCCGTCATCCGCATCAGCGTCGAGGAGTCCGAGCGGCTGCTGCACATGGAAGATGCACTGCACAAGCGGTACAT
This sequence comes from Candidatus Limnocylindria bacterium, assembly GCA_039917415.1. Taxonomy (GTDB): domain Bacteria; phylum Chloroflexota; class Limnocylindria; order QHBO01; family QHBO01; genus JACDBZ01. Next base: position 6,663 of record JBDSJJ010000089.1, on the reverse strand, counting down.
CGGCCAGGAGGAGGCGATCACCACCATCAGCCGTGCCGTACGCCGTGCGCGCGCCGGCCTGAAGGACCCCAAGCGCCCCATCGGCTCGTTCATCTTCATGGGCCCCACCGGCGTCGGCAAGACCGAGCTGGCGAAGGCCCTTGCGGAGTTCATGTTCGGCTCCGAGGAAGCGCTCGTGAAGATCGACATGAGCGAATTCATGGAGCGCCACAACGTCTCGCGGCTGGTCGGTGCCCCGCCTGGCTACGTTGGCTACGACGAGGGCGGCCAGCTGACCGAGGCGGTGCGTCGCAAAAGTTACAGCGTAGTGCTGCTCGATGAGATCGAGAAGGCGCACCCGGAGGTCTTCAACATCCTGCTCCAGATCCTGGAGGACGGGCACCTGACCGATGCCAAGGGGCGGCGGGTCGACTTCCGGAACACCGTGATCATCATGACGAGCAACGTCGGCGCGCAGCAGATGCAGCGCGACACCTCGATCGGCTTCCGTGCCAGCGCCGACGGCGAGGAGGCGCAGGCCGCGTCCGACTACGAGCGCATGAAGGAAAAGGTGCTCGGCGAGCTGAAGAACACCTTCCGACCCGAGTTCCTCAACCGCATCGACGCCACGGTAGTCTTCCGCCAGCTCACCCGTGAGGAGATCCGCAAGCTCGTCGACCTGCTCCTGGCGCGGGTCAAGGAACAGCTCGCCGGGCAGGAGATGGAGCTGGTCGTCACCGATGCCGCCAAGGACGCGATCATCACCAAGGGTTACGATCAGGCCTATGGCGCGCGGCCGCTGCGCAGGGAGATCCAGAACCAGATCGAGGACGCCCTGGCGGAGCGCATGTTGCAGGCGAGCTTCAGCCCTGGCGACACCGTGACGGTCGACGTGGGACCCGATGGTGCCCTGACGATCGAGCGCGGTGGAACCCCGAAGCGGCAGCCGGCGAAGGCCGGCCGGTAAACCGGCGATAACGCCCGGGTAAGTCCGGGGCCGCAGCATCGGCCGAACTCACTCGCGCTCGGAGCATCGTGCCAGCCGTCAAGACAGCCTATCTCTGCCAGCAGTGCGGCGCGTCCTCGCCCAAGTGGTCGGGACAGTGCCCGTCGTGCAGTGCCTGGAACACGCTGGTCGAGACCATCGCCGCCCCGCGGGCCTCGGCCCGACCGTCGTCCGCGGCCCGTGCCGTGGCGGGTTCCGCCGCGGTATATCCGATCGGCGACATCACGAGCGCCGAGGCTGCTCGGCTCACGTCCGGGCTGGGCGAAGTGGACCGCGTCCTCGGCGGCGGGTTCGTGCCGGGGTCGATCATCCTCATCGGCGGCGACCCGGGGATCGGGAAGTCCACGCTCCTGCTGCAGCTCGCCGCGCGGGTGGCGGCCGGCGGGGGGAGAGCCCTCTACGTCACGGCGGAAGAGTCCGCGGCACAGGTCCGCGGCCGCGCCGAGCGGATCGGCGGCGTCGTCGACGGACTGGATCTCGCCGCGACCACGGCGCTCGAGACCGCCCTGGCGGCCATCGAGTCCGTCGCACCGTCGCTGGCCGTGGTCGACAGCGTTCAGACGCTGACCAGTCCCGACCTGACCGGTCCCGCGGGGAGCGTCGGACAGGTGCGCGAAGTCGCGGCGAGGCTCGGGGAGCTGGCCAAGGCCGGGCAGACCTGCATCGCACTCGTCGGCCATGTGACCAAGGAGGGCACCGTGGCCGGACCGCGGACGCTCGAGCACCTCGTGGATGCCGTGATCTACCTCGAGGGGGAGCGATTGGGGACCACGAGGCTGCTGCGTGCCGCGAAGAACCGGTTCGGCTCGACCGACGAGGTCGGCGTGCTCGAGATGCGCGGTGACGGGCTTGCCGAGGTGGAGGACGCCAGCCGGTTCTTTCTCGAGTCGGAGGAGGCCCCCAGCGCCGGGTCGGCGGTCACCATCGCGCTCGAGGGGACGCGGCCGCTGGCGGTCGAGATCCAGGCCCTGTCGGCCGCGACGAGCTACGGATCGCCCCGTCGCGCCACGACCGGCATCGACGTCAACCGCGTCCTGATGCTGATCGCCGTGCTGGCTCGCCACGCGGGACTCAATCTGAGCGGCCACGATGTCTACGTGAACGTGGCCGGTGGGCTGCGCATCGACGAACCCGCCGCCGACCTGGCCGTGGCGACGGCACTGGCGTCCAGCCTGAGGGATCGGCCGGTCCAACGGGGAATCGTGCTGGCCGGGGAGGTGGCGCTGTCGGGACGTCTCCGATCCGCCGTGCGGGCTGATCGGCGCCTGGTCGAGGCGCGCCGGCTCGGCTTCGGCTCCCTGGTCACCGGTCCGGCGCGCGGGGATCGCGGTGGCAGCGCGCCGAGCGGCATGGTCGTCGCATCGACAATCCGGGAAGCCCTGGGGCACGTCCTCGAGGGCTGAGCCACGGAGGCCGTGGCGTGGACGCTGGTGGGGTCGCGTGCTAGTGTGGGCGGCCTCGTTCCTGCGGCGCGATGGAATCCGCTTTATCTCCCCGAGCTGTCGTGGCGCGCCTGCCGTTCATTTATCTCGGAATCATCAAACCCATGACCCGGATCATCCAGTTCACGGGTGCCCTGCTGGGTACTCTCTTCGGCTTTGCGCTCGGGCTGGCGCTGCTCCAACGAGCGGGCGACATCATCGAGCCGGCAAACCGACCGGCGTTCCTGACCGCCTTCGTGGTTGCGACGCTGCTGTTCGGCTACTTGGCCATCCCGTATATCACGATCTACCCCGTTCGCCGCGCCGTTGAGAAGCTGGGCGAGGCGGGTGCCGGGGAATTCGGGCTCGGCGTGGCCGCCGTCGTCATCGGCCTCGTCATGGGCCTGTTGGTCGGCGTGCCGCTGGCTGCGATCGGCGGGACACTCGGGACCCTCGGGCCGCCGATCGTGTCCCTGTTCCTGGCGGTGATGATGCTGGGCGCGACGTTGCAGAAGCGCGACGTGCTGCTCCCAGCGGTCGCCAGCTGGATCCCCGGGGCACGCGGGCGCGGACCGTCGAACCGGGTGGTGGTCGACACGAGCGCGGTGATCGACGGGCGGATCGTCGATGTCGCACGGACGGGGTTCGTCCTCGGAACGCTCGTCGTCCCGCGCTTCATCCTCGATGAGCTGCAGCGCATCGCCGACTCGCCGGACGCGTTGCGACGCAACCGCGGACGCCGCGGCCTCGAGATGCTGTCCGCGCTGCAGAAGGACGCGGTCACCGCCGTCGAGGTCAGCGAGGCGACGTATCCCGAGGTCGAGGAGGTGGACGCGAAGCTCATGGCATACGCGCGCGACCACAGCGCAGCCATCCTCACCAATGACTACAACCTCAACCGGGTGGCCGACCTCCAGGGCATCCGCGTGCTGAACATCAACGAGCTCGCCAACGCCGTGAAGGCCGTGCTGCATCCGGGCGAGGAGATGACGGTCCGCATCATCCAGGAGGGTAAGGAGGCCGGGCAGGGCGTCGGCTACCTCGATGACGGCACGATGATCGTCGTCGAGGGTGGCTACCGCTTCGTGGACAAGGAACTCCCGATCATCGTCACGCGCGTCCTGCAGACCGTCGCCGGCCGCATGATCTTCGCCCAGCCGCGAACCGACGCGAGCTGAGCGGAGTCGATGACGACGTCCGCCATCCCGGTCTCGGCCATCCTCGTGGCTGCCGGAAGCAGCCAGCGCATGGGCAGTGACAAGCTGTGGACCGACTTCTGGGGCCGTCCGGCGTGGCGCTGGGCTCTGGACGTGCTCCTCTCGCAGCCGGGGATCCAGCACGTCGCGGTGGTCGTCCCGGCCGATGCCCACGACCGATTCAGGGCGGCGCTGCCGCCCCACGACGAGCGTTGCCTGATCGTTCCGGGCGGGTCGACCCGCGCCGATAGCGTGATCAAGGGCCTGTGGGGGTTGACCGCTGCCGGACATGGCGACGAGACACTTGTTGTCGTCCACGACGCCGCCCGACCTGCCGTCACTCCCGAGCTGGTTGACGCGGTGGTGTCGGCGCTGGCCGCCGAGGACGGCGAGCGCGCCGTCGTGCCGGTGACCGCGGTGGTCGACTCCCTCAAGCGGGTTCGTGGCGGGCGAGTCGTCGCGCCGGTCGAGCGCGACGAGGTCGCGGCAGCACAGACTCCGCAGGGCGCGACCCTGGGCGCGCTGCGTGCCGCGATCGAAGAGGCTCATGCCTGGGGCCGTCCCATCACTGACGACGCGGGCGCACTGGCCGCTGCCGGCGTGCCCGTGCTGACGGTCCCCGGCGATCCCTGCAATCGCAAGCTCACCGACCCGGGCGATGTCGCTCCGATGCGCGCCATCCTTGCCGATCGAATCGTCTCCATGCCCGACTCGCTCGGCGCGCCCGGGACGCGGCCGGGCGTGGGTTTCGACGCGCACCGACTGGCGGAGGGACGCCCGATGCGACTCGGTGGACTGGCGTGGGACGACGAGCCGCGTGGGCCGCTAGGTCACTCCGACGGTGACGTAGTGCTGCATGCGATCGTCGACGCCTTGCTGGGGGCGGCGGCTCTCGGCGACATCGGCGCTCTGTTCCCGCACACCGCGGAGTGGGCAGGCGCGGACTCGAACGTGCTCAGCGCGACGGCCGTCGGGTTGCTGGCCGAGAACGGCTGGAGGCCGGTCAGCGTGGACGTGAGCATCGTGGCATCTCGACCTGCCATCGCGCCGCGGCGCGAGGAGATGGCGGCTCACATCGCGCGCATTCTCGGCATCGATCCCGGAGCGGTCTCGATCAAGGGCACCACTTCGGACGGGCTCGGCTTCACCGGCGACGAGGGTATCGCGGCCTGGGCGGTGGCCATCGTTGAGCGGGGCGTATGACGGAGTGGATCGGTGGCCGGCGGCCCGTCCTCGAGGCGCTTGCCTCCGGTCGTGAGGCGCGCCGGCTGCTGATCTCGTCGAGCGCGCGACCGGCGCCCGAGCTCCGCGCGATCACTGACGCTGCCCGCCGGGCGCACCTCCCGTTGGACCGCGTCCCGGCCGACCAGATGACCCGGATCGCGGCGTTCGACGGCCACCAGGGCGTGCTGCTCGAGGTGGGGGAGCGACGCTGGGCTGACGTGAGCGAGATGATGGCGCGAGCCGGGGCGTCGGGAACGCAGCCTCTCGTCCTCGTGCTCGAGCATCTCCAGGACCCGACGAACTTCGGCACGCTGCTGCGCTCGGCCGAGGCGGCCGGCGTCCATGGCGTCGTCTTTCCGGAGCGAGGCGCCGCCCCGCTCAGCACCGCCGCGGTCAAAGCCAGCGCGGGGGCCAGCGAGCACCTGCTCATCGGTCGCCTTCCGACGATCGGGGACGCCATCCATGATCTCAAAATCGCCGGCCTGCGCCTGGCAGCCGCGGACCAGGACGCTCCAGCCTTGGCGTGGGAGACGGACATGACGGGTCCATTGGCCGTGGTCGTCGGAAGCGAGGGTAGCGGCCTGTCGGGCGCGACGCGTCGCCGGTGCGACCTGTTGGTCAGCTTCCCGATGGCAGGCAAGGTCTCCAGCCTGAACGCATCGACGGCGGGCGCGCTGCTCCTGTTCGAGATCGTCCGCCAACGGACCGCCTGAGGGACTTGCTACACTCCGCCACGCGCGCCGAGGTAGCTCAATGGCAGAGCATCGGTTTTGTAAACCGACGGTTGTGGGTTCGACTCCCACCCTCGGCTCCAGCCGATCCACGCTCAGCCAGCTCGGGGCCAACCGACGGAACGGCCGAGCGGGGGAGCCGTTTCAGGACGCGCGATGTACGATCCGCGGGCCATTCTCGGCACATGCATAGGGGAAGATCTCCGACATGTCATCGACAGTCGCCGTTCCGCGTGCCCACGCCGCGAAGATCCTGCCGATACTGCTCGCGCTCGTTGCCTCGCTTCTCGTCCCTGCGCAGTTCGTCGCCGCCGATGAGACCAGCGTGACGATTCAGAAAACGACGAGCGCCAGCGGCAACCAGTCGCCGGGCGCTGCCTATAGCTACACGATCACGACAACGACGATTCTCGCGGTGCAGGAACTCATCGTCGCGGACAGTGCGTTCGACTATCCACAGATTGCCATCGAGAGCGTGTCCTATTCGTTGAATGGCACCGGTTCCTTCAAGTGTGGCAGTCCGCGCCCGGACAACATTCGGTGCCCGATCGGGAGCGTGGCGGCTGACACGACCGTGGTGGTCACCGTCAACGTGCGGGTGAACTCGAACGTCGACGTTGCGTGCGACAAGCCGGGCGCCCATGGAACCCTCGACAACACCGTCCTCAACATCGGCAGGGCGACATGGACGCAGTCGGGCCTTTCATACTCGAAGAATTCCTCGCGCGTCACCGTCAGGCTCAACTGCACCGGGTACAATCCGGCCGCGACGCCAACCCCGACGACCACGATCCTGACCGGTCCGACCGGCAACACCACGAAGGACAGCGCGACCTTCACCTTCGTCGGCGCGCCGAGCCCGACCTCGTATCGATGCGCCCTCGACGGCGGTTCGTTCGCTGCGTGCTCCTCGCCGAAGATGTACAGCGGGCTCGGCCTCGGTTCGCACACCTTCGAGGTCCAGGGTGTGAACGTCACAGGTCCGGGTCTGCCCGTGTCGCGGGATTGGACCGCGGTCAGCCCGTTCACGGACACGGGCTCGAGCGCCTTCAAGAACGACATCTTCTGGCTCTACAACCGTGGCATCACCGCCGGCTGTTCGGCGA
>JBDSJJ010000088.1:0-8420 GCA_039917415.1 Candidatus Limnocylindria bacterium | reverse complement strand
CATCGTCATCGGTCCTTCAGGCTCATCTTGCGCTCGGGGTTGTAGAGCGGCAGCCGCGCAACGTGCGCCGCCACCTGCTGGTAGTGGTGGTCCACCGTGAACTCGAGGAACACGCGGGTTCCGGACGCGGCCAGGTCGGGCCGCACACGCGCCAGAGCGATGTGCCGCTGGAGCACGGGCGAGTACATGATGCTCGTCGCGTAGCCGACGCGAGACCGGTCGGCGTCGTAGACCATCGAGTCCTCGTGCACCGGCCGGTGATCTTTGGGTGGGATCAGGCCGGCCCCCGAGTAGACGCGGTCGTAGTCCTCCCAGTCGACAACGAGGCCCACCATCTTCCAGCGGTAGCTCTTGTCGGCGCGTTCTCGTTCCAGCGCCCGGCGCCCGATGAACGGCCGATCGTCGGCCTCCATGCCCTTGAACATCCAGGCCCAGCCGAGCTCCAGCGGTGTCGACCGGTGGGCGTCGTTGAAGGCGAAGCGGCTCGAGTCGAAGTCCGCCCCGAGCAGCAGCAGGCCCGCCTCGATGCGGAGCATGTAGAGCGCGTCCATGCCGTAGGGCAGGACGCCATATCCGTTCGCCGCATCCCAGACCGCGTCCCAGACGTCCGTGGCGTCAGGAGCATCGACCCAGATTTCGTACCCCAGGTCGCCCGTGTACCCGGTGCGGCTCACCGTCACCGGCCGCTCCGCGATCGTCCCGGTCGTGATGCCGAAGAACGGGAGATCCGATACCGAGGGAACAAGGCGTGCCACCAGGTCGCGCGAGCGAGGCCCCTGCACCGCGATGGCCCCGATCTCGAGGCTGACCTCCTCGATCGTCACCGCCAGCCTGCCGATCCGATCGGCGAACCATGCGAAATTCGGCTCCGCCGCCGTGAGCAGGTACTCGTCATGCCCGCGATGCTGAATGACACCGTCCTCGAGGACGAAGCCGCGGTCGTCCAGCCAGGTCGTGTACTGCGCGTGCCCAGGCGGACAGCTGCGGATGTCGCGAGCCAGCATCCCCGACAGGAATCGCTCAGCGTCCGGTCCGGCGATCCGGTACTTGTACAGCGGCGACGTGTCGAACACACCCGCGCTGTTGCGGACGGCGAAGTACTCGAACTTGTCCGAAGCCTGGAACCGTGTCGCGACGAGGTGTCCGGACCAGTGCTGCCAGAGGCCCGTCTCGTTCAGGGTGCTCGTCCGGGCATGGAAGGGCGTGGTTTGGATCATCGCGCCGTGCGGTCTTTTCTCATCCAGTTGGCGCGCGCGCGAGCTCGGCCTCCACGGCGGCGATGAAGTCGTTGAAGTCGAACGGTTTGCGCACCACCGGAGCAAGTGCAGACAGCCGGTCGGCCTCCTCGTCGTCGATCGCGGTGACGAACAGGACCGGGATGTCGCGGTACTGAGGTCGCTCACGCAGGGAGTGCAGGATCGTGGAGCCGAATTCGTCGGGCAGCCGCTGGTCGAGCACCAGCATGTCGGGCGTGGTGCCCTCCTCGACGAGCGCGGTGTACAGCTCCGCGGCGCTGCCGAAGCCCCGGGCCTCGTGGCCGACCTCACCCAGGACCGCCAGCATGGCGGTGCGAATTAAGGGCTCGTCATCAACAACCCAGATGGAATGCGCCAATGTCGCTCTCCTTCCCTCAGGCTCCGATTGCCTCGAGTGACTCCCCGATCACCCGTAGCGCGATCTCGACCTCCTCATTGGTGGTCACAAGCGGCGGAATGATGCGCACCGCCTGCCCATATGTTCCACAGCTCAGGAGCAGCAGGTTTCTTGCCATGGTCTCGCCCAGCATCGCCTTCGCGAGGTCCGGCCGCGGCGTCAACACTTCACCGTCCGCGAACTCGATGGCCATCATCAGGCCACGCCCCCGGACCTCGGCGACGTGCTCCCGGTGCATGGCCATGGCGGAGATGGCGGCCAGCATCTCCCCGCCGATGCGCTCGGCGCGCTCGGGCAGCCGCTCGTCGTCCATGATGTCGAGGGTGGCAAGGGCGGCGGCGCAGGCCACGGCGTTGCCGCCATACGTGCCCCCGTGCGACCCGGGGGCCAGGCGATCGAGGAGGCTGCGCGGTGCCAGGATCCCGGACAGCGGCAGGCCCGATGCGATGCCCTTGGCCATGATCACGATATCCGGGGTCACCGTGCCCCACTCCGTGGCGAAGAATCGACCGGTACGGCCGTAGCCGGACTGCACCTCGTCGACGGCGAGCAAGATCCCGTGTCGGTCAGCGAGCTCACGCAGCGCGGGCAAGAAGCCATCGGGGGGTACGACATAACCGCCCTCGCCGAGCACGGGCTCGACCACGAAGGCGGCCACGTCATCGGGTGACACGACGCTGGCGAAGAGCTCCTCGAGCGCCGCCATCGTCGCCGCCAGGGAGGCATCGGCACCGCCCATGCGCAGTGGGTACGGGTAGGGCGCAACGTGGATTCCGGGCAGGAGGGGATCGAAGTGAGCGCGGTACTTCACGCTCGAGGTCGTCAGCGACATTGCGCCGTGGGTCCGTCCGTGGAAGCCGCCGCGGAACGCGATGAACGACGTCCGACCGTTGGCTGCCTTGGCCAGCTTCATCGTCGCCTCGACCGCCTCCGCTCCCGAGTTCGAGAGGAAGAGCCCGTACTCGACGCCGGGCGCCGCGTTCGGGAAGCGCGCCGGGAGGCGCCGATGGAGCTCAAGGCCGGGCTGGTGATACACGATGTTCTGCTGGAGGTGGATTCCACGCGCGGCCTGCTGGCTGATGGCGGAGACGACCCTCGGGTGGGCGTGGCCCGTGTTCGTGACGCCGATACCGCACGTGTAGTCGAGGTAGCGATCGCCCGAAGTGGTTTCGATCCACGAGCCGGATGCGCGCTCGACCACGAGGTCGGTGTAGCGCGCCCACACCGGCGGGACGCCCGAACGCAGCGCGTCCCAGTCCGTCAGAAGGTCGGTGGCGTGTTGATCCATAGCAGTCGGGACTCTCCTGCGGCGTCGTTGCGCCAGCGATGCGGCATGGTCGATGGAAAGCTCAGGGCGTCACCTTCGTGAGTGAGCTGGAACGTCTCGTCGTCGCCGACCCAGATGGTCACGGCGCCGGCGAGCAGGTAGAGGAACTCTTCGCCCTCGTGGGCGTATTCGCCGTCGCTCGTGGCGCCCCGCGCCAGCACGAAGAGCTGTGGCTCGAGGCGAGTCGCATTTCGTGCCAGCTGCTCGATGCGCACCGAACCGCCAGCGAGCTCGAGAGAGTCGCGCGCGTCGGCGCGCACCACGCGGTCGCCGGCGCCGGCAGGTGAGCCGGCGAACAGCTCCAGCATGTTCGTCCCGTAGGCCATCGTGATGCGCTGGAGCGTCGCGACGCTGGCTCCCGAAACGCCGCGTTCGATCGCGGACAGGAAGCTGACCGACAGGCCGCTGCGCCGGCTCGCCTCGCGTAGGCTGAGGCTGTGGCGCGAGCGCAGCCGGCGCAGCAAGCGTCCGTCGACGTGCCGGTCATCGTGGGCGCTCGTCACGGTCTCGCCGAGCATGCGGCGGATGCCGGGCGCGTTCACGCGGTCCACCTGGCGCATGCGTCGTACGCTGCACAGGTGTTCGACTTCGGCCTCGGTGTACAGCCGATAGCGACCCTCGCTACGCGCCGGCCGCACCAGTCCCTGTCGCTCCCACAGCCGCAGCGCCGAGCGACTGACCCCGACGCGCTGCGCGGCCTCGCCGATGCGGTACATCACTCCTCCAGCGTCGTCGGCCGTGCAGTCATGTCGCGGCGCTGGAGGTAGACCCACAGGACGATGCCGACGAGTGCAACGAGGAAGATGATGGTGCCCATCACATTGACCTGCGGCGGCACGCCGATGCGCGACGCCCCGTACACCCACAGCGGGAACGTCAGGGTCTGGGCGCCAGCGGTGAACTGGGTGATGACGAAGTCGTCAATCGAGAGGGCGAAGGCCAGCAGCGCCGCCGCCAGGATGCCCGGGAAGATCAGCGGGAAGGTGACCTTTCGGAACGTGGTCCACTCGTCGGCGCCGAGATCCATGGCCGCCTCCTCGAGATGGCGGTCGAACCCGGCGATCCGTGCCCGCACCGTTACCACCACGAAGGAGATGTTGAACATGGTGTGCGCGATGATGATCGTCGGCATGCCGAGCGGCGCGGCAACCGACACGAACAGGGCCAGGAGCGACGCGCCCAGGACGATCTCGGGCGTCGCGATGGGCAGGAAGATCAGCAGGTTCAGCGCACCGCGGCCACGGAACTCGTACCGGGTCAGCGCAAGGCCGATCATGGTGCCCAACGTCGTCGCCACGATCGTCGAGACCACCGCCACCGTGAGGCTGTTGATGAGCGCCTGGTTGAGTGCGGGGAACCTCGTGAAGACGTTGCCCCAGTGCTCGAGCGTGAAACCCTGCCACGCGAAGTTGAAGCGACCCTGGATGTCGTTGAAGCCGAAGAGGATCATCACCAGGATCGGCAGGGTTAGGTAGGCGACCACGAGTCCGGTGAAGGCGGGCAGGACCGCGGAGCGCATCCGGCCGGCGAGAGGAGGGCTGCGATCCGGGAGCGGCACGGCGTTCGCCATCAGACGGTCAGCTCCTGGCCGCGCAGAAGCCGGATGTAGAAGAAGATGCTGACGAGGATGCCGACCATGAGGATCAGGCTGAGCGCCGCTGCCTCCGGATAGTCGCGGTTGACCAGGAAGAGCTGCTGGATGACATTGCCGATCATCGTCTCGTTCCGGCTGCCGAGCAGCTCGGCGTTGAGGTAGTCACCCACCGCGGGGATGAAACTGAGCAGCGACGCCGCGAAGACTCCGGAGATCGACAGTGGCAGCGTCACGCGCAGGAACGCCTGGAAGCGGCTGGCGTAGAGGTCCGTGGCTGCCTCGATCAGTCGTGGGTCGATGCGTTCGAGCGCCACGTACAGCGGCAGGACGACGAACGGCAGGAAGTTATAGGTGATGCCGCTGATGACCGCGATCGGGGTGGCCAGCAGCCGGAAGCCGGTGTCGACGATTCCGAGATCCTTGAGCGTGCCCAGGACGAAGCCCTGGTCGGCCAGGATGAACTTCCAGCTGATGGTACGGATGATGAAGCTCGTGAAGAAGGGCAGGATCACGAGCAGCAGCAGTATGTTCTTGTACTTGCCGCCTCGGAAGGCGATGGTGTACGCCATCGGGTACCCGATGAGCATTGCCAGCACGGTGACGATCAGGCCGTACTGCAACGAGCGCAGGAGCTGGGTGTCCCAGCGTGCGACCGCTTCGGGAAAGATCCCGAAGTTGAAGGTCAGCCGGTAGCCGCTGGCAAGCGACCCTTCCTGGAGCGCGACCGAAGCGGTCGTGAGCAACGGGACCACGAAGAAGGCGATCAGCCACAGGCCGCCGGGCAGCAGGAAGAGATAGGGGACGACGCCCTTGTGATGGCGCAACCAGGCGGGCATGCGGCCCTCTCTCTTCCTGCTTCGACCTCACACTCAGCCCTGGGTCACCTCTTGGAACAGCTCGGCCCACTGCCGTTCTTCGTCCTCGTCCAGGACCTTGTAGCTGTACAGGCGTGACAGCATGTCGTCCGTCGGAAAGACGAGCGGCGATTCGGCCACCGTGCGCAGGTAGTCGGCGGTCTCGGTGTCGCCTTCGGCCTCCGCTTCGTCGGCGTGCTGGGTCACCAGCTCCTGAGCACCCGGCACCGCGGTGATGTAGTTCACCCACTCGGCGATCTGTGCCGCGACCTCGGGCCGGTACACGTAATCCATCATGGCGAGTGCATCGTCCGGGTGCTCGGCGCCCTTCGGAATCGCCATGTTGTCGGTCCACAGAATGGCTCCCTCGTCGGGAACCACGAACTGGAGGTCGGGATTGTCGAGCTGGAGCTGGAAGACATCACCCGACCAGGCCATGGTGATGGCCAGGCTGCCGTTGGCGAAGTCGTCGGCATACTCGTTGCCGTAATAGCCACGGACGCACTCGGCTTGCTCCAGGAGGACTTCCTGGGCCGCCTCCACGTCCTCGATGGTCGCCTCTTCGGGAATCACGCCGTTGTAGAGCAGCGCCAGGCTGATCACGTCGCGCATCTCGCTGAACATGCCGATCTGGCCGCAGTACTTCTGAATGAATTCCGGATCGAACAGCTGTGCCAGCGAGGTGATCTCCTCGTCGACGAGCGCCGGGTTGTAGCCGATGCCGGTGATGCCGGACTGCCACGGCACGCTGTACAGGTTGCCCGGGTCGTACGAGCGATCCTTGTACTTGTCGGCGGCGTTCGCCATGAAGTTCGGGATGTCGCGGTCGACGTCGATCTGCTCGAGGTAGCCGAGCTCGATCATGTTGCCGATCATCCAGTCGGTCACGACGATGATGTCATGCCCCGGATCCTGTCCGGCCTCGAGCTGTGGCTGGATCGTCCCGAAGAACGAACTGTTGTCCTGGATGGCCTCGCTGTACGTGACGTCGATGCCGGTCTCTTCCTCGAACTGGTCAATCGTCGGTCGGTTGCCTTCGCCGTCGTCGTCAATGTAGAGCGGCCAGTTCGTGAAGTTCAGGACTCCCGAGGGTTCGCCGCCCCCGACCGGTTCGCCGCCATCCGTCGCTCCAGGCGATCCGCCGCCCGAGTCCCCGGGTCCGATGGCGCAGGCGCCGAGTACGAGGGCCATCGTGACCCCCACCGCCGCGAAGGCCCGGGCTCGGCGCGATCGCGCCTCCCACTTGATGATCGTCATCCGTTTGTATTCTCCTGCTCTTGGGTAGCCGAGTCGCTTCGGCCTGAATCGTCGATCACGAAGGTGTGCTGCGGGTTCCACGTCAGCCGGACGTTCTGGCCGTCGGACAGGACTTCGGACGCGCCGCTGGTCGTCAGGTTCTGTGCGTAGACGGTGAGCGTGTGCCCGTCGGCGGTCTTCACGAGATACTGCGTGCTGACCCCGATGTAGCTCGCGTCCAGGATCGTGCCCTCGAGCTCGTTCGTTTCGGCTGTGCCAGAGGCGGCCTCGGCGCCCCGGGGCACCACGCGCAGCTTCTCGGGTCGGATGCCGACGCGGACCGTTGTCGCGCCATTCGTGGCGGTGGCCGGGGCCCGGATCACCACGCCATTGGTGAGCCGGATCCTGACCAGTTCACCCTCGCGCTCGCGCACCTCTCCGTCGAGCAGGTTGCTGACGCCCAGGAATCCGGCGACGAACTCTGTTCTCGGGCGCTCATACAGTTCCTCGGGCGCCCCGAGCTGCTCGATGCGTCCGGCACGCATGACGGCGATGCGATCCGACATCGTCATCGCCTCTTCCTGGTCGTGGGTGACGAAGATGAAGGTGATGCCGATCTCGCTCTGGATTCGCTTGAGCTCGACCTGCATCTGTTTGCGGAGCTTGAGGTCGAGCGCACCCAGCGGCTCGTCCAGCAGCAGGACGCGCGGGTTGTTGACGAGCGCCCGGGCCAGGGCGATGCGCTGCTGCTGGCCTCCCGAGAGCTGGTTGGGGCGCCGCTCCTCGTAGCCGGGCAGCTCGACGAGCTTGAGCATGAATTCCACCTGGCGCTTGATCTCGCCCATCGGCGTCTTCCTGCGTCGAAGGCCGAACGCGATGTTCTCGAAGACCGTGAGATGAGGGAACAGCGCGTAGTTCTGGAAGACAGTGTTCGTCGCGCGCTTGAAGGGCGGGAGGTCGGTGACGTCCTGGTCGCCGAGCGAGATCGTCCCTGAGGTGACTTCCTCGAAGCCGCCGATCATGCGCAGGGTGGTCGTCTTGCCACATCCGGAGGGGCCGAGCAGCGAGAAGAATTCGCCCTCGGGGACCTCGAGGGTGAGGTCGTCGACTGCGGTGAAGCTGCCGAAACGCTTCGTGACGCGATCGAGGCGGACATCGGCTTCAGGCACGCTTGGTCACTCGGAAACCTTATCGCTGTGCAGTAAGGAACGAGTATACGGACGCGCGTTCGTGGCGTGTCAAGAAATGTTCATAGCTCGGCCGCAACTTCAGCAAGCCGTTTGGCGTCTTGACGGCAACCAAGCACGAGGGGGCCTCGAGCCACATGGCGAAGCTCAACCATCAGAAGCGCAACCGACCGCGCCCGGTCGCGACCCGTCGTCGTCGCGCCAACCGGCAGAGGGCGGACGAACAGCGCAGCCGCCGCGAGATGGAGCGCTGGCGTCGGAGCGCCTGACGCACTTGTTCGCGCGATGTCGCCGACCCGACCGGTAACCCCGGTCGGGTCGTCCACTTGTACACTCGGCTTCCACGGATTCCGCATCGGAGCTTGCCCATTCATGGACTTCGCGCTTTCAGCCCAGCACGAGGAGATTCGGCGCACCGTGCGCGATTTCGCCGAGCGCCGCATCGCCCCGGTCGCGGACGAGCTGGAGCGCAAGGGCGAGTTCCCGATGGAGATCATCCGCGAGGCGGCTTCGCTCGGCCTGCTGGGCGTCCCGTACCCCGAGGAGATCGGCGGCACCGGGCTTGACTC
>JBDSJJ010000087.1:0-33046 GCA_039917415.1 Candidatus Limnocylindria bacterium | reverse complement strand
CTGGCTCGCCTCGATCCGCCGCCCGCCCACCACCACGGCGACGCCCGTCTCGTCGCACGACGACTCGATGGCCAGGATCCGCGGGCCGCTCATGCGCCGATGCGCTCGCGCTCGCGAGCGAGGACCGAATGCATGTGCGGATCGTCGAGGTTAAGTGTCGTCATGACCAGCGCGTCCTCCCCGTCATCGGTGTAATAGCCATGGCGCCGCCCGA
Source organism: Candidatus Limnocylindria bacterium (assembly GCA_039917415.1). Lineage (GTDB taxonomy): Bacteria > Chloroflexota > Limnocylindria > QHBO01 > QHBO01 > JACDBZ01. The sequence continues at coordinate 32,832 of JBDSJJ010000087.1, read as the reverse complement.
CGATGTCGAAGCCAAAGCTGTCATAGAGGGCCTGCGCGTGCTTGTTGGACTCCCGGACCTCGAGCGTCAGGCGGCGGGCGCCGACCGTGCCTGCCAGCTCGGCCAGGTTGAGGAGCAGCTGCCGGCCGATCGACTGCCGCCGCCAATCGGGATGGACGCTGAACGTCGTAACGTGCGCCTCGTCGACCATCATCCAGATCCCGGCGAACCCGACGATCTGCTCTCCCGCCCGCGCCACGACGTAGTGCGCGAGTCGATTCGAGCGCAGCTCCTGCTCGAAGGCATGAATCGGCCAGGGAGTCCGGAAACTCAGCCGCTCGATCTCGTGGACCGCCGCCACGTCATCGAGCCGCATCGGGTCGACCACGACGCGGGCCATCAGAGCCACCGGACGACCCCGGTGCTTTCGGCGGTGATGCCGCGCGGCGCGCGGAGATAGATCGGCTCGAGGGCGCTGAGATCATCGCCCGATCCGTCGGCGGCGAGTCGCGACGCGGCCATGCGAGCGATGGTGGCTGCGGCGCGTGGCGGGCGGCTGTCGAGCAGGCCGAAGGCCGCCACGAGCTCGGCGGGCGTCACGACGTTCCCGATGCCGATCAACGCGTCGCGATCCACGATCGCAATGTCTGGGTCGTCCCGTCGGGCCACGAAGGCGTCCCGCGCGCCGGCACGCGCCACGGCAGCGCTGGCCTGCGCATCCGATGCCAGCCAGGCGACCAGGCTTGGGACCCCGACGATCGGCAGACCCAGACCCATCGCCAGCCCCTTGCCAAGGGCGACTGCCACCCTCAACCCGGTGAACGACCCGGGACCGAGGCCGACGGCGATTGCCGTTGCATCGGGCAGGGTGCGGTCGGACCCTTCGATCGTGGCAAGCAGTCGCGGCAGCAGCTCGGCGGACTGGCGGTGGCCGCTGCTCCATGCATCCTCCGCGATGACCGTTCCATCGTGCGCCAGCAGCGCCACTGACAGGTCGGTTGATGCACCGTCGAACGCGATGATCACGGGCGGGCCAGGACCTCGTGCGCGAGGCGACTGTGAGCGTGCCCGAATGCGATCCAGCGCAGTCGTCGGCGATCCGGTTCGCGAGGCAGCGGCTCGAGGTGGATCTCGAGGCGCTCATTTGGCAGCCATTCCGCCACTCGATCGGCCCACTCGATGACGACGACCCCGTGCACCTGCCGATCGTCGAGGAGGCCCGCACCCAGGACGTCTTCCGGCTCGTCGAGCCGATACGCGTCGATGTGGTACATCCGCAAACGGCCGACGTGCTCGTTCATGAGGACGAAGGTGGGGCTGTTGACCACGCCGCCGATGCCGAGTCCGGCGGCTACACCCTTGGCCATCTGCGTCTTCCCCGCGCCGAGCGGGCCGACCAGGGCGAGCACGCTCGCCGGCAACGCGATGGCCCCGATCTGACGGCCGATCTCACGGGTCTCCTCGACGTTGGACGTGAACAGCTCGCCCTCGACGGGCACTCGCAGCGTAGATGAGTGCATGCCGGCCAGTATAGGAATCCCACGCTCAACCGACGGGAAACGCCTCCGTGGCCTCGAGGTTGGCGAGCGGAACGATCGCGGTACGTCCGTCATCGAACCGGACGACGGCGGCGCGCCCCACGACCCCGGATCCGAACGCGTGCGGACGGTCGAGGACGCGGATCAGCTCTCCCGCCAACCCAGCGTGCGGACGTCGGTGGGCGATGACGCGCTCCCCTGAGCGAGCCAGCATGCGCCGCGCGGGAGCGGGCTCCGCGTCGTAGACGTAGAGGCGGGCATCGGCTCCGAACAGGCTGGCCAGGCGACCATCGTGGCGCTGGAACCAGGCGAACAGCCCAGGATCGAACCCGACTTTGCCGTAGCCCTCCAGCAGGATTACCGCGAAGTCGCCCCGCACCACTCCGAGCTCCCGGCGTCGGACCTGCGTCGCCTCGAAGTCACGCAGCTCTTTGTCGAGGACTCCGCCGAGGACGATTCCGGCGACACCCATCGCGCGTGCCCGCGTCAGCGTCTCAGCCGAAGCGCGCGAGCCCCCGACGAGGATGCGCCCGGTAGCCCCGACGTCGATGGCGCTGGCACGCAGTTCGGCGGCCGGGTCATGGACGGCCACCCTGAGCTCCCCGTGGACGGCGTTGCCCGTGCCACCCACCCCTCCCACGAGGGCGCCGCTGACGCGGACCTCGATGGCGTCCGGCTCCATGGCGACCACCTCGCCGCGCACATGACCCACCACCGGCTGGCTGCCACTGAGCGGAGCGATGAGCGCCGAGCCGTCGTCGCGATCGTATCCAAGCAGGATGCAGGACTCGGGGACCCGAACCACGCGCCCCCGTCCGTTGTCGGCGAGGGTGGCGCCCGCATCCAGGAACGTCCCCGGTCGAACGGTCAGGCAGGCAGCAGCGTCCACGGCCGAGCGACGCAGGGGAGCGGCGACGGCGATTGCTTGCCCGCCACGCGGCGTCCGCCGCGTTGCCAGCACCTCGGACGGCTCGACCACGTGCCCGACCTCGACCATCGGTGTCGCTCCGACCGGCAGCGGAATCCGGTGGACCACGCTCATGCGAAGCGCTCCGCTCCGGCGGCGGCATCCCGGTTCAGCGCATCGCGCCATGCGGCCAGCACCTCGCGCCGATCGTCGCCGCGTCGCGGGAGTCCGATCGGCGACCCGCGCGCGTCGAGAATCAGCCCGACCGCGCCACCCGAGACCATGGCCTGGATGCGGGGCGAACGGCGGGTCGCGCCGAAGGTGGCCGACCCGAGCAGCTCGATCGTCACCTCGGCGACCTGACCGCGCGGCAGCGGCAGCACCTGGAGCTGCCCGGTCCGCATCTCGACCGGACCCACCGCCGGCCAGCCTGCCCGATGCAGGGTGACGCGCATCGCGGTCCGGCCGGGGTCGCCGCCGCGGCACACGATCGCTGTGCCGAGGGGCACAAGGAGGTCCTCGCCGAGCAGCGAGACGCCCTCCCGCACCTGGTCGTCGGGAAGCGAGCCGAGCGGGCCGAGCACAGCGCCGGCATCGACGGCAAGCTGCGTCACCCCGAGCGGGCGCACTCCGTCGAGCAGCATGCGGGCAGCCTGTCCGGGGTACGGCGCAGCCGCCAAGGTGCGGCCGGCACCGATGACGAGATCGACAGACCCGTCGGTCCCCTCGTCGAACATCGCCGCCAGCTGGACCCGCGCGGCCGTCTGGGTGGCCGAGAGCTCCTCGACCGTCTGCGGCAGGGTTGTGGGGCGGGCGCGCAGGGTCTGCAGCACGTCGGCGACGGCCGACTCGTCGCCCGCATCGCCGGCCAGGCGGGCGACGCGGGCCGCGGCGCCGGACACGAGGACGGTGCCCGCCAGGCCGCCACGAGCGCGGACTCGGCTGGCGACGCTGCCATCTGGCTCGGCCAGCACCCTGACAGCTGAACGCGCCCCGAGGTCGACGCCCAGGATGCGCAACCCGCTGAGCGTGGCCAGGGCACCCACGGCTCGACCGAAGGTTGACGATGCGAGATGCGTCTCCTCCGTGACCGCAACCTCGTCCCTGAGCAGGGCAACGAGGTGATCGCGCAGTGGCCCGGGCTCGTCGCGGCGTGCGTCAGGTCGGGGGTTCGCGACGGTCGCCACGACCCCTGGCTCGAAGAGCTCCACGACGTCAGGCCCGAGATCCGCCGAGCCGGCCCACACCACCGGCCCGCCGCCCTGACGCCGCGCTGCGGCCACCAGCGCCGCGGCCTCGAGCGCTCGGGGGCTGCGCGCACCGTCGAAGCCTCCTGCGATAAGCCAGGCGCTTACCTCGGCTGCCTGCAGGGTCGCCAGCCGATCGGCGAGGTCCCTGCCGTCGTCGAGGGTCATGAACTCGACCACGTGCCACCCCGCCGCCTCTGCGGCGCGTCGGGCCGCGCTCCCCGACAGCTCACGGCTGACCGCCACGATCGCCAGGCGCGGCGGGATGGCGGTGTGGCATTCGATCCTGCGCGCATCCGCCAACAGCTGGTCGACCTGACCGGTCAATCGCGCATCGACGGCCGACGCGAGCTGGTCGACCAGCGCCGCACGCAGCGCGGCCGAGCCCCAGGCCGTCGGCTGTGTGGCATGGGCCACGAGGCGCCAGCGACCGCCAACCTGGCCGATGACCCCGGCCTTGGCCCATGCGGAGCCGACATCGATCAGGACCGCCATCTCGGCGCGCACGCGAGGCTGGCTCACGGTACGAACCCCAGCCACTCGCCAAGCAGGAAGCCGATGCGATCGATGAGCAGGATGAGTCGCGACAGGACGAGGTAGCCGAGCCACGCGCCGATGCCGGCAACGAGCAACCAACGCCCGACGCCCGCCGCCGACGTGAGGATCCGGCCGCGCGGCACGCCATGCACGAACCCGATGAGCACGAGTCCGGTCACCACGGCGCCGATCACACCGACCACGGTTGCGCCGAGATCGCTTCCCGGGCGCACGATCGCGGCGTCAAGCTGGGGCAGCAGTGTGCCGATCACGGCGCCAGCGAGGGCGAATGCGGCCAGGGCCCCGATCGCGATCGAGGCCGGAACGGCCGTCACGCGCCGCGGCAGCCACGGTGCGGCGGCCGCGACCGCCACGAGCGCCACGCCACCCCACAGTTCGGGTCGGCCCGCAGGATCGGCGGCCAGCGGCTCGAGGAGGCGCGGGGCGATTACCTCGCGCAGGGCGATCAACGCCAGGAAACCGGTCGCGAGGCCAGCCAGCAGATGTTGCGACCAGCCGAACATGCGCCGTTCTCCGAGCAGCGAGCCGAGGACCACGAGCGTGAGAGTGGCCGCGACCCAGGTTCCGACCACCTCCGCCGGGCCGGCGCCGAACAGTCCGGTCATGCGCGGTCTCGATCAGCAAGGGATCTCGTCGTTCCGACCAGGCGTGCGACGAGGGCCTGTCCCATGGCGCCCGCTGCGATGAGAAGACCGACCAGGATGGGGAGAGACCGCGGACCACCCGCCTCGACCAGGCGCTCGAGCGAGCCCACCTCGGCTGCGGATCGATACGCGGCCCCGTCGCCCGGCGTGCCGATCAGGGCGGCCAGCTGGCCGCTCGCAACGTAGGGCAGGACCTCGGGCAGCAGCACGCTCGGGGTGATGGCCACGATCGGAGTGGGCGCGATCCGAGGTGCGACCTGCTCGATCCAGCTACGCGGCCCGAGATCGTTACCGCCCACGACGATGATCGCGTCGAACGCGGCCATTCCCGCGGTCGAGACTTCCCTGGCGAATGCCAGGGCACCCGCATCGTCATCCGGCCGGATGCTGCGCGTGAGGTCCACCAGGCCGGCCTCGGCGGCGGGGATGAAGCCAAGATCGAGCATGCGGTTCGCATTTGCCTCGCCGCGCCGCAGGCGGGCCTGCTCGCTCGTCGCCAGGGCGCGTCCTTCGACGGTAAGCGACACGAACGCGATCCGTGCGTCTCGCACCAGCAGGTCGGCGATGAGCGTCCGCACCGTGGGTCGCACCTCCGCATATGTGCCGAGGTCGGCGTCGAACCCGATGAGCACCAGCGGAGCCGGGCCCAGTCCGTCCAGCGTGGCCCGAACGTCCGCCTGAGGGCCGTCATCGTCCGCCTCGAGACCCAGGACGTCGAGATCCGGCAGCAGCCATGCGACTCCCAGCAGGACGAGCAGCAGCGCGGGCGCGAGCAGCGACCACGGTGGTCGGCGGTCACTCATCGGCGGACCCGATCCCGAGCATCGTGCGGGCCGCATACACCGCGCCCAGCAGTGCGATACCGATCAGCAGGCCACGAAACACCGAAGCCACCGCCGTCCCGAGCATCCAGCCGCTGGCATCCGAGAGCCAGGAGCCGATGCTGCCGGCCAGCGGAAGGAGGAGCAGGACGGTGATCGTCGTTGCCGTGACCAGCACGACTGCCTCTCGACTGCCGCCGGCCACCGATCGCCGGGCGGCGGCGACGGTCGAGACGAAGAGCAGCCCGAACAGCGTGGCCCCGATCGGGATGAGCAGCGCGGCCAGCAGCCACTGCACGGCGGGATCATCGGACCCGCTGGAGCCCGGACGCATGCCGGCCACGAGCATGGCGGCGACACCCGCCACCACGAGCAGGGCGCCGATCGGGTCTCCGCGACGGCGCCACAGGTCGCCGAGGCGGCGCGTCACGAGGGATGCCCCGGCAGCAAGCGCGGCGCCCGCGGCCACCAGGATCGCGGCGTCGACCACGACGCCGGCCACGTCTTGAAGGGCGCTGTTGACGACCAGCAGATCCGCCAACAGCAGCAGCCCGACCAGGACCACGAGCGCGGTGATGGTCGGGCGCGTCACTCGCGCGCGACTCCGACCAGGATCTCCCCGAGGTCGATGATGCCCGCCATGGCGAGCACGGTCCCGATTGCGACGACCGCAACCGCCAGGCCGATGAGCCGATTGCCCGCCATCACCATCGTGCGCTCGTCCACGCTCGACCTCAGATCGGCGCCGGCCTGGAACAGTTCAGGCCCGATGAGCGCCGATCCCCCTCCCAACCGCAGGGACGGAGCCTGCGCCGCGTCGGCGCTGACGGTCGTCAGGGTGCCGGCACCGCTCCGCAAACCGTCGAGGTGAAGCAGCGCTTCCTCGCGGAGAGATCCGAACGCGAATGCCGCCGCGGGCCGCGCCCGAGTCGTCATTGCCAGGCCGGCGATCGCCGGGCGTCCCTCGCCGACGATGACAATCCGCGTGCGTCCCTGTCGCTCCAGCGTGGCCGTGGCTTCGTGGGCAGCATCCACCGTGGCAGCGGCCAGGGAGGCGGCGATGGGATCGTTGACCAGGACGCGCAGGGGAACGCCGCTGCGCGCCGCCGCCCGGGCCACGTGGCCAAGCAGCGGAAGCGAGGCGATCGTCTGGAGCCGTGCCAGGGCATCGGTCGTGCGGGTGATACCGCCTCCTCCCAGCGACACGACCGCATCGGTCCCCGACTCGGCGGCCAGCGCCATGGCGCGTCCGACGCCAGCGAGGCCGGCCGCATCGGCGGTGACCCAGCGGCTGATGGGCCGAGCAACGAGCTGGAGGAGCACGAGGAGAACGCCGAGCAGGACAATCGTGGTACCGATTTCGAACCTAAGCGAAGAGGCGCCGAGCACTTCGCCGATGAAGCGGACGAGGCGTCCGAGCAGGTCAGCGGGGCTCGGCATGCCGCTCCTCGAGGGCGTCGATGATCCGCTCGATGGCGGCTTCGTCGCGCAGCAACCTCAGCGTGTCCGGATCGGGGCCAGCGGCGGCGGTCAGGATCGGCGCGAGCGCGACGCCGAGGTCGCTCAAGAGCGGAGCGAGTGGACGATGGGCGTCGAGCAGCAGCCCGGCGGGTACCGTGAGGCCACGACGGTCGAGCGCTCGCGCAATGCGGCGCGCGGCGTCCCCGCTCACCTCGCCTGCGCCCGGCGCGCGGCGATCGCCTCGTTTACCGCGTGGGTCTCGGCGACGTTGGCGGTCGCTACCACGACCGAGTCCAAGTGCTCACCCGCCGAGTCCGGCAGCGCCAACTCGGCGAACAGCACCTCGGCCGCTTCGGCCGGAGTGAAGACGCCGTGCTCGGTGCCGACGAGGGAGAAGGCGATTCGCCGGAGCTGAAGTGGGACGATGAAGGAGAGCGCCGCGCGAATCGCGGCGGCGAGCCGTTCGCGATCGGCATTGCGCTCATGTCCGACTCCGACGGCGTGGATGACATACGCGGCGGCGAGCGAGCCGGCATGCGTGGCGATGGCAGTTCCGGATTCGGCCGGGCCCTGATCCACCGCGTTGCGTTCGATCTCGTCCCCGCCGAGACGCTTCACCGACGCGGCCGTTCCGGCGGTCATGAACAGGGACTCATTGGCCGGGACGATGAGCGCGTCCACCTCGAGCTCTGCAATCTCCCCTTGCCACACGTCGATCTCGATCGGTGATGCCATGCGTGCCTGCGCTTCCGGTCCGCGGCGGGCGATCAGTCGGCTCCAATGTGGAGCCGCGGGAGACGCTCGCGCAATGCGGTCGTCACTTCGTAGTTGATGGTTCTTCGCTCGGCCGCCACGTCGTCGGCTGTGATCCGCGCGCCGCCCTGCTCCCCGATCAGGACGAATTCGTCGCCGTAGGTTACACCATCGATTTCGCCGACATCCACGGTCAGGCCGTCCATGCTCAGCGCTCCGACGACGGGGACCCGGGACCCGCGGACGAGCGCGGATCCATGGTTGGCATGGACGCGCGGCCACCCGTCTCCGTAGCCGATGCCGAGCGTGGCGATGCGGGTGGCGCGTGCTGCTCGAAAGCGAAGCCCGTAGCCAACGGCCTCGCCGGCCCCGAGATCAAACACGCGCAGCGCGCGCGCCTTGAGGGTGAGCGCCGGTGTGAGCGCCGCTTCCCGAGCTCGAGCCCACGACGGGCGAAGGCCGTAGAGGGCCAGCCCGGGCCGCACGGCATCGGCGAAGGCGACTGATCCCGCGAGCAGGCCGCCCGTCGCGCTGATGTGCACGAGCCCCGGGTCGACTCCTGACGAGCGCATGGCATCCAGCGCGCGGGACAGGCGCAGGGCCTGGACCTCGGTGTAGGCGTCGTCCTCGCCGGGAACCGCGAGGTGGCTCATCGTGCCCGCCAGGAGGAGATGGCGGCTGCGGGCGATCCGGGTGGCGAGGCTGATCGCGTCCTCGGGACGAGCTCCCTGGCGACCCAGGCCCGTGTCGATCTTGAGATGGACGCCGATGCGGACGCCATCTCGCTGTCCGGCGGCCTCAAGCGCCACGATCGAATGCTCAGCGTCGGCCATCGCCTCCAAACCGTACGCGGAGATCGCTCCCGCCTCTACCTCGGTGACGGCCCACAGGACGAGGATCGGAGCGCTGATCCCCGCGTCACGCAGCTCGATCGCCTCGTCAATGGTGGCGACCGCCAGGCGCTCGGTTCCGTCCGCCAGCAGCGTTCGAGCAACGGGTACGGCGCCATGCCCATAGGCGTTGGCCTTCACCACCGCGATGACCTCCGCGCTCGGAGCGGCGACACGGACCGCGGCGAGATTCGAGCGGATCGCTCGATGATCGACCTCGATCCAGGCCCGATGCGGGCTGCCGGGCAACGTCACCGGGCACGACCGCCGCGCAACTGCTCGATGGCCTCGGGAAGGAGCGCCGCCACGTCGCGCGCCATGACGCCCGCACGGCCGATCCGATCCTCCGCCAGCAGCCCGGCTGCGCCATGCACGGCCACGGCGCAGCCAGCCGCTTCCATCGGCGCCAACCCGGCAGCCAAAAAAGCGCCGATCACGCCTGCCAGCAGATCGCCGGTGCCGGCTGTCGCCAGCGCGGGTGTCGAAACGTTGGAGCGCAGAACGTCCCCGTGCGGATCGGCCACCAGGGTGTTCGCTCCCTTGAGGACGACGACCTGCTGCCAGCGGAGGCCGGCGTCGCGCGCGGCGACCAGGCGAGCGTCGTCATCGTCGCTGTTCGGTGCTGGTGCCCTCGTCAGCCGCGCGAACTCGCCCGGATGTGGCGTGAGCACCAGCGAGGCCGCCAACCCGGTCCACCAATTGCCGCCGGAGGCCAGCGCGTTGAGACCGTCCGCGTCAACCACTCCGGGGATGCGCAGTCCGGTCACGAGGTTGCGCGCGCGCCGTTGGGTGGCCGGTTGCGCACCGAGACCGGGCCCGATCACGACGGCGTCCTGGCTGTTGACCTCGCCGGCAACCTGGCGCCAGCCGCTGGGGGCAATGAGGCCCGGCGCCTCCTCGTCGAGCACGATCCAGGTCAGCTCCGGAATCGCGCCCGCCAGGCGTGCCGCCACGGACTCGGCCGCGGCGACGCGAACGACACCGGCGCCGGCGCGCATGGCCCCGAGAGCGGTGAGCATCGCCGCCCCGGGGAACTCGGTCGATCCGGCGACGACCAACAGGCGTCCGAAGTCACCCTTGTGCGATCGCGCTGGGCGGTCCGGCAGGTGCGACGCGACCCAGCGCTGCGTGAGGTTGCGCGCAACCGGCCTGCTCACCCGGGTGTCCCCACGGTCACGGGTGACGCCGGTGCGCCACCGCGACCGCGACAGCCATCTCGCGCTCGTGGGATATCGAGACGCTCACCTCGTCGAGGTCGAGCGCCGCGGCACGTCGAGCGGCGCGCTCGTGGAGGTAGACCTGGGGTGCTCCGGCACGATTGGGCAGGATCTCGATCTCGCGCCAGCCGACGCCGCGGACCCCGAGGCCCAGCACCTTGCTGATGGCCTCCTTGGCTGCCCAACGGCCCGCGATGCGCTCGATGCGCCGGCCGCAGTACGCCTGCTCGTGTTCGGTCAGGACGCGGAGGCGGAACCGATCCGGGAACCGTCCCAGTACGGCGCGGATACGATGGATGTCGACCAGGTCGATCCCGATCTCGTGGCGGCTCATGCGAGGGCCTCTACTCGACGGTGACGGACTTCGCGAGATTGCGCGGCTGGTCGACGTCGGTGTTGCGGGCAACGGCGACCTCGTACGCGAGGAGCTGGAGCGGCAGGACGACGATGACCGGGCTGATAGGCTCCGGGACGTCGGGCACGTAGATGACGTCGCCCGCGTAGCGATCGATCTGGTCATCTCCCTCGGTGGCGATCGCGATCACCGGCGCCGATCGGGCACGCGCCTCGGCCACGTTGCTCGTCACCTTCTCGTACGTTGCCCCGCGGGTGGCGATCGCCAGCAGGGGCGTCTCCGGGTCGAGGAGGGCGATCGGCCCGTGCTTGAGCTCCCCTGCGGCATAGCCCTCGGCATGCACATAGCTCAGCTCCTTGAGCTTCAGCGCGCCTTCCATTGCGATCGGGTACCCGACGCCGCGCCCGATGAAGATGAAGTCGCGCGCGCCGGCGAAGCGACGGGCCAGTTTCTTGATCTGCGGCCCGAGCTTCAGCGTCTCGGCGGCGAGGCGCGGCAGGCTGCGTAGAGATCGTCCGAACGTGCGCAGCCGGTTGGTCGACAGCGTCTCGCGCAGCGCCGCCAGGTGAAGGGCGATCATCTGGAGGACGAGCACCTGGGTCACGAAGGCCTTGGTGCTGGCGACCGCGATCTCGGGGCCGGCCTGGAGATAGCAGACCGCATCGGCCTCGCGGGTGATCGCGCTGCCAACCACGTTGGTCACCACGACGACCAGCGCACCGCGCTCCTGGGCCAACCGCAGCGGTGCGAGCGTGTCCGCGGTCTCCCCCGACTGGCTCACGCCGATCACGAGCGTGTTCCGATCGATGGGCGGCGGGCTGTACCGCATCTCGGACCCGACCTGCATCGTGGCCGGGATGCCGACCCAGTCCTGGATCAGATAGGCCGCCACGTGCGCGGCATAGCTGGCCGTTCCACAGCCCACGACGTAGACGCGTTCGATCTCGCGCAGCCGATCCTCGATCTCGCCCAGCTCGTCCAGGGTGACGTTGCCCTCTCCGTCGACGCGGCCGCGGAGGCACTCCTGGATGGCGTGCGGCTGCTCGTAGATCTCCTTGAGGGTGAAGTGCGCGAAGCCACCCTTTTCGGCGGCTTCGATGTTCCAGTGGATCTCGGTCGTGTCGCGCTCCACCGTCTCGCCGTCGAGCGAAATGATCCTCGTGCCGGACGGAGTGACGTCGGCGATGTCTCCTTCGTGGAGGATGACGACGTTCTTCGTGTGCTCGAGGATGGCCGGCACGTCACTGGCGAGGAATCCTTCCCCCTCACCGAGACCGACGATCAGGGGAACGTTCATGCGCGCGCCCACGATCCGATCGGGGTGATCGGTGTGCATGACGCCGATCGCATATGCGCCCCGAACGTCGTTCAATGCGCGGCGAACGGCCTCGACCAGGTCACCGTCGTATTTCGACTCGATCAGGTGGGCAAGGACCTCGGTGTCGGTCTCCGAGGAGAAACGGTGGCCTGCGGCACTCAGCTCCTGCTTGATCTCGACATAGTTCTCGATGATCCCGTTGTGGATCAGGGCCAGCTTGCCGCTGCAGTCGACGTGCGGATGGGCATTGGTGTCGTTGGGTCGCCCGTGCGTCGCCCAGCGGGTGTGGCCGATGCCTGGGTGTCCGGCGGGCGCATCGCCGTTGAGGTGGTCGGTCAGGTTGGTGAGCTTGCCGGCCTTCTTCTCGATGAAGACCTCGCCCGCGTCGGTGAGGATCGCGATCCCGGCCGAGTCATAGCCGCGGTACTCGAGGCGTCGCAGACCCTCGAGCAGGATGGGGGCCGCATCTCGCGGCCCGACGTACCCGACGATGCCGCACATCTGGATCTCCTCAGTTCAATCGTGCCTCGGCGAGCGTGGCGAGCTCGCGGGCGATGCGTTCGATCTCCTCACCATCGTCCCCCTCGACCATGATCCTGATCTTCGGCTCGGTGCCCGACGGTCGAACCAGGATCCTGCCGCGCGCCCCGATCTGCGCTGTGGCGCGCTGCACGGCCGACGCGAACTCCGGGACCGCCTCCCATTCGTTGCGGCGGCTCGCGGCCGAGTTTATCACCACCTGCGGGAGCCTCGGAATTCCGCTCGCCAGCTCGGAGAGCGGCATGCCGGACCGACGCATGGCCCGCACGAGCTCGATCCCGGTCAGCAGTCCATCGCCGGTCGAGGCGCGGTCGCGGAAAATGATGTGGCCGGACTGCTCGCCACCGAGCACGGCGTCCTCCTGTTCCATGGCGGCGAAGACGTGGCGGTCCCCGACCGGCGTCCGGACGACACGGCCGCCGGCCTCCGTCACGGCGCGCTCGAGGCCACCGTTTGTCATGACGGTCACCACCAGGGTTCCATTGCGCAACGAACCGTCCCGAAGGCGCGCAAGCGCGCAGATCCCCATGATCGCGTCGCCGTCGACCAGGCTGCCCTGCTCGTCCACCGCGATGAGCCGATCGGCGTCGCCGTCGAAGGCCAGGCCGACATCGAGGCCCGCCGCCGCAACCGTCGCCGCCAGGCGCCCCGGGTGGGTCGAGCCGCACCCGTCATTGATATTCGTCCCGTCCGGGGCTGCAAAGAGCACAGTGACCTCGGCGCCCAGCGATCGGAACAGGTCAGGCGCGATGGCGCTGGCCGATCCATTGGCGCAGTCAATCCCGAGCCTCAACCCCTCAAACGCGTCTCCCGCGATGTCGGCCAGGTGGCGCCGATAGGCACGTACCGGATCGTCACTGGTGCCGACGCGGCCGAGCCCATGGTTGGGACGATGGGCGATCGGCGACGGATCGTCGATCAGGCGGTCGAGATCCAGCTCGACATCGTCGTCGACCTTGCGTCCGTCGACCACGACCTTCAGCCCGTTGTCGGGCGCCGGATTGTGGGACGCCGACACCATGATGCCCGCCGACTTCGTGGCACCTGAGGCGTGGACCAGGCACGGTGTCGTCACGATGCCGAGGTCCATGACATCGGCACCCGCCGACGTAAGGCCGGCCGCGAGTGCCGAGGCGAGCATCTCGCCCGATCGGCGCGGGTCCCGCCCAATGACGACAGCCACACCATCACCGAACCGGTGGCCGACCGCCCGCCCGAGGGCGAGGGCGAGGTCCGCGGTGATCTCAGTTCCCACCTCACCGCGGATGCCATCGGTGCCGAAGCGGCCCGCCATCTACGGCGCCGGGGTCGGCGTGGGCGTGGGCGTCGGGGCGGCCGGTGCCCGCACCGTGACGGTCACGGTACCCGGGGTGATTGCCAGCAGCTGGACGCCTTCCGGCAGGCCACCGATCGACGGCTGGAGGTTGTACGTCCCCGGTCCCAGCCCGGTCACGTTCACGACCGGCGTCAACGCGCCAGCGCTCAGGCTGGAGACCGTGTCGCCCGGCCCGCTGAGGGTGATCGTGAGCTGGTCGAGACTCGGGAGGCACGCGTTCTCGCCCGCTCCCTGGCACACGATGCCCACGACGAACGTGCGGCTGGAGACTGATGGCACGATCGTGGCGGTGACCGACACGACCCCGCCATCGGCCGCATCGAGCCGAACCGATTCTCCGACGACGAGCGCCGCCTCGAAGGCCTGATCGCCTGAGACGCCGGCAATGCTCAGGGGCTCGGTCAGCACCTCGTCGATTTCAGCGAGATCCTCGGGCAGGCCGCGAAGCGTGACGACCGAGGGGTCGACCGACAGCGACTCGAGCGCGAAGCCGGGAGCGGGCGTCCCGCTGATGTCCGGCCGCACCGGCACGGTCTTGCTGGTCTCGGTGGCCTCGACGTCGATCTGCACCGACACCGTGCCCGGCTCGAGCTCGAGACGACCGGTGTCGACCGGCTGGCCCTCGACATCCACCGCCACGAGGTCAACCGGCTCGTTGAAGTCGATGGTCGAAGCGCTGATGCTCACGAATGCCACAGCCCGACTCACGCCACGGACGATCGACGACGGCCCGCGAACATCCACGCTGTCGTGGCTGAGGACGGGTTCGCCGATCTCGAGACCGCTCGGTACCGCGCTCGTCTCGACCTGCACCGGGACGGTGCGAACCTCGATGCGGTCGAGCTCGACACGCACGGTCGACGGCGTGTGCGACAGGATCTCGATCCCATCGATCAGGGCCGAGACTTCGACGTCGAGCACCTGCGGTTCGGGAGCCCGTTCCATGTCGTAGCCGGCCAGGTCGACGCTCGCCACAAATGCCTCGGCCACCACGGTTGGCGCCGCGTCGTTGGTGGTGCGATACCGGACGTCGACGAATCCCAGGTCGCCGCTCAGCACGAATGACTCGGCCGGAGCGTTGACCTGGTCGATTCGTACCTTGATGTCCGCCTCCGCGAACGACCCGGAGAAGACGAGCCCGGTGTAGAGCACCGTCGCGAGCAGGACCGCGGACAGTTTGAGGTGCCAGTTGCGCAGAAAGAATCCCATGTCAGCGGCTCACCGTGGGGCCGTCGGACGCCGTCGGGACCACGCGCGCATCGGGATCGATCGGCTCGTCGCCGTCGCTCGCGTCCTGGCCAATCTGCCACCGGCCCTCGATCGAGCGGCGCAGGAAGGGCACGGCGCGACGCGGCGCCTGCGGCCGAATGAGATTGAAGATCCGCCGTCGCAGGTGTTCCTCGGTGAGATTGCGCTCGATCCGACCGCGCACCACGAGCGAGATCGACCCGGTCTCCTCGCTGACCACCACGACCACGGCGTCGGTCTGCTCGCTGATGCCGATGGCCGCTCGGTGCCGCGTCCCGTAGCGCTCGGAGTCGACGACGTTCTGGCTCAGCGGAAGCAGGACGCCGGCCGAACTGATCTTCTCACCGGAGATCACGACCGCGCCGTCGTGCAGGGCGGTCCCGCGATAGAAGATCGTGACGAGCAGCTCGGCACGCAGGTCGGCGTGGACCGGCACGCCTGACTCGGTGGCAAGGTCCTGGAGGCCCGTCTCGCGCTCGAGCACGATCAGCGCTCCATGGCGCGATCCGGCCAGGATCCGAGATGCGCGGCTGATCTCGCGCGCAACGCGCTCGGCACTGGCGACTTCGGTGCTCACGAAGAACCGGTTGACCGACCCGATGCGACCGATCTGCTCGAGCCCGCGCCTCAGCTCAGGCTGGAACACCACCACCACCGCGAAGAGGCCGACCACGGCGGCGGTCTCCATGAGGCTTCGCAGCAGGTCGAAGCCGAACAACAACGCGGCCAGGTAGACGAGGTACAGGATCGAGAGGCCGATCACGATGCGCACCGCTCGAGTGCCACGGATCAGGATGAACAGCCAGTAGATGACGATCGCCACCAGCCCGATGTCGACGATCGACGTCCAGCTGCCACGGAGATAGGTCGTGAAGAATTCGCGGAGCGCGTCGATCACGAGGGCAGTATGGCCTGCGTTGCTGTGTGGCGGAGGCTCGGATGATACCAAAGCGCCCCGGCGAATCCGCCGGGGCGCTTTGACGTTCGATCGGGCTCGTGGCTAGCGCTTGGTGTACTGGGGCGCCTTGCGGGCTCGCTTGAGGCCGAACTTCTTGCGCTCCTTGGCTCGCGGATCTCGGGTCAGCAGACCGGCTCCGCGCAACGCGGCGCGGGCGTCCGGATGCGCGCGCAGCAGTGCGCGGGCGATGCCGTGACGGATGGCACCGATCTGCCCCGACACGCCGCCACCGGCGACGAGGACGCTGACGGAGTAGCGACCCTCGGTCTCGGTCACCCGAAACGGGAGCAGCATGCCGCCGTCGCGTGCCACGCCACCGAAGTAGTCATCGACGGTCTTGCCGTTGACGACGATGCTCCCGTCACCGGGAAGCAGGCGCACGCGGGCGACCGAGGTCTTGCGCCGGCCGGTGCCGTAGACATAATTCGTGCTCACGGGATCGTCCTCTCTCTTACAGCTCGACAGCGGTGGGCTGCTGAGCCTGGTGCGGATGATCCGCGCCGCTGTAGACCTTCAGCTTCTTGAACATCGCCCGCCCCAGCCGGTTCTGGGGCAGCATGCCCTTGACCGCGCGCTCGATGACGAGCTCGGGCTTGCGCTCGAGGAGCGTCCCGAGCGTCTCCTCACGCAGTCCTCCCGGGTAGTTCGAATGGCGGAAGTAGCTCTTCTGGCGCAGCTTGTCACCGGTGACCTTGATCTTCCGCGCATTGAGGACGACGACGTGGTCACCCGTGTCGAGGTGCGGCGTGTAGATCGGCTTGTGCTTGCCCTCGAGCAGCGTGGCGATGCGGGTCGCCAGCCTGCCAAGAGTCTGGCCGGTCGCGTCGACGACCCACCAGCTGCGCTCGATCTCGCTCGCCTTGACGGCGTAGGTTTTCACGTTGTTGAGCTCTCCGACTTGTTCGTTCGGTTCAAGACCATCGTCCCACGTCGGGCCGATGAGCGTTCAGTGTTCAATTTTCGTGGCCGATCGTAGATGACCCGCTCGAGCGTCAGCCCGTGCGGCGGCGCCACTCGCCCGTGGAGCGCGCGGGCGCCTCCGGCGAGAATGGCATCCACCGAGGGCGGGTCCGCGCGACCTCTCCCGATCTCGATGAGGAGAGCGACGATGCTGCGGACCATCCGTCTCAGGAACGCGTTCGCCGTCACCCGAACCTCGACGAGCGCTCCGCGCCGGCGAACCTCGAGGTCGACGATGGTGCGCACCGTCTGTCCTCGAGCGTCGGCACCCAGCGCGGCAAAGTCGCGCTTCCCCACCATCCGGTCCGCCGCCGCCTGCATGGCGGCGACGTCGAGGATTTCGTCGATCTCCAGCGTCCGATGCCGCTCGAGCGGGTTCTTCGCCCCGTTCGTGCGGATCCGATAGCGATAGACGCGCCTGCGCGCCTCTCGTCGCGGATCGAAGCCGGCGCGGGCCGACCGCAACCCTCGGATCGCCAGGTCACGCGGCAGCGTGGCGTTCAGCCGTCGCTGCAGCTCTGGCAGCCCCAAGCCTCGCGGGAGATCCCGCGGACACGAGAACGCCAAGACCTGACCGGTGGCATGCACCCCGGCATCGGTTCGCCCGGCGAGGTGGACCTCGGTCCGCTCGCCGATCAGCCTGTTAAGCGCCTTCTCCAGCTCCCCCTGCACGGTCCGAGCACGTTGCTGAACCTGCGAGCCGGCGAAGGCCGTTCCGTCGTACTCGACGACCGCCCGCAGCACACGTTGCGCATCGGCGGTCATCGGCACGACCGTATTGAATCGCCCGTCCTCAGACGAGCTCGATCTGGACCATCAAGGCAGAGTCACCCAGACGCTGTCCCAGCTTGACGATGCGGGTGTAGCCCGACGTTCGGTCAGCGTACTTCTCGGCCAGCTCGGACATGAGCTTCTCGACGATGAGCGGCTCGTGGGGCATCTTGCTGACAAGCTGACGGCGCGCGTGGAGGTCGCCCCGCTTCGCCAGCGTGATCATCCCGTCCACCATGCCTCGGACTTCCTTGGCCTTGGCCTCGGTGGTCTTGACCTTCTCGTAGCGGATGATCGCCACGGCCAAATTGCCGAGCATCGAGACGCGATGCGCGTGCGTTCGGCTGAGCTTGCGCCCGGCGATCCGGTGCGGCATCGGTCTAGGACTCCCGGTCCAGCTCGGCGGCGGCGGCCTCGTCCAGCTCGGCCGATGCCGGCAGGTCCGACTCGTCGCTGCTCATGGCCGTTGCCTCGGGTGCAATGAAGCCGCGCAGGGCGAGCCGTTCCTTGAGCTCGTCCAGACTCTTCTGGCCGAAGTTGCGCATGCGCAGGAACTCGTCATCGCTGAGCGACAGGACCTGGCCGATCTTCGTGATGCTGTTGCGCTTGAGGCTGTTGTAGGCCCGCATCGGCAGGTCGAGCTCCTCGATGGGCGCGTCCAGCAGATTGGCACTGGGCGCCGACGGCGCCGCGGCCTCGGCTCCCGCGGCCGAGGGTCGTCCGATCTCGGTGAACCGGTTGAACTCGCGGACGAGAATCTCGGCCGCCTGGTTCAACGCCGACTGCGCGGTCGTCGTGCCATCGGTCTCGATCTCGATCGTCAGCTTGTCGTAGTTGGTCATCTGGCCGACTCGAGTCTTCTCGACCTGGTAGTTCACGCGGCGCACCGGGGAGAAGATGGCGTCAACCGGCACCACGCCGATCGGCATGTCCTCGGTGTGCTCCGCGGGGTGATAGCCCATCCCGGTCTCGACGGTCAGGTCCATCTCGATCGCGCCGGCGTCCGAGTCGAGGGTGAGCAGCACGAGCTCCGGGTTGACGATCTCCACGTCGGCCGACTCGGTGATGTCGGACGCCGTGACCGGCCCGGCGCCGCGCTTCACGAGCTTGAGCGTGACCGGATGGTGCGCGAACGAGCGCAGTCGAAGCTTCTTCACGTTCAGCACGATCTGGGTGACGTCCTCCTTGACGTTCTCGATCGTGCTGAACTCGTGGAAGACGCCGTTGATCTGCACGCTGGTGACGGCGGCGCCCTCGAGCGAGCTGAGCAGTACGCGACGCAGGCCGTTGCCGAGCGTCATCCCGTATCCCTCTTGGAGGGGGGTGACCTCGAAGCGGCTCATGTTGCCCTCGGCGTGCACCTCATCGATGTGCGGGTCGGGCGCCTCGGGCTGAAGGGGGGTTTCAAGTTCAATCATGGAAAGGATCAGGCTCCTAGCGCGAGTAGTACTCGACGACGAGCTGCTCGTTGAATTCGAGCGGCATCTGCTCGCGCGCCGGTTCGGCGAGAACGGTTCCGGACAGCTTCGATGGGTCGGCGCTCACCCATTCGGGGACCTGTGCCGACTTCATCGTCTCGGGTGCGATCTTGAAGTACTCGCGACTCCGACGGCTGTCCCGCACCTCGACCCCGTCACCGACCTTGACGCCGAAACTCGGAACGTTGGTGGGTCGCCCGTTCACCGCGAAATGGCCGTGGCTGACGAGCTGGCGCGCCTGTGCGCGGCTCGAGGCGAAGCCCATCCGGAAAACGACGTTGTCGAGGCGCATCTCGAGCAGGCGCAGCAAGTTCTCTCCGGTGACACCGTTGTGCTGCTCCGCCTTCTCAAAGTAGTTGCGGAACTGGCGCTCGAGTACGGAGTAGCTCTTGCGGACCTTCTGCTTCTCGCGAAGCTGAAGGCCGTACTCGCTGACCTTGCGGCGGCGCATGGTGTTCATGCCCGGCGGCGTGCTGCGGCGCTCGAAGGCGCACTTGCGGCTGTAGCATCGGCTGCCCTTCAGGAAGAGCTTGAGCCCCTCCCGGCGGCAGATGCGGCAGACCGCGTCGTTGTAACGTGCCATATCGTTCAGTCCCCTCTCAGACCCGGCGCCGCTTGGGCGGGCGGCAGCCGTTGTGCGGAATGGGAGTGACGTCCGTGATGGCGGTCACCTCGAGGCCGGCGGTCTGGAGCGAGCGAATCGCCTGCTCTCGGCCACCACCGGGTCCCTTCACGAAGACCTCGATCTGGCGCATGCCGTTCTCCATCGCGCGCTTTGCAGCGATGTCCGCCGTCTGGGCGGCCGCGTACGGCGTGCTCTTGCGGGAGCCCTTGAAGCCGACCAGGCCCGCGCTGCCCCAGCTGATGACGTTGCCGGTCGTGTCGGTGATCGTCACGATCGTGTTGTTGAACGTCGACTGGATATGCGCGTGCCCCGTCGGCACGTTCTTTCGCTCGCGCTTCTTGCCGCGCTGAGCGCGCTTACGCTCTGCCATGGAACTCCCGTTACTTCTTGCGGCGGATGCCGACGGTCTTCTTCGGACCTCGGCGCTGCCGCGCATTGGTCTTGGTTCGCTGCCCGCGGACCGGCAGATTGCGCCGGTGGCGCAGCCCACGGTAGGAGCCGATCTCCATCAGGCGCTTGACGTTGAGGCTGACTTCGCGGCGAAGGTCGCCCTCGACCTTGAACTGTCGGTCGATCACCTCGCGGAGGCGGTTGACCTCCTCCTCGCTGAGGTCACGGACGCGCGTGTCCGGAGACACGTTCGCCGCGCCGATGACCTTGCTCGCCGAGGTCGAACCGATGCCGTGGATGTAGGTGAGGCCGATGATCACCCGCTTCTCGCGGGGAAGGTCGACGCCGGAGATACGTGCCACGATCCTCCTAGCCCTGCCGCTGCTTGTGCTTGGGAATGACGCAGATGACCATCACCACACCGGAGCGCTTGATGACCTTGCAGCGCTCGCAGCGCGGCTTCACGGATGCAGAAACTTTCATCTCATCCTGTACGTGATGCGACCCCGGGTGAGGTCGTACGGGGAAAGCTCAACTCGGACGGTGTCGCCGGGTAGGATGCGGATGAAGTTCTGGCGCAGCTTCCCGGAGATGTGTGCGAGCACTTCGTGCCCGTTCTCCAGGCGCACCTTGAACATCGCGTTCGGTAAGGGAAGAACGACCTCTCCCTCGACCTCAATGGCATCCTTCTTTGGCAAGCGACACGCACCCTCGGTTCAGCGTTGAATCATTGGAATGTGACTGACACACGGAAAGGCCGCCGCATAGGGCGACCCACGGAACCCAGAGTATACATCACCCCAGCCGGGTCGTTCAAGGAGGGTCATGGCAGCTCCGTGAGAACTTCGGGACCCGCGTCGGTTACCGCGATCGTGTTCTCGAAGTGGGCCGAGAGGCTCCCGTCCGAGGTGCGGACCGTCCAATTGTCATCGGCCACGAACACGTCGTCCCCGCCCATGGTGAACATCGGCTCGATGGCGAAGCACATGCCGGCTTCGATCTGGAGCCCGATTCCCGGCGTGCCGTAGTTCGGCACCTGCGGGTCCTCGTGCATCGAGCGACCGATCCCATGGCCCACGAACGGCCGCACGATGCCGTAGCCGTGCTCGCGCGCCACCGACTCGATCGCGTGGCCGATATCCCCAAGCCGCTGCCCCGGACGGGCCGCCGCGATGCCGGCCTCCATCCCGCGCCGGGTGGCGTCGACCAGGTCGCTGACCTCGCGCGGAACGGTGCCGACGACCCAGGTTCTGGCGCAGTCCGCATGCCAGCCGTCAAGGATGCATCCGATGTCGATGCTGACGATGTCCCCGTCCGCCACTCGCCGGCGGAGCGACGGGATGCCGTGCACCACCTCATCATTGACGCTGGCGCAGATCGAGCCGGGAAACGGCGGGTTCGCGCCGTAGCCCTTGAACGATGGGATCGCGCCGGCGTCGCGGATCATCCGCTCGGCGATGAGGTCGAGGTCGCCGGTGGTGATGCCGGCGCGCAGCTCGGCGCGAAGGACGTCGAGAATGCTGGCCAGGATCACGCCGGCACCGCGCATGCGGTCGATCTCCGAAGGGCGCTTGATCGTGACGGCGCCGGGGGTGCGCATGCTCATGGCGTCATGTCGCGGATCGGCTGCCGATGCTCGAGAGAATCGCATCGGTCACCCTCTCGATTGCCTGCGTGCCGTCGAGCCGCTCGACGATTCCGGCGCGCTCGTAGTGTTCGACCACGGCGAGCATCGGCGGAACCTGCTTGTCGAGTCGGGCACGGACGACCTCCGGGCGGTCGTCGTCGCGCTGACGAAGCGCGGTGCCGTCCCGGTCACAATGGCCGGTCTCGCGTGGAGGATCGGTGTCTTCGTGGTACGGGGTGCCGCACTGCGGGCAGACCCAACGGCCGGCCACACGGCGCACGAGGATCTCGGTCGGCACCTCGATATACAGCACCCGACGAATCCGCTCGCCCGCCGCTGCGAGAGTGTCATCGAGCGCTCGCGCCTGCCCGACGGTTCGCGGAAATCCGTCAAGAATCGCGCCTTCATCGGCGGCCGGACGCGCCAGCTCCTCCATGAACATGGCGATCGTCAGCTCGTCGGGCACGAGCTCTCCCGCCTCCATGTACTCGCGGGCGGCCTCGCCCAGCTCGCTGCCGGCGGCCAGTGCGGCCCGGAACAGGTTGCCGGACGCCAGGTGGACGAGCCCCAGCTCGCGCGACAGAATCGAGGCCTGGGTCCCCTTGCCGGCGCCGACGGCACCGACAAGCAGGAGGATCAGGCGCTCGGCGCCGCGGTCCGCGACGGGCTCATCCGTCACCGGATGAAGCCTTCGTAGTTGCGCATCATCATCTGCGCCTCGAGCTGCTTCATCGTCTCGACCACCACGCTGACCATGATGAGGATGCTCGTCCCGCCGAGCTGGAGGTTGCTGGTGCCGGGAATGAAGGCGGACACGATGAACGGGGTCACCGCGATCGTCCCGAGGAAGAGCGCACCGCCCAGCGTGATGCGGTTCGTCACCCGACCCAGGAACTCCTCCGTTGGCTTGCCGGGCCGGATGCCCGGGATGAACCCGCCGTTCTTGCGCAGGTAGTCCGCCGTCTGGTCGGGCCGGAACTGGAACGCGGTGTAGAAGTAGGTGAAGAACACCACGAGCAGGAAGTAGAGCGACCCGTACAGCGGGATGTTGTTCTGCCCGTTGAGGTTGGTGGCGATGAAGTTCGCGGTATCGCGCACCCAGCCGATGTCGCTCGCGGTGAAGTACTGGGCAATCTGCGCCGGGAACAGGAGGATGCTCACCGCGAAGATGATCGGGATCACGCCTGCCATCGTCACCTTGAGCGGCAGGTATTGCGTCTGGCCCTGGTACATGCGACGACCGCGGACGCGGCTCGCGTATTGCACCGGAATGCGCCGCTGGCCCTCGTTGATGAACACGACCGCGGCCACGATGATCACCGCCACGATGACGAACGGGATGAGCCGGGCGAGCGAGTCCGGTCCGCTGAGAATCGGGCCGACCTGCTGCGGGATGCTTCCGACGATGCCCGCGAAGATGATGAAGCTGATGCCGTTGCCCAGGCCCTTTTCGCTGATCAGCTCGCCGAGCCACATCAGGAGGATCGTGCCGGCCGTGAAGCTGAGCAGCAGGCTGAGCGTCTCGATGCTGAACAACGGATTGGCCGGGATGACCCCGTTCGCGGACAGCAGGACGCTGATGCCATAGCCCTGCGCGAAGGCGAACGGCACGGTAAGCATGCGCGTGTACTGGTTGATCTTGTTACGGCCGTACTCGCCTTCGCGGCTCAGCTCCTCGAGCGCGGGTATGACGCCGCGCATCAGCTGCATGACGATGCTGGAGTTGATGTACGGGTTGACGCCGAGGCCGATGACCGAGGCCGCCGCCAGCCCACCGCCCGAGAAGATGTTGAGGATCGAGAGCAGCGGGTTGTTCGTGAACAGGTCGCTGAGCGCCGCCGTGTTCACGTTCGGGATGGGCACGTTCGTCAGTGCCCGGAAGATCAGAAGGATCCCGAGCGTGAAGAGGACCTTGCGCCGGATATCCGGCGCACGGAACGCGGTGATCGCCGTCTCGATCAAGCCTGGGGCTCGCTTTCGCTCGCACCCTCGTCGTCAGCGACGGACGGCGCCGGCTCGTCGGCCGGCTCGGCGCTCGTCGACTCGGTGGCGGGCGGCGTGCCGCCACTGCCCTTGCCCTTGGCCTTGCCCTTGCGCTTCGCAAGCCGCACCGCGGCCTTGGCCTCGATGTCGGCGGCAACCTTCGCATCGGCCTCTTCGTCGACCGGCGTGTTGTCCGGCCAGTTCAGGCGCTGGACGCTGCTGCCGGCTGCGGCCAGCTTGTCGAGCGCGCTCTTGCTGAACGCGTGGGCATGGATCGTGACGCCCTTCGGGGCGTCACCGACTCCGAGCACCTTGACGGGCAGCTTCGTATCGCGAATCAGCCCGTCGTGCTCGAGCACGTCGGGAGTGATCAGCGTGCCCTTCTCGGCGTCAGCGATCTTCGCGAGGTTGAGCGGCGCGTACGCCACCCGTCCGCGGTTGCGGAAGCCATGGAGCTTCGGGGTCCGCACGTGGAGTGGCGTCTGGCCACCCTCGAACCAGGCGGGAATGTTGCCGCCGGCGCGCGACTTCTGGCCCTTCGTGCCGCGCCCCGCGGTCTTGCCGCGTCCGGACCCGTGGCCGCGGCCGACCCGTCGGGACGGCGTCCGCGAACCCGGCGCCGGGTGCAGATCGTGGAGCTTCACTTCGTGTCCTCCTGCGTGGTGCCGGCCGGCTCGGTGACCTCGATCAGGAACGCCACGCGACGCAGCATGCCCCGGATGACCGGTGTATCAGCGACCTGGACCGACTGGTGCAGCCGATGCAGTCCCAAGGCCCGGATCGTGCCGCGCGCGGCCTGCTTGTGGCCGATCGTCGACTTCGTCCAGGTCACGGTGAGCATCGGCCCGGTGGCCGACTTCGTTCGCTCAGCGGCCACGTCCGCCTCCCCCACTGTTCATCGGCTCACGCCGTGGCGGGATCTCGTGCGGCGTGCGCGCCCGCTCGGCTCCTCGCTTGCCGAGCAGCTGCTCGGCCGTTCGACCGCGCAGCGCGGCGATCTCGTCTGCCGATCGCAGGACGGTGAGGCACTCGATGGCCGCACGCACCACGTTGATCGGGTTGGTCGAACCCTGGACCTTGCTCAGGATGTCCCGGATGCCGGCCGCCTCGACCACCGATCGCACGGATCCGCCCGCGATGACGCCGGTGCCGGGACTTGCCGGCTTGAGCATCACCTTCGCGGCGCCGAAATGACGATGGACCTCGTGCGGAATGGTCGACCCCACCAGAGGGACCTTGATCAGCCGCTTCTTGGCATCCTCGACGCCCTTGCGGATCGCCTCGGGCACCTCGCCGGCCTTGCCCAGGCCCGCCCCGACCGTGCCGTTCCCGTCGCCGACGACCACGACCGCGCTGAAGCTGAAGCGACGCCCGCCCTGGACGACCTTGGCCACGCGGTTGATCTGGACGACCTTCTCTTCCAGGTTGAGCTTGGACGCATCGATGCGTGCCATATGGATCTCCTCGCTTACAGGTTGAGGCCGCCCTCGCGGGCGCCCTCGGCGAGCGAGCGGACCCGCCCGTGGTACTGGTAACCGCCGCGGTCCAGCACGACGGCGCTGACCCCGGCTGCCTTCGCCCGCTCGGCGACGGCCTTGCCGACCGCTCGTGCCGTGTCGACTGGTGTCGAAGCGCCAAGATCGGCCTCGCGGCTCGAGGCAGCGGCCAGGGTGCGCCCGGTGCTGTCGTCGATCACCTGGGCATAGATGAATTTCGCGCTGCGGAAGACCGATAGCCGCGGTCGCTCCGTGCTGCCGGAGATCCGCAGTCGGATGCGGCTGTGACGCTTGCGGCGCAGTGCACCGCGCGTGGTGTTCGTCGTCATCGTCTTCCTAGCCTCCGACCTTGCCGGTCTTGCCGGCCTTGCGCAGGATCTGCTCGCCGGCGTAACGGATACCCTTGCCCTTGTACGGCTCCGGCTTCCGCTTCGATCGGATGTAGGCCGCGGTCTGGCCGACGAGCTCCTTGTCGGCGCCGAAGACACCGAGCTTCGTCGGGGTCTCGACGCGGAACTCGATACCGGTGGGCGGGTCGACCTCCACGGGATGGGAGTAGCCGAGCGCCAGGACCAGCTTCTGTCCCTGGAGCTGGGCGCGGTAGCCGACGCCACTGATTTCCAGGTTCTTCGTGAAGCCGGTCGTCACGCCGGTCACCATGTTGTTCACGAGGGTACGGGTCAGGCCGTGCAGCGCGCGATGGCGCGGCTCGTCAGTCGGTCGCACGATGCGCAGCGTTCCATCCTCGCGCTCGAGGATCATCTCGCGGTGCAGCTCGCGCTCGAGCTGACCGAGGGGGCCCTTGACGCGGAGGCGCTGTCCTTCCTGCGTGACTTCCACTCCGGCAGGGAGCGGGATCGGCATTCGTCCAATGCGGGACATGCTTCGTTCGCTCCTTTACCAGACGTAGGCCAGGACCTCGCCACCGAGATTCTGCTTCCGGGCATCGTTGCCCGTCATGATCCCGTGGGAGGTTGAGAGGATGGCGAGGCCGAGCCCACCGAGAACCCGCGGGATCTCGGTCTTTCGCGCGTAGACGCGCAGGCCGGGCTTGCTGATGCGCTTGAGGCCGGTGACGACCGGCGTTCGGCCCTCGACGTACTTGAGCTTCAGGCTGAGCATCTCCTGAATGCCCTCGGTCCGCGTCTCGTACGTCTCGATGAAGCCTTCCTCGGTCAAGATCCGCGCGATCTCGCGCTTCACCCGCGACGAGGGCAGGCTGAGGTCCTTGTGCCGGGCGGCGCTGGCGTTGCGAATGCGCGTCAGCATGTCGGCGATCGGGTCGGTCACGTTCATGGGTTCAGGTTCTTCTCCTCGGCGGTGGTTCGCTCCCTGCCGCTCGGTGGGTGGCGCCTTCCGCTGATGGCGGACGCCGAGTGGCGCCCGTCGGATGAATGGTGAGCTGCTACCAGCTCGACTTGGTCACGCCCGGAAGCTGGCCCAGCAGAGCCCGCTCGCGGAAGCAGATGCGGCACATGGCGAATCGGCGCATGTAGCCGCGCGGCCGGCCGCAGACCTGGCATCGGTTGTGTTCGCGCACGGGGAAGCGCGCGGGGCGCTTCGACCGGGCGATGCTCGACTTCTTGGCCACGGGATGCTCCTCTAGTTCGCCTGGAACGGCATGCCGAGGAGCTCGAGGAGCTTGCGCCCCTCCTCATCGGTCTTCGCCGTCGTCACGATGCTGATCTCGAGCCCGCGCAGCCGGTCGATCTTGTCGTAATCGATTTCGGGGTAGACGAGCTGCTCGCGGAGGCCAAGGCTGAAATTGCCGCGACCGTCGAACGAGCGCGTCGGAATGCCGCGGAAATCACGGATGCGCGGAAGCGCGAGCGACATCGTGCGCTCGAGGAAGTCGTACATCCGCTGCCCACGCAGCGTCACCTTGGCGCCGATCGGCATGCCGGTCCGCAGTCGGAACTGCGCGATCGACCGCTTGGCACGCGTCACGATCGGCTTCTGGCCGGTGATGGTCGTCAGGTCGCCGACCGCGGCATCGAGCGCCTTGGCATTGGCAATCGCCTCGCCCAGCCCGATGTTGACCACGATCTTCTCGACGTGCGGGATCTGCATCGGGTTCGCATAGCTGAACTCACGCTGCATCGCCGGCACGACCTCGTCGTGATAGCGCTGACGCAGGCCGGCGTAGGTCGGGGTCCGATAGGACCCGTTGACGGTGGCCTTCGCCTTCGTGCCTCGGCTGCCCGCGGCCTTCTTTGTTGCTTCGGGACTCACTTGCTGGTCACCTCGATCTGCTCGCCGCAGCGCTTGCAGACGCGCGTCCGTCGAGCATGATCGCCCTCGCTCAACCCGTGACCGACGCGTGTCGGACGGTCGCAGCGTGGACAGATCACCTGGACGTTGCTGACGTGGATCGGCACCGGCAGGTCGATGATCCCGGCGGTCTGCGTCCGCGATCGAGCACGCTGATGGCGCTTCGCCATGTTGATGCCCGGGATCACGACGCCGAATCCCCGCTTGGTCTTCTGGACGCGATCAACCGTGCCGCGCTTGCCGCGGTCCTTGCCCGCCAGCACGAGGACGGTGTCACCCCTTCGCACGTTCATCTACAGCACCTCCGGGGCGAGCGAGACAATCTTCATGTAGTTGCGCTCGCGCAGCTCGCGTGCCACCGGCCCGAAGATGCGCGTGCCTCGCGGGCTACCCTGCGGGGTGATGAGCACTGCCGCGTTCTCGTCGAAGCGGATGTGGCTGCCGTCCGGGCGGCCGTACTCCTTCGTGGTACGCACCACGACGGCGCGCACGACCTCGCCCTTCTTCACGGCCGCGTTCGGCAGCGCCTGCTTCACGCTGGCCACGATGACGTCGCCGACCTCGGCGGTATCGCTCGTCGAGCGCCCGATGACGGAGATGCACATCAGCGTTCGCGCGCCGGAGTTGTCGGCCACGCGCAGCCTGCTGTACTTCTGGATCATGCCTGCTCCGTCCCGTCGATCAGCTCTTCGTGCGAGCCACGCGCCACGATCTCGACGACCTTCCAGCGCTTCTCGGCCGAGAGCGGACGGCTCTCCTCAATGCGCACCGTGTCGCCGACGCGCGCGGCGTTGTCCGCGTCATGCGCCTTGAACTTGCTGCTGAGCCGTACCACCCGCTTGTAGATCGGGTGTCGTCGCAGGCGTTCGACGCTCACGACCACGGTCTTGTCCATCTTGTCGGACACCACGCGCCCGATCTTGTTCTTTCGCTTGCCCTGCATCAGCTGGCCTTCTCTGCATCGGCAGCCGCTTCGGCGGCATGCTGACGCTCAGTCATCACGGTCAGGATGCGGGCGATCCGCTTGCGGGTCGCCGGCAGCCTGCTGTAGTTGCTTTCCTGTCGCGTGGCGAGGTCGAAGCGGATCTTCCATAGCTCCTGCTTTGCGTCACGCAGCGCGCCCTCGAGGTCCTTCTCGGAGAGGGCCCGCACCTCACTGATGTCCATGGTCCTGGTTCTCCTTGAGAACGAACTTTGTGCTGATCGGCAGCTTGTGGCTGGCGAGACGCATCGCCTCGCGTGCGATCGGCTCCGGGACGCCCGACATCTCGAACATCACTCTGCCCGGCTTGACGACGGCGACCCAATGGTCGGGAGCGCCCTTGCCGGATCCCATCCGGACTTCCGCCGGCTTCTTGGTGACCGGCTTGTCCGGGAAGACCCGGATCCAGACGCGGCCACCACGCTTGATGTGGTGGGTCATGGCGCGGCGAGCAGCCTCGATCTGCCGGCTGGTGAGCCAGCAGACCTCTTCGGCCATCAGGCCGTACTCGCCGAAACTGACCAGGGTTCCGCCCTTGGCCAGTCCGGCACGACGCCCTCGCTGCACCTTGCGGTGCTTGACGCGCTTCGGCATCAACATGGTCAGGAATCCTCGGCCGGCGGCTCGGCGCCCGTGCCGGCCTCGGTGGCGTCCGGACCATCGGCCGCCGGCTCCTTGGCCGCGGCCGCCTGGGCCTTCGTGGCGCGCGGAGCCTTCGGCTTGGCGTCGGCCTTCGCCTTGGTCGTCGACGTGCTCTTTGCCTTGGCCGTCGGAGTCTTGGCCTTGGACGCCTTCGCCGGCGCGGCGGCCGGGGCGTCACCCTCGGCCTTGGTCTCGGCCCTGGTCTCGGCCCTGGCGGGTGCATCCTGTTCGGCCGCGGCCATTACGGGTGCCTTCGCACTCACGGCCGGTGCATCAGCCACGGGCGCGGATGTTTCAGCCGCTGTCGCGGCGGGAGTCACTTCGGGCCGAGCGACGGGCGCGGCTCGCTGCTCGGGTGCGACGTTCGACACCGGCTGATCCTGGACATCGGGAACCGATGCCGGCGCGGCCGATCCCGAGCCGCCATTGGTCTTGACAGCCGGGCGTGGGCGGGTGCCGGGGGCACCCCGCCGCGGAGCGCGCGGCTCGGTCCGGGCACTGCCAGGACGCTCGCCGAGCTGCTCGCCGCGGTAGACCCAGGCCTTGACACCGATACGTCCGTAGGTGGTGTGCGCATGGACGACGCCGTAGCTGATGTCGGCGCGAAGCGTGCCCAGCGGAATCCTGCCTTCCTTGTCCCACTCGGTGCGAGACATCTCGGAGCCACCGAGGCGGCCGGAGACCTGGATCTTCACGCCCTTGGCGCCGGCCTTGATCGTGCGCTGGATTGACTGCTTGATAGCCTTGCGGAAGGCGATGCGCCGCTCGAGCTGGCCGGCCACGTTCTGGGCCAGCAGCATGCCGTCAAGCTCGGGCTGGAGGATCTCCTTGATTTCGAGCTTGACCTTCTTCTTCGTCAGCTTGCCGACGTTCGTGCGCAGGGCCTCGACGTTCGCGCCGCCCTTGCCGATGACGATTCCCGGCTTTGCCGTGTGCACCGTCACGGTGACATGGTTGATGCCGCGCTCGATCTCGACCTGGCTGACGCTCGCGTTCGACAGCTGCTTCGCAACCAGCTCCCGGATCCGCATGTCTTCCTGGAGCAGGGTCGCGTAGTCGCGGTCCGCGTACCACTTCGCCAGCCAGGGCTTGATGATGCCGATCCGGAAGCCGTAGGGGTGAACCTTGTGACCCATCTACGACTCCTCTCGGTCAGCCACGGCGACGGTGATGTGACTGGTTCGCTTCAAAATTCCGAATGTTCGGCCCTGGGCCCGCGGGCGCCAGCGCTTGAGGGTCGGTCCCTCATCGGCGACTGCGCTCACCACGCGCAGCTCGTCGGCCGACAGGTTGTAGTTATTCTCCGCATTGGCAGTGGCGCTCTTCAGCACCTTCGCCACGTCCTTCGCCGCCGCGTTCGGCATGAAGCGCAGGATGGCCGCGGCCTCCTCGACGGGCTTTCCCGCGATGAGGTCGGTGACCAGCCGCACCTTGCGCGGACTGATCCGGATGTACTTCGCGGTCGCACTCACTCGCATCGATCCACCTACTTCAGCGACGTCGAGCGGTCGGTGGCCTTGCCGTGGCCGCGATAGGTTCGTGTGGGGGCGAACTCGCCGAGGCGATGTCCGACCATGTTCTCGGTCATGAAGACCGGCACGTGACGACGGCCGTCATGCACGGCGATCGTGTGGCCGATCATCTGCGGGAAGATGACGCTGGCCCGCGACCAGGTCTTCAGCACCTTGCGCTCGCTGCGCTTGTTCATGTCGTCGATGCGGCCGAGCAGGCGCGCGTCGACGAAAGGTCCCTTCTTGACGGAACGACTCATCTTTTACGCTCCTAACCCCGTCCGTATCGACGGCGGACGATCAGCTTGTTGCTCTTGTTCTTCTTGACACGGGTTCGCAGGCCCATGGCCGGCTTACCCCACTTGGTCTTCGGCGGCATTCCCGTGGGCTGCTTGCCCTCACCGCCGCCATGCGGATGGTCGCGCGGGTTCATGGCCGAGCCGCGCACCTGCGGCCGACGACCCATGTGCCGCGAGCGGCCAGCTTTTCCGATCTTCTGGTTCTCGTGGTCGAGATTGCTCACCTGGCCGACGGTCGCCATGCACTCGATGCGCACTCGGCGCACCTCGTTCGACGGCAGCCGGATGGTGGCGAAGTTGCACTCCTTGGCGAGCAGCTGCGCGCTGCTGCCGGCGCTCCGCACGATCTGGCCGCCGCGACCGGCGATCAGCTCGATGTTGTGGATCTGGGTGCCCAAGGGGATCCTGTTGAGCGGAAGCGCATTGCCGGTTCGCGCCTCGACATCGGGGCCGGCGGCAACGGTGTCGCCCACGTTCAGCCCATGCGGCAGAAGCATGTAGCGCTTCTCGCCGTCGGCGTAGTGCAGGAGCCCGATGCGCGCCGATCGGTTCGGGTCGTACTCGATCGTGGCGATCTTCGCCGGCACCTCGAACTTATCGCGCTTCCAGTCGATGATCCGGTACTGCCGCTTGTGGCCACTGCCCTGGTGCCGAACGGTCAGCTTGCCCTGGCTGTTGCGGCCGGCGCGGCGTACGAGCTTCTCGGTAAGCGGCTTGTGCGGGCTGTCGGCAGTGATCTCCTCGAACGTCGAGCGAGTCATCTGGCGGATGCCCGGCGATGTCGGTCGGTAGTTGCGAAGTGGCATCGTCAGACGGCCTCGAAGAGTTCGATCTTGTCACCAGGCGCAATCGTCACGATGGCCTTCTTCCAGCCCGGAACCACGCCCATCGTCTTGCGGCCGCGCCGCTTCTGCTTGGGCCGGACGCTGACGACTCGCACGCCGAGGACGGTCACCTTGAACTCGGACTCGACGGCTGCCTTGATGAGGAACTTGTTGGCGTCGCGGGCGACCGCGAACGTGTAGTTGTTGCGCTCCGTCTCGAGCGTGCTTTTCTCGCTGATCACGGGGCGCAGGAGCACGTCGTGCAGGCTCATTGCGGTCATGCGTACACCTCCTGGGCCCGGGTCAGCGCGTCCCGGGTGAAGACGAGCGTGTCGGCGTCGAGCAGGTCGACGACGTTGAGGCTGTCGGCCAGGATCACGCGCACCTCGCGCAGGTTCCGGGCGGCGAGCTCGACGCGCGGATCGCGCGCCGCCAGGATGACGAGGACCTTGCCCTCCGCCTTCCAGGCGCTGAGCCGTCCGAGCATCGCTTTCGTCTTGGTCTCATCGAGGTCGAAACCCTCGACGACGCGCACCGCACCGTCGGCCTGCTTGGCCGAGAGCACGCCACGCAGCGCGCTGCGGCGCATCTTCGACGGCATCTTCTGCGCGTAGCTGCGCGGGTGCGGCCCGAAGACCACGCCGCCGCCGACCCAGTGGGGTGCCGTCTTGGTGCCCTGTCGGGCGCGGCCGGTCCCCTTCTGGCGCCACGGCTTCTTGCCCCCACCGTTGACCTCGCCGCGGGTCAGGGTGTCGGAAGTGCCGACACGCCGGCCGGCGAGCTGACGGATCGCGGCCTGGTGGATGAGGGCTTCGCTGATCGGCGCGGCGAAGAGCGTCTCGGCAAGATCAACCTTGCCGCCCTCCTTGCCGTCAGCCTTCAGGATCGTCGTCTGGGGCATCGTCTACTTCGCCTTCTGCACGAGCAGCAGGCCGTTGCGCGCCCCGGGCACCGCACCCTTGACCAGGATCAGGTTGCGTTCCGGATCGATCTTCACGACCTTGAGCTTCTGGACGGTCACCTGCTCGTTGCCCATGTGACCGGGCATGCGGGTCCCCTTCCAGACGCGGCCGGGATAGGTCCCCGCGCCGATCGAGCCGGGAGCCCGATGATGATCGGAGCCGTGCGACTTCGGCCCGCGCTTGAAGTTGTGTCGGGCGATCACGCCGGTGAAGCCGTGGCCCTTGCTCATGCCGGTGACGC
>JBDSJJ010000086.1:0-10165 GCA_039917415.1 Candidatus Limnocylindria bacterium | reverse complement strand
GATACGTGTCGGAGCGCGCGCTCTCGTCCAGGATCAGCGCGTCGCACCGGACCGTGGACTTCGACTTCTCGCAGCCGGGATAGACCTTGATCAGGCCACGGTAGGAGGTGCGGCCGGTGCCCTTGCTGATCGACTTGCTGGTGATCAACGATGTCGTGTTCGGCGCGGCGTGGATGATCTTGCCGCCGGCATCCTGGTGCTGGCCGTCGCCGGCGAAGGCGATGCTGAGGACCTCGCCGTGCGCGCGCTCACCCAGCAGGTAGATGGACGGGTATTTCATCGTCAGCTTCGAGCCGAGGTTGCCGTCCACCCATTCCATCACCGCGTCCTCGTGGGCCACGGCCCGCTTGGTGACGAGGTTGTAGACGTTCGCGCTCCAGTTCTGGATCGTCGTATAGCGGACTCGGGCGCCCTTCTTCACGATGATCTCGACTACGGCGCTATGCAGGCTGGCGGTCGAATACGTCGGGGCGGTGCAGCCCTCGACGTAGTGCACGCTCGAGCCCTCGTCGGCAATGATCAGGGTGCGCTCGAACTGGCCCATGTTCTGGGTGTTGATCCGGAAGTAAGCCTGGAGCGGAAGCTCGACGTGGACGCCCTTCGGAACGTAGATGAACGAGCCGCCCGACCAGACGGCGGTATTGAGCGCGGCCAGCTTGTTGTCGTTGGCCGGAATCACCGTTCCGAAGTACTCACGGAAGAGCTCGGGATGCTCCTTCAGCGCCTGGTCGGTGCCGAGGAAGATCACGCCCTGCTTCTCGAGATCCTCGCGGATGTTGTGGTAGACGACCTCGGAGTCGTACTGGCCGCCGACGCCGGCGAGGTACTTCTTCTCCGCCTCCGGGATGCCGAGCTTGTCGTACGTGCGCCGGATGTAGTCGGGAACGTCGTCCCAATTCTGGACGGCCTTGTCGGTGCCGGTGACGTAGTAGTAGATGTCCTGGAAGTCGATCCCCGCCAGGTCGCCGCCCCACATCGGCATCGGGCGCGACTCGAAATGCCGATAGGCCTTGAGTCGCAGATCGGTCATCCACTTCGGCTCGTCCTTGACCTTGCTGATCTTGGCGACGACTCCGGCGTCCAGCCCCTTCTGGAAGATCTGGAGGGGCTTCTCATCGTCATGCCAGCCGTACTTGTAGCCGCCGGGGATCTCGTTCAGGGCGGGATTCGGAAGGGCCATGCGCTCCTCGTGGGCTCGCGCCGGGTTCGCTGCTCTGCGAATCCCGACTGATTTGGTCGGTGTTACGCCCACATTGTCCGTCAGGGTCGTATCGCGGTCAACCGGGCATGCGGAGCTTGGGTCATGAGGAAGCCGGCGCGCGCTCGCGGTGTACGCCGCTCCTGTCTGCGAGAGCCACCTCGACCGTGAGGGCTGAGCGGAACCGCTCGAGCGTATTGCCGCGAACCCGATCGAAGAGTGTCGGCTCGGCGGTCGACGTCGGCAGAATCACCAGGTCCGCCCCGAACCGCTCGATCGCCTCGGCCATGCCAGCGGGTCCGGGCTTCAGCGGTAGCCACGCGGTGACGTCTGACCCCGCAGCGCTGGCCAGGCGGACCTGCTCGGCAAGGTAGTGCCGCCCGAGAATCTCGAGGTCGGTGGCCGTCAGCAGCTGTTCGCGGGTGGGACCGTCGGCGACGTCTGCGGTCCAGGTCCCACTCGGGTACGGATCCACGAAGTACGACTCGGCCGACCGGTCGTAGAGGATGACGCGATGGCCCTCATCGCGGGCCCAGCTAAGCGCAGCGCCCCGCATCTCGGCGTATGCCGGCTGACGCCCATCGTCGGTGGCAAGTAGGACCGTGCGTCTCACGACTCGGATCCACGTTTGGCGACGCTGTCCAAATAGTCGACGAGGTCGTCGATCACGCGCCGGTCGCTCGTCACGAAGCCGACGAACCGCTTGTCGGGTGCGCTGATGCCGCCCTCGCCGAACCGATCCGGGTCGGATACCTCCCAACTCACGAAGCCGATCGGCTCCGGGGCGGTCGTGATGAGGAACCACTGGTTTTCGAGCCGGTCGGTCGTCGGCTCCAGCGCAACCCAGCGCAGGGACACCTCGGGCGGCAGCGTCGGCTCCCCCGTTCCAAAGGCGACGACGTCCGCCCCCTGGCTCGTTATCGCCGCATAGCGTTCGCACTCATGCTCGAGCTTCGACGCACGCTGAAAACCGACCCACAGACGGCCGCCGGATGCGAGCGATCCCTCGATCTCGCGGGTCGCTCGCAGCATCTCCCGCGCGTCGTACGTGAATCGGGTGCCTTCGAGCTGTCGATCACCGACCTCGCTCACGAGCCGCTCGGCGATCTCGGCGATCCCCTGGGCCCGCCGCTCGTCACTCGAGGTGGGGTATGTCCAATCCATGCACTCTGATACGGAGGCTCGAACGATCCGAATCAGCGATAGTCGGCGGCTCGTCAGGTGGGAGTTCGAAGGCCCTCGAGGTCGGATAGCGTTCCGCCCCGTTCGATGAGCTGCCGCACCGAGTCGACGTCAAATGCCCCGTCGGTCGCGGCTGCCTGGGCGACGCGATCGCCGTCCGCCAGCCACGCGACGACTATCGCCCCGGGGCGATCGGACAGCACCTCGGATCGCTGCGCCCCGGAGGGAGTCCCCACGACATCGAAGTGGTGCTCGCCGACGTCACTGAAGACCCACGGAGCACGGAGGGGCGGTAGCTCGCGCCCGAGCATGGCCAGCCCGGCACGCTCCCCGCCCTCGCGAGCCGCATGCCAGTGCTCAATTCGCCGGCCGGCCACGCGTGCGACGTCGCCGGCCGCGAATACCGCCGGGTCCGTGGTGGCCTGCCGCCGATCGGTAAGGATGCCGTCGTCGCACGGAAGGCCACATGCGCGCGCGAGCTCTTCGCGAGGGGTCACCCCAACGCACATGAGCGTCGCATCGGCCTCGACCCGTTCGCCGCCAATGGCGACCGATCCGGCGTGGATCGCCGTAGCGGCTGTCCCGAGGCGCACCCTCACGCCAAGCCGGGCGAGGATTTCCTCGGCCCACCCGGACAAGGCGTGACCCAGGGATCCTCCCCACAGTTCGTCGGCCGCCTCGAGCAGCGTGACGTGCACGCCGCGGATCGCGAGAGTGGCCGCCACCTCGACACCGATGAAGCCGCCACCGATGATCGCCACGGCGCTGCCCGGCGGAGCAGTGGCCCTCAGCGCGGCAGCATCGTCGAGCGTTCGCAGGACCTGGGCTCGCTCGACACCGGTGATCGGCGGGAGGCGTGGGGTCGCTCCCGTGGCCAAAAGGAGCATGTCGAACGAGACCTGATTGCCGTCCTCGAGCTCGGCGACCCTGCGAATTCGGTCGATCGATGCGACCCTGCGTCGGGTCTCGACCTGGATGTCCCGACGGTCGTACCACCGCGCCGGCTCGGCGAGCAGCAGGTCGGTCGGTACCAGATCCGCGAGTGCTTCCTTGGAGAGCGGAGGCCGGTTGTACGGCAGATGCTGCTCCTCGGTGACCAGCAGGACTGAGCCCACGAATCCCTCGCGGCGCAGCACTCGGGCACAACGGACCGATGCGACTCCCCCGCCCACCAGGAGCACGTCCACTGTGAGGAGCCGATCAGACACCGGCCGGCGTACCTCCCAGCTCACTCGGGACGATCCACTCCCGCATGAGGCGGCCGAGGCCGGAGGTCTGACCGACCCGCACCAACCACGCGCGGACAATGGGCGGCCCGGCGGCCCGCGCCATGCATTCGGCTCGCGCCAGCGGATCCCTCCAGCGCGTGAGGAGCGCCCGAGCCCGCTCCTCGTCGACCCCCAGCTCGGTGAGTGCGGACGCATGGGACCGGCCGGACATCGCGACCGATGCGAACGATGGGGCCAGCTCGTCGAGCGCGCGTTCTACCTCCACAACCGATGGCCCGGACAACAGAAGCCCATTGCCCCGGCCGATGCGCGTGAGCTCGTACGCGAACTCATGGTCGCCGAGCAGCACCTCGCGGGCCACCGCGTGCATGCCGTGATCGACCGTCGTCTGCGGGCTCGGCGACCAGACCGGCATCGTCGGCCGAAGGGCGTCGACGAGGTGGCCGCCGGGGACTCCGGCCGCGACAACGGCCCGGGTGAGGCTACCAATGGTCCAGCGCCGCCTCCCGTCCAGGACAAGTCGATGGGCGCGTCCCCCACGCTCCAAACGCGCGCGGCGGGTTCGGTCATTGTCAGTCGCCACCACGACCGTTAGCGGCGGGATCGCCGCGGGAAGGTCAAGGTCGTCCGCCGCGCGCCGCTGGAGGAGCGCGAGCAGCGCCTCGGCCACGCTGCCCACCCGCTCGGGTGGAACGGTGGTTGCCTCGCGGTGCGCTGCCAACCGCGCGGCGACCGGGCCATCGCCGGGCAGGCGATCGGAGAGCCGCGCCAGAGCCGACTTGTCCGGGGGCGGCGGGCCGGCATCAAGGAGCACACGCACGTCGAGGGGTAGGCCGTCCATGGCATCGGCGGCTGCGGCCAACGCCAGCGACTGGACGCGGTACCAGGTCGAATCAGTCTGGGCGGCAACCGCGCGCGCCTCGGAGGCTACCCATACTCGGTCGGCGGGCTGGACGACGCGCGCGTCCCAGTGCGCGACAAGCCGCGCGTAGCGGTCCGCGAGATCGTCCACATTCCCATCCTACCGTCGCGGCTAGACTCGGGCGGATGTCGCCCCCCGAAGATCGCGCCCTCCTCTCAGGCCTGGTCCTGCGCGCTCGTTCCGGCTTCTACACGATCAAGACCGACGAGGGCGATCTGATCGAGGCGCGGCTGCGAGGCCGGATGAAGAAGGAACGGCAGGCGTCGGACATCGCCGTGATCGGCGACCGGGTCACGGTAGAGCGGCTCGACGACGGCACGGGGGCCGTGACGTCGGTGGAGCCGAGGACTCGACGGTTCAGCCGCCGCCAACCAGGCCCCCGCGGGACGTGGCGCGAGGACGTGATGGTCGCGAACGCGGACCTCGTAGTCGCGGTCTTCTCCTGCGATCGGCCTCCGCCGAACCCGCGCCTCATCGACCGCTTCCTGGTGGTGGCCGAGTACAACGAGGTACCGGTCGTTCTCGTCGCGAACAAGATCGACCTGGTGACCCAGGCCGAAGCGCAGGATCGCTTCGCGCCGTATATGGCCGTCGGCTACGACGTCATCTACGCCAGCGCCGTCACCGGGGCCGGCCTCGACCAGATGCGGGATCGTCTCAGGGGGCAGCTCTCGATCATCACCGGTCCGTCCGGGGTGGGGAAGTCGACGCTACTCAACGCGTTGCAGCCCGGCCTCCAGCTGGCCACCGGGGAGGTGTCCGAGGCGTTGCACAAGGGAAAGCACACCACCACGCACGCGGAGCTCCTCCCGGTCGAGGGTCCGGACGGGGGTTACGTCGCGGACACTCCCGGGATCCGTGAGCTCGGCCTGTGGCAGATTCCCGCCACCGAGCTGGCCAACTGCTTCCCCGAGTTCCGTCCGTACCTCGGTGCCTGCGCCTTCAACGACTGCACGCACCTGCACGAGCCGCGCTGCGGGCTAAGGTCGGCGGTCGAGTCAGGCGCCGTGGCCGAGGCTCGCTACGACTCGTATCGGCGCCTGCTGACCGGGGATCTCCCGACCTGAGCGTCAGGTGCGCGAGAGCGCGCCGCGATACATGTCCAGGAGGCGGGTGCTGAGACCCGGCCCGGCGCCAACCAGGCTTCGGAACTCCTCGGCCTCGAGGGCGAGCAGCGTGCCGGGGGTGGTCGCGGTCACCGTCGCGGTCCGCGGGGAACGGCGGAGCAGCCCGATCTCGCCGAACACGTCGCCCGGACCGAGCTCGCGCAGGTGAACGTCGGGTACGTCGACGCGCGACTGGCTGACGGCAAGCGTGCCATCTCCGACTAGGTAGAACCGATCGGCGACGTCGCCCTGCCGGACGACCACCTCACTTTTGGCCATCGGCATCTCCACCAGCTGACGTGCGGCGACCTCAAGGCGCGCGAGCGGCAGCCCGGCGAAGATCGGATGGGCAAGCAGCCGGGTGCGCGCCGCGTCGAGCTCTGGCGGGTTCGCCTCGCGTGGAGTGAGAAGCATGGCCACGCCGACGGCGGAGCCGGTGATGATCGCGGACACGATCAGGACCGGCGGGACGCCGTAGATGCCCGCCATGAGCGGCATGAGCAGCGAGCCAAGGGAGTAGAGGATGGCCGACGTCGTCTGGAGGATCCCCATGGCGCGTCCGCGGAGCTCGTCGGGAACCGCGCGCTGGATCATCGTGGTGTTGACGACATCCAGCAGTAGCAAGCCTCCGACAGCGACGCCGATGGCGAGCATGGCGGTCAGCAGATCGCCGGCGAGAGCCAGCCAGGCGAGCCCGGCGCCACCCGCAACGCCGCCGATAAGGTACGGAACGCCGAGACGCCGTGCGAGGAGCGCGCCTCCGGCGATCCCGGCCACGACCCCGCCGACCCCCGTGGCGGCATTGAGGTATCCCGTCCCGGCGTCGCCGGAGTTGAGCACGTCGACCGCGATCACCACCGTCAGCACACCGACCCCGCCACCGACCAGGCTGGTGGCGGAATCCAGGATGAACGGTCCGGCGAGCGGACGAACCAGCTCGCGCCAGCCACCGCCGGGGGCCGCCGTCTCAGATCCGGTGTCGGCGTTGACCGGCGCCTGGCGCCGGGGCACCGGAAGGCGCCACAGGACCACGGCCACAACCGCGAACGAGACCGCGTTCAGGAGAAAGGCGAACTCGAGCCCACCGCTGGCGAGCAGGACGCCCGCCAACGCCGGGCCCACGATGAATGCCACGTTGTCGAGCGTCGCCCATGCGCTGTTGGCCGGTCCCAGGTCACTCTCTTCGACCAGGGTCGGGAGCAGCGACGCGATGGCCGGTCCGAAGAACGTCGAGAAGCACGCGGCCAGGATCGAGACCCCGATGATCACCAGCGTCGGCGCACCGACGACCACCGCGGCCACGAGGAAGAGCATGAGGATCCCGCGCGCCACGTCCGTGACGAGCAGCACCACGCGCCGGTCGAAGCGGTCCGCCACGATCCCGGCCGGGACGGAGAGCAGCACGTAGGGCAGGATGCGTGCTGCCCCGACCACGCCGAGCAGGACAGGGTCGTTGCTCTCCGAGTAGACGACCACCAGCACCGCGACGAGGTACAGCCAGTCGCCAATGCCGGAGATGAACTCACCGGCAAGCAGTCGAGCCAGCGCCCGATTTCGACGGAACAGGTCGATGTATGTGGTCACCATGCTCATGCGCGGCCGCCGGTGCGCCCGCGTGGCGCCTTCCGACGTCCGGGGTTGTCCGCGACGCTGGCGAGAATGGCCTTGACCTCGAACGGGCTCAGGCCCGGGTGCTTCGACAGGATGAGCGCCACCAGCCCGGCGACGTGCGGGGCAGCGAAACTGTTCCCGGTGGCGACGGTGGTCCCTCCGTCCTTCCAGGCGATCGGAACGTCGACGCCCCACGCCCCGAACTCAACCGGGGGCGACGGGTTGTAGTACACGCGATAGGGATCCGGTTCCGCGTGCGCGGCCACCGACAGGACGGAGGAGAAGAGCGACGGATAGCTCGGGGCGGGGACGTTATTCGCGGCGCTGACCAGCGCGGTGCCCTGGAAGTAGGCGCGATCGGCGAGGTCGTGGAAGATCGGATACAGCGACTCGCTCTTCGATGACAGGCTGAGATTGCAAACCTGCAGGCCGTGCTCGATCGCCCACTCCAGGCCCGCGGCGAACGCGCTGCCCTTGCCTCGCAGATCCGGGCCGAGGACGCGGATCGAAACGAGCTCCACCTCCGGCGCCAATCCCACGATGATCGCGCCGCACGCGGTCCCGTGGCCGAACATGTCGACGCCGCCGTCGGGGACGACGTCGGGCTCCCCGTCAGCGATTTCGACCGTGACGTTTTCGACGACGCGACCGTGCAGCTGAGGATGGTCGTTCTCGAGCCCGGAGTCGATGATCCCGACGCGCACTCCCCTGCCGGTGGCGCCGCCCCACGCCCACTCACGGGTGAGGCCACGGAGCCGCAGGCTGCGTCGGAGCGAGCCCTTCGGATCGACGAACGGCTCGGACCATGCCGGGAGCGGCTCGGTCACCGACCGTACCCGGTGCGCCGTGCCCGGGTCGCGTGGTTCGCGACCACGTCGAGGACGTCGGTGAGCAGCGCGATCTCGCGGTCCGTCAGCGACCGCAGGCGCGAAACCTGGTCAACCAGCCGCCAGAACGGCGCCTCATCATCCGCGTCGAGGCCCTGGGTACCGGCCGCGACGAGGGCCTCCACCGCATCGACATCCAGCTCCGATCCCATGTGCTGGAGGACCCCCCGCAGGAGGCTCTCGGTGTCGCGCTGCACTCGCGCGGCGCCGATGGCCACCGTCGCCTGGCTGGCAAAGACCGCGATGAGCTCCATGTCACGCAGCGAGAAGGTGGGCGATCCGCGCTTGTCGAGGACCTGGAGCACGCCCAGGGTCCCCTGCTCATCCAGGAGGGGCGCGGCGGCGATCGAGCGGGGGACGTAACCGGTCTGCTCGGCAGCGCCACGGTTGAATCGCGGGTCGTTGGCCACGTCCGACAGGGAGATGGCCTGCCCGGTCGAATAGACGAAGCCGACGATGCCCTGGGTTGGCGGGACGGTGAGGCCGATGGCGCCTGCTCCCTGCTCGCCGGCAGCCACACGGAACTCGAGCCGGTCGGGATCCTGCTCGAAGAGTGCGATGGACGCGGCCTCGGCATCGAACAGCTGAACCGTTGCATCCACGATGCTCTGGAGCAGCTTCGTCTCGATGTCTCCCTGGAGGCGACGCCCGACGTCAGAACGCCGCGCCGCCGCAACGAGTGCGGCGAGCGCGGCTTGGGTTTCCTGGTCCACAGGTAGCGTCCTGCTACCTGAGGTTCATCACGTGGCCCTCGGTGTCGTCGTCGTCGTCGCTGATGCCCTTGAGGCGGTTCCCGTGACCCTCGACATCGTCGTCGTCGCTGATGCCCTTGGCGTCGTCGTCGGAGATGCCGCTCCGGAAGCTGCTGCCCTGGGGCTCCTCTGCCTGGGGCTCGTCTGTCAGTCCACGTCGCCTAGTCGTGTGGCCTTCGACATCGTCGTCGCGCTGGTCCGTCATGATGTGTATCCCTCTTCCTTGCGGTCTGCGAGTGACTTGCCGCCGAGCTGGTGCGGTTGGGTGATGCCTCATACGCGCGAACCTCCTGTGGCGGTGGCGGCAGTGGTACCGCGCTCCGCTCATCGTATCGGCCGCCCGCAAGCCGATGAATCGCGCCGACGACAGCCGAAGTGTCCGAAACGCGACATGTCAGCGCGCACCGCGCGCCTCGAGGGCAGGCAGATCGTCGATCACCAGCGTGTCATGCTCGATCTTGACGAGCCCCTCGTCGACGAGCCCGCTCAGGAGCTTGTTCACGCTCTGGCGCGTGCCTCCGATCATGGCGGCGAGGTCGGACTGGGTGAACGGCCAGTCAAGCTCGACCCGCCCGGCCGCATCTGGATCGCTGGCGCGGGCCAGGCGAGCAAGACGCATGGAGAGACGGCCAGCGAGGTCCAGGAAGTGGAGCTCCTCGACATGTCCCGTCAGCCGACGCAGCTCGCCGGCCAGCGCGCGGAGTAGTGCGGTCACGAGCCGAGGATCACCCGAGATGAGATTGAGAAACTGGTCGCGGGACAGCGACAGCGTCTCGGTCGCCTCCATGGCGGTGGCGGTGGTCGAGCGCGGTGAGCCATCGAGCAGGGCGAGCTCCCCGAAGAAGTCGCCGGGCTTGAGGCTGGCGATGATCGCCTCATCACCCTCCGGCGAGGGAAGGACAATTTTCACCCCGCCGTCGACCACGATGTGCAGAGCGTCGCCGACGTCGTCCTGGTGGAAGATCACCTCGTTGCGGCGGAACCGCCGAGGCCGGGTCAGCCCCACCAGGGTGCGAAGGCGGTCGTCATCGACATGAGCGAACAGCGCACATCGTCGCAGGCTCGCGATCGCGAGGTCGTGGTCAGGCACAACAGGTCCCTCTGGGCGCAGGGCGGTCGACCTTGGTCACGCCAATGGTCTACGCCTGTCCCCGCCCCGTCAAGAGTGTCACACCCGCGACAGGGCATGTGCGGTCCAGCCGACGCCTCCCTGATCGCGGAAACGACCATCGGGAGGTCGGCCACCCGATCGCGGTGAGCGCGGCTGACGCCCACCAT
>JBDSJJ010000085.1:0-6481 GCA_039917415.1 Candidatus Limnocylindria bacterium | reverse complement strand
TGCGCAGCGGCGAGCCGCACGTCCAGGCCATGCGCGCCGAGTACGACCGCCGGCGACGGTACATGACCGATCGGTTCAACGAGATCGGGCTCCACTGCTTCGAGCCGATGGGCGCCTTCTACTGCTTCCCCCAGGTCTCCGAGGCGACCGGCCTGGATGAGACGACCTTTGCGGAGCGACTTCTCGAGGAGGAGCGAGTGGGCGTGGTCCCCGGCACGGCCTTCGGGCCTTCAGGCGCCGGTCATGTCCGCGTCTGCTATGCCACGGCATACGAGGAGATCGTCGAGGCCATGGACCGCATCGAGCGGTTCGTGGACCGCCACCGGGCCTGAGGCATGTCGAGCCCGGCTGAGCGGTTCAGCGCAACGGCCGCTGGCTACGCGGCCACGATGGCGCCATCCGTGCGGGTCATGGCACTGGAGGTGGTGCGACGCGCCCGATTGCGACCGGGGGAGCGAGTCCTGGACATCGGCACGGGCACCGGCAGCGCCGCCGCGGCCGCGCGAGGCGACGGCCGTGACGTCACCGGGATCGACGCGGCCGCGGGGATGCTCGAGATCGCACGTCGTGAGGTCTCCGGCGTCGCCTTCGCCGCGATGGACTTCGCGGCGCTCGACTTCGGCGACGATGCATTCGACGTGGTGATCGCCTGCCACGCCCTGAACTTCGCCACCGACCACGCGGCTGCGCTGCGCGAGTGGCGCCGCGTCACGCGCGCCGGAGGACGCCTCAGCCTGTCCGTTCCCGGTCCGCTCGAGGCCAGTCCGCACGCGCTGTACGCCGAGATCTACGCCCGATACGGCGTGGCTCG
Source organism: Candidatus Limnocylindria bacterium (assembly GCA_039917415.1). Lineage (GTDB taxonomy): Bacteria > Chloroflexota > Limnocylindria > QHBO01 > QHBO01 > JACDBZ01. The sequence goes on along the minus strand of JBDSJJ010000085.1, from coordinate 5,670 downwards.
GTCGCCACGTTACCCGACGGCGGATGGCCTCCGCGGGCAGGCGACGGACGCGGGGTGGATCGAGGTGACGGTCGAGGACGACCCGACCACCGCGATCGGACTACCGGATGACGCCAGCTTTCGCCTATGGCGCGAGATCGGCACGCGAGGGGCGCTCGCATCCGGGCTGACCGAGGCGCAGCACCGCTCCATGACGGACGAGATGCTGGCCGTCACGCCGCGCGACGCCTCCGGCATCCTCCGCATTCCCTTCGGCACGCTCTACCTCGCGGCGGCGCGATCGGGCTGAGGACCCTCAGCCGCCGTACTTGAAGCACGCCCTGGCGAAATCGAGCAGGCCTTCGATCGGCTGGTCCTCGGCGTCGCTCGCGACGCTGAGCTCGATCCGAGGGTCTTCGGCAACCAAACGCCAGATGGACTGGTCGCGGCCGGAGACCTCGTCGATCTGCGCATCGGACTGGAGCCGCAGGCCACGGACCGATCCCCAGCGCAGGGCCTGTCCGCGAAGGATCCACGCGCCGCTCGGATCGGAGCCGGCCGGCATGTAGTTGAAGTCAAGCAGGCCGATATCGGTGGCCACCAGGACGCGAATGCGACCGCTCTCCTGATTCAGGTTCACGTGTGCGGCGTACTCGTCGGCCCGCAGGTCTCCGAGCCGGCGCTGGATCATCCCGCGAGCCTTGCCGAGGTTGTCCCACTCACCGATCTTCATGGCGCGGCAGCCTAGCAGGTCCGCCGGGCCGGGTCAGGCACCCGGCGCTGCGACGGCGTGCAGCCGGCGCCGCGGCAGCGGGAGCCGACCCACGGCGACGATCGCGTCCACCGCCTCGGGAGGAACCGGGCGGGAGAAGTAGAATCCCTGGCCCAGCCGGCACCCGCGAGCGCGCACCGCGGCCAGTTGGGCCTGCGTCTCGATGCCCTCCGCCACGACCTCCAGTCCCATGGTCTTCGCCATCTCGAGAATCGATTGCACGACGGCGCCCTCGGGATCCTGCGTGATCCGGGACACGAAGCTGCGGTCGATCTTCACGATGTGGAAGGGCAGGTGGCGCAGGCGGCCGAGCGACGAGTACCCGGTCCCGAAGTCGTCGAGCGCCAGGCGGACGCCGAGCTTGCGAAGCTGGCGCAGCTCGCGCAGGGCGGCCAGGCTGTCGTCGATGAGCGCGGTCTCGGTGATCTCGATCACGAGCGCCGATGGATCGAGGCCGCTCACACGCAGCGCCGCGCGCACGTCGGCCACGACCGTTCCCTGCGCGAGTTGTGACGCTGAGACGTTGACGGCGACGTGCAACGGCCCTTCTGAACCGGGGGCCCAATCGCTGGCCTGCCGGCACGCAATGTTCAGCACGAATCGGCCGATCGGTGCGATCAGTCCGGTCTCCTCGGCCAGTTCGATGACCTCGTTGACCGGCACGAACTGACCATCCGGATCGCGCCACCGCAGGAGCGCCTCGAAGCCGATCAGTGATCCCTCGGTCAGCTCCACGATCGGCTGGTAGAAGACTTCGAGCTGGTCCTCGGCAATGGCGCGCGCCAGGTTCGCCTTGAGGTCGAGCCGCCGCAGTGCCTGCTCGTGCATGCGATCCTCGTAGAGCTCGTAGCGACCCTTGCCGCGCTGCTTCGCCACGTACATCGCCAGGTCCGCATTGCGCAGGAGCTCTTCCGGGCCGGCGGAGCCGGTCGGATCCTGGGCAATGCCGATGCTGACGTGGACCTGGACCTGCTTGCCGATGATGCTGAATGGCCGCTCGAACGCTTCGAGCAGGCGAGCGGCCACGGCCTGCGGCGTTTCGGTCAGGACGTCCTCGAGCAGGACGGCGAACTCGTCGCCTCCAAGCCGCGCCGCGGTGTCTGCCGGTCGGAGGATCCGTTCGAGGCGTCGCCCGACCGCCACCAGCAGGGCGTCCCCGGCGCTGTGACCGAGGCTGTCGTTGATCGTCTTGAAGTCGTCGAGGTCGAGGAACAGCACGGCCGGGGAGACGTCCCGCTCACGCCCGGCACGGTCGAGGGCGTGCTGGATGCGGTCGGCGAAAAGGGCCCGGTTGGCGAGTCCCGTCAGCGAATCGTGGAGCGCCTGGTGCCGCAGTTGACCCTCGAGCTCCTTGCGCGCGGTGATGTCGTCGATCAGCGCGTTGAACCGGACCTCGTCTCCGTGCTTGACGGGCCAGATCGTGAGCTCGACGGGGAATCGATGGCCGTCGCGGTGCAGCGCTTCGAGCTCCATCCGGCGGGACAGGATGCGTGCCTCGCCCGTGGCTCCGTAGCGACGCAGGCCCTCGCGGTGCGCCGCGCGCTGGTCGGGAGGCACGATGAGCTCGGCGAGCTCAGCTCCCAACGCCTCGTCACGCGACCACCCGAAGCTCTGCTCGGCCTCCAGGTTCCATTCCACGACGCGGCCCGCCTGGTCGATCGCCACGAACGCATAGCTGGCGGTGTCGATGATCATGCGCTGCTGTTCCTCGCTGGCGCGCAGCGCCTCCTCCGCCAGCTTGGCGGCGGTGATGTCGATCAGCAGGCCCTGGAGGAGCGGCTGGCCGTCCTCCGACCGGGTCACCGCGACGTCATCCAGAATCCAGATCAGGCGCCCGTCACGGTGATACATCCGGTACTCGAAGCGGGTGAGCTTGCCCGGCTGGATGGCGGCCGCATCGGCCGAGACGACCGCCTCGCGGTCGTCGGGGTGGATGCTCGAGGCCCACAGCATCGGATCTGCGATCCATTCTTCGGGGTCGTAGCCGAGCATGGTCTTCACCTGCGGGCTCACGAAGTGCCAGCGCCCGCTGGCTCCCGGCTCGGCCATGTAGACAACGCCGGGCTGGCGCTCCACCAGGCGCCGGTACTTCAGCTCCGCGGTCGAGAGCTCGCGGCCAAGCTCCTGCTCGCGTTGGACGGCCACCTCGCTCTCGCTCAACAGAATGCTCTGCCGAACGGCCACCGCGACCAGCACCAGACCGATCGCGACGATGTTGACGACGCCAACCGGTCCGGCGAGTTGGCGCACGAAGTGGGCGGCCATCAGCAGCGGCGTGAGTACAATGGCAACGAGCGGCATGGCGGCCCGCAGCCTGGCGGCCAGGCGGATGTAGCCCGGATGCTGATCCATCACATCGTCCCAGGTGATTGTCCCCAGCGAAACGATGAGCACCCCGAGCGAGAGCAGATGAGCGGGCACCGCCGCTTCATCTGTACCGCCCTGTGACGCCAGCGAGAGGCGCAGCAGGAAGCCAGCGCCCAGCAGCACCAGGCCCACGAGCACGACGTATGCCCCGTGCGGCCGGCGCTCGGCGCGAACCGCCAGGTCGAGGAGGAGCGTGGCCCCGGTAGTGGCCAGGAAGAAGATGGCGTAGGCCAGGGCGACGGCGCCGGCCGGAGTACGGCTCGCCACCTCGCCGAACACCGTCACCATGGCGGCGGCGGTCGCGAAGAAGACGATGGCGCCATCCAGGTAAACAGCCAGCTCTTCGCGCGGACGCAGCCGGCCCCGAAGGGCGGCGACGTACGCCAGCCCCGCGGACAACAGGACGCCGATGAAGGGGATGTCCGACAGGTTTGGGGCGCCTTCGACACCCACCGCGATCTCGAGGTCCCGGATCAGCTCGCCCAGGAGCCAGAGGCCCATGGCGACCGTGATCCAGCCACGGACCTGGCGTATGCGCCCTCGGGTGCCGCGGATCGAGAGCGCCCCGAGGATGAGCGAAACGGCTGCGGCGAAGGTGAGCTCTGCGCGCACCCACACGGCGCTCTCGGATGGCGGTCTGAGGCCCACCTGCGCAACGAGCAGCGCCAGCACGATGACACCGGCGACGATCAGCCGGCGCTGACCGGGTGAGAGGTCTCGGAATGCGATTGGGACAAGCCCGGCGTGCCGGTTGCGGTTCCCCACGCGTGTCATGCGCCTCGTGAATGGATGTCACGGAGGCTACGGGAAGGGACCTGCTGCGGCCATGACCCCTTTGGGCTACCCGTGGCGGGCAGTACCAGGCGAATGACGAATCACCTATTGGCCGCGATGGGGCGCGCATCTACCGTCCGAACTGCGCACACGGAAATGTCCATCGGCGCGCGAATCGAATTGATCGACTGAGGATGCGTTGATCCCGGATTGGCCACATGGACGCCATGCTGGTCCGGAGGAGCAAGTGGCGTAACCGGCCTGAGCGAGGTATCTCCGGGATAATAGGGAAGAGTCTGCCATGTTCAGCATTCATACTCGCCGACCGGCCTTTGGCGGCCTGGCCCTCGCCGCAATGGCAGCATTGGTGGCGATCGCGCCGGTGGCTGCCAGCGATATGATCCAGACCATCACGGCTGGCACCCGCAGCGCAAGCATCCCCAACCTGTCGCTGCCCAGTGTGGTGTACTCCCATTCGGCCGCGACCAGCACGGGCACCCTGACCCTCACCGCCGACGACAGCACCGGGTCCAACCTCGGCTGGAATGTGACCATCCAGTCATCCGATTGGGTGTACAGCGGCGGCAACAACGGCTCGAACGTTCCGGCAGCGAACCTTGCGTTGACCTCCGCCAGTGCGGCCACCCGCACGGCGGGTCAGGCCGTCGACGGCGTTGGCGGTCCCATGGTGCCGTTGATCAGCCCGGTGGGTACCCTCGACACCGCTCGAAAGGTCCTCCAGGCGGCGATTCTGTTCGGGAATGGAACGTACACGCAGACGCTCGACGTGAGCCTGGCGATCCCGGCCCAGAGCGCGGCCGGCACGTACACTGGAACCCTGACCACCACCATCAGCGCCGCGCCGTAAGCGGTCGCTCTCAGCTTCACGGGCGGTCCGTCCGGCGAGTACCGGCGGCCGCCCGTCGTGGGTCCGCGGCGACTACCCTTTGCCACGATGACGAACAACCGCAGCCGCCCGCCGACCGTCAGTCTGCTGTTGGCCGTGGCGCTCGTCTTGGGAGTCGCGGCGCCGACGCTCGCCGAGCACGAGCCCGCACGCCTGGGCCTGGCACCGATCGGCCAGGATGGGCAGTTCTTCGACCTGACCCTGCGACCCGGCGAGCGTGCCGACCTGCAGGTCGAGGTCGCGAGCTTTGACCACGAGGATGTCCTGGCTCGCACGTACGCGGCCGATGTCTACAGCATCATCAACGGCGGGTTCGGCGCCGAGCTGGCCGGCGAGTTTCCGTCCGGGGCCACCCACTGGGTCGATTACCCTGCCCGCGAGGTTGTGCTGCGGCCCAACGAGGCGCTGATCGTCGAGTTCAGCGTGACGGTTCCCTCCGGCACGCCGCCGGGAGACTACATCGCGGCCCTGGTGACAGAGAACGCGGACCCGTACCTGGGCAACCCGGGGTCGGTCGCCGCCGAGCAGGTCAACCGAGTGGCGCTGGCCATCGCCATTGATGTTCCCGGACCCCGGACTGCGGGCATGGAGATCGGCGCGGTCGGATACAAGGGCGCGGACGCCGGCTCCTTCGTCACTTTCGAGGTGGCCAATACCGGCAACGTGCATCTCAAGCCGAGCGGTGAGTTCATCCTGCGCGACGCGGTCGGGACCCAACTCGCGGCGGCGCCGGCGCTGATGGACAGCGTCTACGCCGGCGTGGAGACGCTGTTCGAAGCGCCGCTGGCAGAGGCTCTTGAGCCCGGTGCCTACTGCGCCGAGCTGTCCTTGAGGGATGAGACCGGCGCTGCCGACTCTACGGCGTGCCTGG